>VBLP01000283.1 GCA_005887925.1 Deltaproteobacteria bacterium | reverse complement strand
ACCAGCTTGGCGAGCCGCTCCTGCAGCTTCTCGCGGTCGTAGTCCGAGGTGGTCTCCTCGATCTGCTTGCGGATCGTCTTGACCCGCGCGTCGATGTCGGCCTTCTTGCCGGCGCCGTCGACCACGGTGGTGTTGTCCTTGTCGACCGTGATCCGCTTGGCCTGGCCGAGGTCGGCGAGCGTGAGGTTCTCGAGCTTGAGGCCGAGGTCCTCGGTGACCGCCTGGCCGCCGGTCAGGACCGCGAGGTCCTTGAGCATCTCCTTGCGGCGATCGCCGAAGCCGGGCGCCTTGACCGCGCAGATGTGCAGCGTGCCGCGCAGCTTGTTGACCACCAGCGTCGCCAGCGCCTCGCCGTCGACGTCCTCGGCGACGATCAGCAGCGGCTTGCCGGCCTTGGCCACCTGCTCGAGCACCGGCAGGAGCTCCTTCATGTTCGAGATCTTCTTCTCGTGGATCAGGACGTAGGCGTCGGTCAGGACCGCTTCCATCCGCTCGGTGTCGGTCACGAAGTACGCCGACAGGTAGCCGCGGTCGAACTGCATGCCCTCGACCACGTCGTCGGTGTCGCCGTTGGCGCTGATCGTGCCGACCTGGGCGATGTCCTCCTTGCCCTTGGTCGGCGTCGACAGCTTCTTGAGCGACTCGACCACCGCCGCGACCGCGGTGTCGATGCCGCGCTTGAGCTCCATCGGGTTGTGACCGGCCGCGACGAGCTTGGAGCCCTCGCGGTAGATCGACTGGGCGAGCACCGTGGCCGTGGTCGTGCCGTCGCCGGCGTTGTCGGAGGTCTTGGACGCGACCTCCTTGACCATCTGCGCGCCCATGTTCTCGAACTTGTTCTCGAGCTCGATCTCCTTGGCGACGGTGACGCCGTCCTTGGTGACCGTCGGGGCGCCCCACGACTTCTCGATCACGACGTTGCGGCCGCGTGGGCCGAGCGTGATCTTGACGGCGTTGGCGAGCGTGTCGACGCCGGCCATCACGCGGTAACGGGCGCGCTCATCGAAAATGATTTCCTTGGCAGCCATACAGATGCTCCTTACTCGATCACGCCGAGGACTTCGTCCTCGCGCAGGATGATGTGCTCCACGCCGTCCACCTTGATCTCGGTGCCGGCGTACTTGCCGAACAGGATGCGGTCGCCCGCCTTGACGTCGAGCTTGACCAGCGTGCCGTCCTCGGTGCGCTTGCCCGAGCCGACGGCGACGACCTTGCCCTCCAGCGGGCGCTCCTTCGCGGAATCTGGGATGATGATGCCGCCGCGGGTCTTCTCGACCTCCTCGACGCGGCGAACCAG
This sequence comes from Deltaproteobacteria bacterium, assembly GCA_005887925.1. Classification (GTDB taxonomy): domain Bacteria; phylum Myxococcota_A; class Polyangia; order Haliangiales; family Haliangiaceae; genus JABFXX01. The sequence continues at coordinate 3,647 of VBLP01000283.1, read as the reverse complement.
GATGCGATCCTGCAGCGGGCGAACGTTCATGACGTGGCTCTCTCCTGTGATGTTCTTGGTCAAAACCGACGTTTGTTAGCACTCACCCGGGGTGACTGCTAACAGCGCCCTAGGTAAGGCGATCGGCTCTCCGGCGCAAGCCCTACAGGGTGGATTTCGTTGGCCACAATAGGTGCGTCTCCGGAGCGTTCGCAAGGTGGGGGAATTCGTACAGATCTTGCGGTTCGCCCGCCCTGGACGAAGATCGGACGATGGACGTAACTCTGGCTGCTTCTGTAGATGAGTTCTTCCACGAGGTGGTGACCGACGCGCTCTCGGCGGTCGATCTCGATGCCTCCGAGCCCGCCGGTTGGTACCTGGTGGGATTACTAGGTGAGTTCACCACAGCGCGGCTGAGCGACGAACCGCTCGGCCTCAAGCTCGCCGGCGCTCCGGATAGCGGGGGGCAACGGGTCCGCACGCTCAAGGAGGTCGGCGACACCTCGCTCTACATTGCCGGGTTCTTTGCGGAATCGTTGACCCGGTCGCTGATCGACATCGACTACTACGTCGGCCTGGGCCAGAGCGCCTATGCCCAGCTGGCACGCTCGCTCGGCCCGCGCAAGTCCATCGGCGAGGTCTACGAAGAGCTCGCGGCCAAGTTCCCGCGGTTCGTCGACGTGCTGACCGAGGTTCGCAAGCGGGTGACGATCGCCGAGCTCAACGCGAGCAGCGACATCGGGCGGCTGTACGACATCTGGCTGCGCACCCGCGACGAGTGGGTCGAGAAGAAGCTCAAGCAGGCCGGGCTGCTGGTCGATCCGGGCTGCAAGGTGATCCAGTAGGTGACCGCCGAGCCGCTGCGCCGTGTGCAGCGCGGCCTCGAAGCGCTCTACCGCGTGGACACCGGCGTCGAGATCGCCGACTACATCGTCGGGGCCGACCTGCGCGACGCGCTCGTCGCCGCGCGCAAGCCGCGCGAGCAGCTCCTCGTGTGCGAGGCCGACGGGGAGCTGTCGCTCGCGCTGTTCGTCGACCCGCGCGCGCTCGCCAACCTGACCAGCCACGATCCCGCGCACCGGCTCGGCGACCACAACTTCGGCGACTTCCTGCTCGCCGTCGAGGGCGTCAGCCACTTCATCTATGCCGTGCGCTGCGCGCGCGCCGAGCGCCCGGTCAGCCAGCTCGAGCTCGAGCTCCAGGCCGAGGTCGACAAGTACATCACCTGCCTGCTCGTCACCGAGCCCGAGGCCGAGGTCTCCGCGGCGCTGCGCCGCCGGCTGTTCGGCGACATCGCCTACGAGCCCGACCTCGACCACGACGAGCACGCCCGCTACCGCGCCGCCAACGACAACGCCGAGCGCTACGCCGCCTGGCTCGAGCAGGCGTTCGTGACCCCGCGCCGGATCCCCGAGATGCTCGCCGAGCTGCGCCGGTTCTACCGCCTGGGCCTGGCCGCCAAGCTCGGCGCGATCGCGGCCACCCGCGCCGCCTGACCGCGCCGAGGCGAGCGCTGGCGCGCGGACGCTCGTACGATGTCCAGCGCGTCGATGCCAGAAACATGACAGAAGGCTGTCAAGCGAGCCTGGCAGAGTTGCTCCATCGCCTTCGAATCGACGACCAACGACGCGAAAAGGAGTATGACGATGACGGGCTCCTCTCTCACCAGGCATCAGGGCGGCTGTCACTGCGGCGCGGTCCGCTACGAGGTCGACATCGACGCCGCCACCGGCACCATGTGCAACTGCACCGTGTGCACCAAGATCAACTCGGTCGGCGCGATCGCCAGGCCGGCCGCATTCACGCTGGTCTCTGGCGCCGACAGCCTGTCGACCTACGAATGGGGCGGCAAGACCGCGCAGCGCAAGTTCTGCAAGCACTGTGGCGTTCACTGCTTCGCATTCGGCCACCTCGACGTGCTGGGCGGCGATTACGTCGCGATCCACCTCAACACCCTCGACGACTTCGACCTGAGCAAGGCGAAGCTGTCCTACTGGGACGGCCGCAACAACAACTGGCAGGGCGGCCAGCGCCCGACGCCCTGGCCGATCACCGCGTGACCTGCTCGCGATGTAGCGCAGCACGCCGCGATCGACGCGTGCGCCTGGACCACGGCTCGCCGTGCCGCCGCGGGCGTCCCGCGTTGCCCGAGTGAGGAACTCAGGTCGCTGGTTTGCACCCAGGACCGCCCGATCTCCGCCGTGGTAAGCAACGCAAGAATTGCGGGCGAAGCTGTCACGGCGGTCCTTCCTTCACGCGGCGGCGCTGGGATGGTCGGCGTGCCGGTCGAGCGCCGCGGTGCCGAGCGATTCGCTCGAGGCCGAGCGCGCACGCCGCCGCATTCCGGGCGCTGCGATCGCGATCGTGGCGCGTGGCGCACCGGACCGGCTGATCGCGTTCGGTGATGTCGACGCCGACACGCGGATCGAGGTCGCTTCGCTGTCGAAGGCGGTGTTCGCGTTCGCGGTGATCGCCGAGTCGGTGCGCGGCACCCTCGATCTCGACGCGCCGATCACAGCGATCGCGCCGCCTCCGTATCGTCACGTTTACCAGGGCGGCGAGGATGGCTTCGCCGATCCGCGCCTGGCGCAGGTCACGCCGCGGCTGCTGCTATCGCATCGCGCCGGCCTGCCGAACTGGGCGCGCGATCGGCCGCTCGCTTTCGACCAGGACCCCGGCGCCGCGTGGCAGTACTCCGGCGAGGGCTACGTGCTGCTGCAGCGCGCGCTCGAGGCCCGCGGCGACACCCTCGATGCGCTGGTCCGGCGCGCCGTGCTCGCGCCGCTCGCGATGTCGCGATCGACGTTCGATCCGAGCAGCACCGGAAACCGGGCGCAGGGCCACGATCGGGCCGGCGCGGCGGTGCCCTCGTCGCTCGACCGTCCGCTCGCCGCTGCCTCGCTGGTCTCGACCGCGCGCGACTACGCTCGGTTCGTGCGCCGGCTGATCGAGGCACCCGCAGGCGACCCGATCGTCGACCGGATGACCGAGCGCCAGATCGCGGTCGACGCCGAGCGCAGGCTGTCGTGGGGCGTCGGAGTCGCGCTCGCCGAGCCGGAATGGATCTTCCACTGGGGCGTCAACCGCGGGTTCCGCTCGTTGTTCGTCGGCTCGCGCGCCCGCGGCGCCGGCGTCGTGGGCGTCACCAACAGCGACGCCGGTATGGAGCTCGCGGCGCGCGCCGTGCGCGACGGCTTCGGCGACCTGCCGCTGCTCGGCTACCCCAGGCTGTACCCGCCCGATTGATCGACCGCCCCGTCGGTCAGCGCGATCGAGGTGCGGTCAGCCGAGCACGCGGTTGTCGATCAGGCGGGTCGTGCCGACGAAGACGGCGAGGGCGAGGACGGCGGGGCGCTCGACGTGGGTGACCGGGGTCAGCTCCTCGGCGTCGCGCAGCTCGACGTAGTCGATCCGGGTGTCGGCCGCGGCGTCGATCGGGGCGCGAGCGGCGGCGACGAGGGCGGCGGCGCGGCGCTCCCCGGCGGCGAACGCGGCGGCGGCGGCGGCGAGGCCGGTGGACAAAGAGCGCGCGGCACGGCGCTGATCGGGCGAGAGGTAGGCGTTGCGCGAGCTCATCGCGACGCCGTCGGGCTCGCGGACGATCGGCACGCTCGCGATCTCGATCGCGAAGTCGAGGTCGCGCACCATGCGGCGGATGATCGCGAGCT
>VBLP01000292.1:2274-8444 GCA_005887925.1 Deltaproteobacteria bacterium | reverse complement strand
CCCAGCAGCTGCTCGCCACGCTCGGCGTGACCGTCGTCGCGTGGGTCGACGAGGTGTCGGGCATCGCCGCGGCGGTCGACGAGGCCACCGTTGGCCGCGACGCGGTCGACGGCAACGACATCCGCTGCCCCGACGCGGCGGCCGCGGCGGCGATGATCGAGCGGGTCGACCAGGCCCGCAAGGCCGGCGACTCGGTCGGCGGCGTGGTCCGCGCGATCGCCCGCGGCGTGCCGCCCGGCTGGGGCGAGCCGGTGTTCGACAAGCTCGACGCCGATCTGGCCAAGGCGATGATGTCGATCCCGGCGGTCAAGGGCGTCGAGATCGGCTCGGGGTTCGCCGGAACGCGGCTCACCGGCAGCGAGCACAACGACCTGTTCTACCGCCGCGACGACGGCTCGATCGGCACGCGCAGCAATCGCTCCGGCGGGATCCAGGGCGGCATCTCCAACGGCGAGCCGATCACCGTGCGCATCGCGTTCAAGCCGACGGCGACGATCATGCAGCCGCAGCCGACCGTCGACGCCGCCGGGAACCCGACGGTGCTCGAGCCGCGCGGCCGCCACGATCCGTGCGTGCTGCCGCGCGCCGTGCCGATCGTCGAGGCGAGAGCTGCCGCGGCACTGTCAGACCGGCCGCGTAGCGTCGCCGCATGGGCTCGGTGTCCGCGCAGCTGATCGACGAGCTGGGCTACGATCCGGATGACGGCGTGCCCCAGCTCGTGGAGCTCGGCGATCTGCCAGAGGCGCTGTGCCCGCGCGAGTCGCACGGCGGCGCGCGCGGCGCGGGCGGGGCCGCGAAGGGCCGCGCGCTGGCCCGCGGAGCGATGATCGCGGCGCGGATCGGCGCGCGCCGGGTCGCGGTCGCGCGGCTGGGGAGCGGCCGGCTGGTCGTCGTTGCCGACGAATGCCCGCACGACGGTGGCCGGATCTCGGACGGCTTTGTCGACGGCGAGCGCCTGGTGTGCGCGCGCCATGGCTGGGAGCTCGAGGCCCGCAACGGGCGCTGCGAGCGAGTTTGCAAACCGCGGGAATAAGAGCGAATTGTTGACCAGCCGGGGTGCGCACGCTAGCGTCGTGAGAACGTGGCGGCCGTCCTGGTCCACATCGATCTCGACGGCGCCTGGCCGCACGCGTCGTCTCTGCAGGCGCTGGCGGCGGGGCGCGTCGTCGCCTCGTCGTGGGGTGCGACGCTCTATGCGGCGGTGATCGTCCACGATCCGCGGTCGCGCTCCGAGAGCCTGCCGCCCGGCGTCGCGATGGCGCAGGTCCCCGGCGAGGCCCGCGCGGTCGAGGCGGTGCGCCTGGCGCTCGCGCGCGGCGGTGCCGACAAGATCGTGGTCGTCAAGACCGAGGCGGCGATCGCTCCCTTGTGGAGCGCGCTCGGCCCGGCGTGGCAGGCCGTGCTCGATCATCTCCGGCCGCGCCTGGTCGTGTTCGGCGCGGATGCGCCGTCGGCGAGCGAGCTCGGGCCGCGCACGGCGGCGCGGATCGGCGCCCGGCTGTTCCTGCGCGCGCGGGCGATCGGCAGCGAAGACGTCGAGCTCCGCGATCGCGATGGCAGCTACATGCGCGCCAGCGACAGCGGCGCCGCGGTGGCGCTGGTCGGCGCCGCGCCGCGCCTCGAGCCGCACGGCGACGACGACATCGATGTCATGATGCTGGCCCCGCCCGGCGGCGCCGACCCGCGCATCGAGCTGGTCGGCACCCAGCCGGCGTCGCTCGCGCGCACCACCGGCACGCTGATCGCGATCAGCGACGACGCCGCAGCCGACCCCCAGGTCGCGCGCGCGGCGCACCGGCTGGCCCACGTCCTCGGCGGGCACGTCGTCGGCAGCGCGGCCACGGCGGAGACCGCCGCGCTCGAGCCGGGCGCGGTGATCGAGCGCGGCGCGCCGCTGGCTCCCGCGCTGTGCGTCGCCGTCGGCATCCCGGCGATCGACGTCGCCGGCGCCGCGAGCCTGGTCCGCATCGGCTCGACCGGCGGCAAGGGCGTCGACGGCGCGCTGGGCGGCCCGATCGCGTCCAACCTCGTCGAGCTCGCGCGCGCGCTGGAGGACCGATGACCGCGGCCGGGCTCGCCGTCGCGATCTGGCTCGGCAGCGCGCCGCCGGTGCGCTCGATCCGCTGGCTCGACGGGGCGCTCAAGGCCGGCGCCAGGTTCGCCGGCGCCACCGCGGTCGCCGCCGGCGACCAGACCTGGCTCGATCTCGCGGCGGATCGCGCGGCGCGGCTGGGGCTGGCCAGCGTGGGGGTGCCGACCGATCTGCAGCTCGACTACCTGGGCTGGGCGCAGGTCATGGCGGGCGCGGCGCGCCAGCTGGGCGCGACGACGATCCTCGTCGACGAGGCCAGCCGCCCGGAGCGGTTCGCCGAGGTCGCCGCGATCGCCGAGCTGTGCGATGCCGCGCAGCTCACCCACGTCGTCGCGCTCGCCGCTGATGGCGCGATGATCCACGCCAGCCGCATCGCGGGCAGCGTGCTCCAGACCGTGCGGATCCACGGCCCCGCCGTGATCGGCCTGCGGATGCCGGGCCCGCCGATCGACGAGTATCCGACGCCCACGCCGTCGGCATCGATGCGCCGCCTCGACCTCGCGGCGCTCGGCCTCGATCCGCTGGTGCTCGGCCATCGCGCCGTGCCGCCGCGCGCGAGCCAGGAGCCGTGCCAAAGCGTCGAGCGCGTCGTCGATCACCTCGCGGTGTTCCTGCCGCCGCGCCGCCCCACCGAGGCTGTGCCTGATCGCAACGCCACGAGCGCGGGAGCCGCGAAGCAAGCCAGGGAAGCGAGGGACACGAGAGAATCCAGGGACGCGAGAGAATCCAGGGACGTCAAGGACGTGGGGGACTCCAGGAATGCCAGGGATGCCAGGGACACCGGGGAGTCCAGGGACGTCAAGGCGCTCAAGGACTCCAGGAATGCCAAGGAGCCCCGGAGCGGCCGGGGCGGCAAGGGCGCCCGGGGCAGCAAGAGCACCAAGAGCGCCAAGAGTGAGTGATGCCCTCGGCCCGCTCGATCGCCAGCGCACTCGCCACGACGCGCGTCCAGGTCATCGCGCCGCCACACCTGGGCAGCACGGCGGTCGCCGCGCTGGAGGTTCGCGGTATCGACGCACGGATCGCCGAGCCGCCGCGAGAGCCACGGCCGAACCGCGCCGAGCGCGGCGATCGGACCGACGCGATCGACGCGGCGCTCGGCCATGACGTGATCGCGTGGGCCCTCGACGCCGCGCCGGGGGCCGCGCTCGCGGCCGAGCTCGCCGCGGTGTGTGCGCGCGCGGCCGCCGCCGGACGCCCGGTGTGCCTGCTCGCGCCACCGCCGCATGGCACCGGCCGGGCCGCGATCGAGCGCGCGGCCGCCCTCGCCTACCTGCGCGCGTTCGGTGCTGCCGTCGGGCACGACGTCGACGCCTGGCTCGAGACGGTGGTGCTGCTCGTGCGCTTCGGCCTGCCGGCCGGGCCGCGCGTCGCGGTGGTCGCGCCGCCCGGCTCGTGGCTCGAGGCCCAGGCGATCGCGATCGCCGCGGACGCCGAGCTCGGCGGCGCGCGGTCACCGCTGGCGTCACCGGACGATCCGACCGACGTCGTGCTGTACGAGCCGAGCCTCGGGCCGCCGCCGGGGGGAACGCCGGCGCTCGCGGTCCCGGTCGCCGCGCGCGGCGAGCTCGCCGGTGACGCCGCGGTGCTCCACGGGGCCCGGCCCGCGCTCGGCGCGATCGGCATGCTCGGCCGCGCCGCCGAGCGGATCGCCGTCGGGCTCGGCCCCGCCCCCGCCGCGGCGTCCGCCGAGCTCGCGATCGATCGCGACCGGCTGTCTCGCCAGCTCGCCAAGCTGCCGCCCGGCCGCGATCAGCGCCGGCTCGGCGATCACGACACCAAGGTGCTGCTGTCCGCGTACGGCGTGCCGATCACCCGCCAGGCGGTGGCGACCACGCCGTCGGCCGCGGTCAAGCTCGCGCGGCGCGCCGGTTACCCCATCGAGGTCAAGCCGTTCGGCCACGACCTGCCGAGCGAGACCGCCGGCTGCCCCGTCGAGCACAACCTGACCAGCGACGCGATGGTGCGCGCCGCGTTCACCGCCGTGCTCGTCGCGGCCGGCCGGGCACCGTCCGACGCGAGCGGCGTGATCATCAGCGAGGCGCCGCCGGCAGGCCGCGAGCTGTCGGTGTCGTTCCTCGAGCTCCCGGCGCTGGGCTGGACCGTCGTGCTCGAGGGCGGCGGCGGCGGACCTGCCGCACTGCTCGCGGCCGCGCCCGCGCCGCTCCGGCTGGTCGACGCGCAGAGCCTGGCCGCCCAGGTCGCCGCGTCGCGCGCCGGCGACCCCGAGCCCGATCGCGTCGGCCTGGCCAACCTGCTCCGCCGCGCCTCGCACCTGGTCGTCGATCTCGGCGATCGCCTCGCGCGGCTCGATCTGCCGCGCGTGATCGTCGGTGGCCGCGGCGCCCGCACGCTGGTGGTCGACGCGGGCGCCGAGCTGCGCTAGCCACCGCCGGCGTGGGCTGGCCCTCGGCGCCGGCATTGTGACCGACCACCGCGACCCCAGCGTGGCGAACCAGGTCGCCCGCCAGCGCGCGAGCCGGGCCTCGATCCCCGGCAGGGCGCGGTCCGACGACGCGCGCGAAGCTCGCCGCCTCGCGACGGGCCTGATCCAGCGCGACTCGGCAATCCGTGCTGTCGACGTCAGCGCGCGAGCTCGAGCTCGAGGCCGCGCGCGACCGCGATCAGCGGATCGCGCGTATTGAGCGCCGGGTCGGCGAGCACGCGATCGAGCAGCGCCGCGAGCAGCCGGCCGATCGCCGGGCCGGGCGACATCTCGAGCGCGGCCATGAGGTCCTTGCCGGTGACGGCGAGCTCGCCGACCGCGAGCGCGTCGCCGCGATCGAGGATCGCCGCCGCGCGATCGGCGAGCTCGGCCGCACTGTCGGCGCGCCACAGCGCGACCGCGACCCCGGCGTGCCCGCGGGTCACGTCGGCGAGCAGGTAGCGGATCTCGGGATCGCTCCACTCGGCGACGAGCACCGCGGCGGCGGCGCCGACCGCGACGGACGCGGCCGCGCTCTCGTCGTTGGAGAACTTGAGCCGGCGCAGCACCGCAAGGGCGGCGCGCTGCGACCGGCGATCGAGGCGGCGCAGCGGCAGATCCGGATCGGCGAGCTCGGCGAGCAGCGCGGCCAGCCGCGCCTCGGGCGCCGCCGCGTCGACCCGGGCGAGCCAGCGCGCGCGCTGGCCGTCGTGACCGATCCCACGGGGGAGGCCCCCCGCCCCGCCGGCAGAGCCGTCGGGGTCCCCACCCCCCGCGCTCGGCTGTCGCCGATCGGGCTCGCGCGCGGCCGCCCATGCGGCGATCCCGGTCTCGTGCTCGGGCAGGATCAGCGCGAGGATGCCGGTGCGCTCGGCGATCGCCAGCGCGCGCGACGGCGCGCGGGTCGCGAGGATCTTGCGCAGCTCGTCGCAGATCCGCTCCTTGCTGACCTTCGCGAGCGACGGCAGCGCCGGCGGGATGCCGCGCTCGGTCTCGGGATCGAGCGCGAACTCGAGCGCGGCGGCGAACCGCACAGCCCGCATCACGCGCGCTCGGCGATGTCGCGCTGGCCGCCGTACGGATCGATCAGCGCATCGGCGGCGGGATCGTAGGCGATCGCGTTGACGCGCAGGTCGCGGCGCGCGAGGTCCTCGACCAGCGGCACGCCGAACGTGACGTGATCGGGCCGCCGCGCGTCGCTGTAGGCGCCCTCGCCGCGGAACGTCGTGACCTCGACGTGCGAGGCCGCGCCGCGGCCGGTTACGATGGTCACGGTGCCGTGCGCAAGCCCGGTCGGGATCGCGCGCGGGAACAGCGCGATCACCTGCTCGGGGCGGGCGCTGGTCGCGACGTCCCAGTCGCCGGGCGCGCGGCCGAGCAGCGCATCGCGCACCGCGCCGCCGACGCAGACCGCCTGGTGGCCGGCGGCGGCGAGCGTCCTGCACACCGCGCGGACGTTGTCGGGCACGGCCGCCGCCAGCCGCTGGAGCGCAGGATCGGACGTCATGGTCCCTACTCAGTCGCCGTGGCGCTGGCCGCCGCGCCGCGCAGCCGGTGGAAGATGTCGGCGGCGCGGTGGCGCAGCTTCATCGCGTCGGCCGCCAGGCCCGCCCGGTCCTTGACCCTCGCGAGCCCCTGGTAGGCGCGGGCGAG
>VBLP01000292.1:0-2095 GCA_005887925.1 Deltaproteobacteria bacterium | reverse complement strand
CGCCGCAGATCGAGCGCCTCGCGGAACTGGTTGATCGCGGCCTTGACCTCGCCGGCGCGCGACAGCACATCGGCGAGCGCGAGCTTGTCGCCGATGTCCCTGGCCATCGTGCGGGCTTCGCCGAGCAGCTCGAGCGCGAGCTCGTGGTTGCCGTCCTCGGCGTGGACCCCGCCGAGGTCGCACAGCGACTGGACCACGCCGACGAGGTCGCCGATGTCGCGCCGCAGATCGAGCGCCTCGCGGAACTGGTTGATCGCGGCCTTGAAGGCGCCGGTGTCGTGGTGGACCCGGCCGATGTTGGCCAGCGACAGCGCGATCGAGCGGCGATCGCCCAGCGCGCGCCGGATCGTCAGCGCCTGGCGGTGGAACTCGAGCGCCTGGCCGAACCCGCCGCGCAGCCAGTTGACCCGGCCCATGTCGTCGAGCGTCGACGCGATGCCGCGATCGTCGCGCGACCGCGTGAACAGCTCGTGCGCGCGCCGCAGGTGTTCCATCGCGAGGTCGTACTTGCCGAACCGGCGATAGCCGCGCGCCAGCCGGCTGTACGCCGCGCCCGCCTTGGCGAAGTTGTCGTAGCGCCACGACAGCTGGAGCATGTCGGCGAAGTAGCGCATCGCCTCCTCGGTGCGGCCGCTCTGCTCGAGCACGTCGCCGAGGTTGTGCAGGGCATCGAGCCGGGCCGGCGCGTCGACCTCGCCGAGCATCACCAGGCCCTTCTCGTACAGCGCGCGGGCCTCGTCGGGCGCGTAGCGCGCGCGGGCGCGGTCGCCGCCCTGGAGGTAGCAGCGCGCCGCGCGCCGGGTATCGCCGCCGCGCTCGTACAGCACCGCGAGCGACTCGAGCTGCTCGTCGCTGCGCTGCACGGTCTTGGCCTCGAGCCACTGCGCCGCCGACAGGTAGTAGCGCGCGCGCCGGCTGACCTCGGTCGAGCGCACGATCAGCTCGCGCTCGAGGTTGTGCTTGAACACGACCTCGTACTCGCCCTGGATGCTCGAGTCGTCGAAGTCGAGCGGCAGGACGTAGTCGCGGTCGGCCAGCGACGCGATCAGGTCCGAGACCCGGCGGCGCACGTCCTCGCCCTCGCCCCACTCGATGTCGAGCGGCCCGGGCAGCGCGTCGGGCACGGCGCTCTCGAGCCGGGTCATCGCGATCACCGCCGAGACCCAGAATACATTGCCGAACACCGCGGCCTTCTCGAGCAGGTCGCGCTCGTCGTTCTCGAGCGCCGCGATCCGCGCCTCGATCGCCTCCTCGATCGAGACCGGCAGCTCGGTCGCCGCCGCCCGGTCGGGGTCGAGCCGCCACACCGGACCGCGGGTGTCGATCGTGCCGTTGTCGAGGAACAGCCGGACCAGCTGCTCGAGGAACGCCGGGTTGCCGCCGGTCATCTCGACCGCGGCCTGGGCGGTCTCCTCGGGGATGTTCGGCACGCGCGCCAAGAGGTTCCGGAACATCTGCTCGGCGGCGTCGGGCTCGAGGTTGCGCAGGTCGATGCGCTCGTGGTCGACCGCGCCCTCGCCCCAGCCCGACGCGTGGACCAGCATGTCCGGCCGCGCGGCGGTGAGCAGCACCACCGCCGAGCCGCCGAGCCCGGTGACGATCTCGCTGACCAGGCCGAGCGTGTCGCCGTCGGCCCACTGCATGTCGTCGAGCACCAGCACCAGCGGCGACTGCGCGGCGTCGAGCTCGATGAACCGGCGCAGCGCGATGCGCGCGATCTCGGTGTGCTGCTCGGGGTTCTCGGTGACCGCGCGCAGGAACGGCGTCGTCGGATAATCGAGCCCGACGAAGCCGCCGACGAAGTGCAGCATCTCGGCGACCTGGTCCGAGCCCATCACCGTGCGGACCTCGTGCGCGAACCGCAGCCGCGATGCCTCGTCGGGCACCGGCAGGAGCTCGAAGCGATCGCGCAGCAGCGAGCTCAGCGCCGCGTGGCGCACCGGCTCGCCCTGCGCGTCGCGCTCGGCGGCGCCGTGAAACACGCGGCAGGTCCGGTCGCGTTTTTGCGCCAGGAACGGAACCAGCTCCTTCATCAGCCGCGTCTTGCCCGTGCCCTGGTTGCCGACCACCGTCACCAGCTGCGGCGCCTGGAAGT
>VBLP01000291.1 GCA_005887925.1 Deltaproteobacteria bacterium | reverse complement strand
GTTCGGGATCCCGTACACCGGCGCCGACCTGCTCGCGCTCGCGTCGTGCCTGCACAAGCAGCGCGCCAAGGACATCCTGATCGCGCGCGGCATCCCGACCCCGCCGCATCGCTTCCTCACCGACGCCGCGGCGCTCGACGACCCGGCGCTCGACGCGCTCGACTATCCATGGTTCGTCAAGCTCGCCCACGAGGACGCGTCGGTCGGCATCACCGAGGCCAACTGGGTCGCGACCCCGGCGGCGCTGCGCCAGCGCGCCCGCGAGCTCATGGCCGAGCACGACCAGGCGGTGCTCGCCGAGCGCTACATCGAGGGCCGCGAGCTCAACGTCACGCTGATCGGCAACGCGCCCGACCTCCAGGTGCTGCCGCTCCACGAGATCGACTTCTCGGCGATGCCCGCCGATCGGCCGCGGATCGTCAGCTACGCCGCCAAGTGGAACGAGGACCACGTCGACTACGCGGGCACCAAGCCGGTGCTGCTGCGCGATGCCAGCCCGGCGCTGACCGCGGCGGTCGAGCAGGTCGCGCGCGCGGCGTGGGAGGCGCTCGGCCTGCGCGACTACGGCCGGATCGATCTGCGGGTCGACGCCGCCGGGCCCTGGGTGATCGACGTCAACCCCAACCCCGACATCTCGCCCGATGCGGGGGTGGCGCGCTCCGCACAGATCGCCGGGCTGTCGTACCCGCAGCTGATCTCGCGCCTCGCCGAGGTCGCGTATCGCCGGATCCGGCCTGCGCACTGAACAGGGACGCACTGACCTTCGGTCAGCGTCCCTGTTCGCCTCGATCGATAGGGGGCTTTCCCGCCCCTCTCTCGCGGCAAAGCCGCTCGATTCACCCTCCGCGCGTCGCGTCGCGCGGATCTTCTTGGCAATCAGCCCAGGTGACGATGTCTAGTTGTCGCCGGCGTCGTGGGACGCGTCATCTCCGGCGAGCCGGCGCAGCTTCTTCTGCAACCCGAAGCGCGACAGGCCGAGCAGGCGGGCCGCGACGGTCTGGTTGCCCTTGGCGCGCGCCATCGCGGCGGCGAGGTAGGCGTGCTCGGTCGCGGCCAGCGCCGGGCGCAGCCGGAGGTCCTCGCCGACGCTGGGCCGGGTCGGCTCGGGGCGCGCAGCGGCGTGCGCGATCGCCTCGGGCAGATCGCCGACATCGATCACGTCGCCGGCCATCGCGACGCCGCGGGCCAGCGCGTTCTCGAGCTCGCGCACGTTGCCGGGCCAGCGGTGCTGGCCGAGCGCGCGCTGCGCGGCGCGGGTCAGCCGGGGCAGCGGCCGGCCGGGGCACAGCCGGGTCAGCAGGTGCTCGACGAGCAGCAGCAGATCTCCGTCGCGGTCGCGCAGCGCCGGCACCGGGACGGTGATGACGTCGAGCCGGAACCGCAGGTCCTCGCGGAACCGGCCGGCCGCGGCGAGCGCGCCGAGCGGCTGCTGGCTGGCGGCGATCACGCGGACGTCGACCTGGCGCGGCCGGTTGTCGCCGACCCGCCGGATCATGCCGTCCTGGAGCACGCGCAGGAGCTTGGCCTGCATCGCGGGGCTGGTATCGGCGATCTCGTCGAGGAACAGCGTGCCGCCGTGCGCGACCTCGAACAGGCCGCGGCGGTCGCGATCGGCGCCGGTGAACGAGCCGCGGACGTGGCCGAACAGCTCGCTCTCGAGCAGCGGCTCGGGCACCGCGCTGCAGTTGATCGCGACGAACGGGCCGGCGCCGCGGGTGCCGTGATCGTGCAGCGCGCGGGCAACCAGCTCCTTGCCGGTGCCGCTCTCGCCGACGACGACCACCGGCAGCGTGGTCGCGGCGGCGCGGTCGATCACGCCGAGCATCCGCACCATCGCCGGCGAGCGGCCGACGATGCGGTCGTAGCGGTGGCGCAGCCGATCGCGGTCGGGCAGGTCGGCCTTGACCCGGACCAGCTCGGCGTCGCGCTCGGCGAGCTCGGTGCTGAGCCGGGCGTTGAGCTCGTCGACCTCGCGGGTCGTGCGCCGCAGATCGGCGGTCAGCCGCGCGTTCTCGATCGCGATCGCGGCGATGTCGGCGAGCTCGCCGAGCACGCTGGCCGCGGCGGCGTCGAACGCCCCGCCGCGCAGCCGGTGATCGACGTAGATGCAGCCGGTGATCGCGCCGCGCTGGCGCAGCGGCACCGCGAGCACCGAGCGCAGCCGGAGCGCGGCGACCGAGGCCGCGGCGCCGAACCGCTCGTCGATGCCGGCGTCGACGGTGACGACCGGCTCGCCGGTCTGGGCGGCGCGCTCGGCGATCGAGCGGCTGATCGAGCGGCTGTTGTGCCGATCGTCCGCCCGGCCGGTCTCGAGCTCCTCGGCGAAGAAGTTGCGGGTGACGACCTCGGCGAGCTCGCCGCCTGGCTGGCGCAGCAGGAGGAAGCCGCGCTCGGCGCCGGTCAGCTCGATCGCAGTGTCGATCACCTCGTCGAGGATGCGCTCGACGCTGGCCTCGGTGTTGAGCCGGCGCGACAGCGTGAGCAGCCGGCGCAGCTCGGCGAGCTGGGCGGTGTCGCGGGCGCCGCGGTCGTCGCGGGCGTCACGGTCCGGGCGCGGCGGGCCGTGCGCCGGCAGGCGCGCGAGATCGGGATCGCCGTCGAGCGCGGCGCGAAACGCAGGCGCGATGGCGGTGCTCCACGCCGCGTGCGCGACCCGCGCGTGCTCGGCCTCGGCCTGCGCCAGGGCGAAGTCGCGCGCGCGCTGCGCGAGCTGCGCGGCGATCGCGTGGCCGCGGAACCCGCGCTCGAGGCGATCGGCGTCGCCGGCGCGCGCCGCGACCTCGGCGCATGCGTGCGCGAGCGCGGCGGTCGCGTCGCCGAGCGGTGCCGGCGCGCGCCCGCGCGCGGCGGCCAGAGAGCCGGGATCGCGCAGCGCGAGCCGGCCGCGCGCCAGCGTCCAGCGATCGCGGTCGTCATCGCTGGCGCACAGCCCCTCGACCGCCGCGCCATCGGCCTCGCGCTGCCCGGCCTCGGCGAGCGCGACGTGCGCGCTGATCTGGGCGTGGGCGTCGCCGCGCGCGACCGCGATCGCGAGCGCCTCGCGGTAGCTGGCGATCGCGCCGGGCTCGTCGCCCAGCCTGCGCCGCGCGTCGCCGGCGACGATCAGCGCGAACGCGCGCAGGTGCGGCGCGCCGGCGGCGCGCGCGATCGCGGCCTCGGCGGCGGCGCGGGCATCCTCGATCTGGCCGAGCAGCAGGAGCGCGTTGCCGCGGTTGAGCTCGGCGGCGCACCACTCGGTGGTCGCGCCGAGGTCGGCGAACACCCGGCCGGCCGCGGCGAGCCGGGGCAGGGCGTCGCTGGCCCGGCCGCGCTCCGCGAGCACGGTCCCGAGGTTGAGCTCGGCGGTCGCCGCGGCGTGCAGCTCGCCGGCCTCGCCGAGGCGGCGCGCGGCCTCGCGGTAGCGGTCGCTCGCCAGCCCGAGCTGGCCGCGCTGCTGGGCGACCATGCCGCGCAGCGACGACGCGCGGCCGACGCTGGCGCCGTCCCCGGTCGCGGCGGCGCCGACCTCGAGCGCGGCGAACGCGGCGTCGGCCGCCTCGAGCTCGCCGAGATAGAACGCCGCCAGGCCGGCGGCCTCGGCGCGCAGCCCGCCGAGCGGGCCACCGGCGGTCGCCACCGCGCGGGCCTCGCGGTAGCGCGATCGGGTGACCAGGAGCCGCGCATGGCTGCCGGCGACCTCGGCGTTCGCCGGGTAGGCGGCGTGGAGCGCCTGGAGCGCTGCCTCGGCGGTGTCGAGCTCGCCCGCGCGCTGTGCGGCGCGCGCGCTGATCAGGCGCGCCTGCACCGGATCGGCGCCGGCGGCCTCGGCGGCGATCGCGAAGTCCGCGGCGTCGCGATAGCTCCCGGCGGCGGTCGCCGCGCGCGCGGCAACGAGGCCCGCGCGGGCCTGTGCGGTCGCGATCGCCCGCCGCGCCAGCGCGAGCGCGCGATCGGCGCGGCCGCGGGCGAGCAGGTGCTCGGCGGCATCGCACGCCAGCTGGGCGCGCTCGGCGTCGAGCACCGCGCGCTCGAGCAGCGGCGCGATCAGCTGCAGATCGGTCGGCCGGCCGGCCTCGTCGCGCTCGGCCGCGCCGGGATCGAGCAGCGCCGCCGCGGCGAGCCGGGCGATCGCGTCGCTGCCGGCCACCGCCTCGGCGGCCTCGGCGCACGCGCGGTCGATCGCGACCTCGTCGCCGCGCCGGTGCGCCAGCCCGATGCGCTCGAGCTCGGCGACGTCGGCGAGCGCGGCCGGCGCCTTGCCCTCGCTGCGCAGCGTGGCCAGCGCCCGGTCGATGCGCACGCGGCCGCCCCACGCCGCGATCGCGGCCGCGACGCGCCGGACCCCCGGCGACGCCGCGCGCAGCTGCTTGGCGCGCAGCTCGGCCACCCCGGCGGTGGTGCGCGCCGTCCAGTCGACCGCGAACGGCTGCGGCTCACCCGCGATCGATCGCACCAGCTCGATCACCGCGAGCGGCAGGCCGCTGCTCGCGACCTGGAGCGCGTGCGCCCACGACCGCGGCGGCGCGGTCCCGAGCATCGCGGCGGCGAGCGCGGCGACGCCGTCGTCGTCGAGCACCGGCGCGGCGTGCACCGCGATCCCGGGCCGCGCCCCGGCCGGCGCGCGCTCCACGATCGCGATCACCGGCGCGCTGCCGCCGGCGCGTGCGAGCGCACCCAGCAGGTCCTCGGCGCGCGGATCGCCGGACAGATCGATCGCGACCGGCGCATCGCCGCGCCGCGCCGCGCGCGCGACGCGCTCGATCCAGCTCCGCGCGCTGGACGCGGCGTCGAGCGCCGGCACCAGGCAGGCACCGACCTCGTCGAGCGACCCGGTGATCCGCGGCGCCCACCGCGCGCCGGCCGGCGCCTGGGCATCGGGCATCCCGGCGGCGACCCGCGCGAGCTGGTGGCGGCGCAGCGCACCGTCGACGAGCTCGCGCGCACCCGACGCCTCGCCGCCGACCACCACCGCCACCGCACCCCCGGTCAGGCTGTGCGCGATCGCGTCGATCACCGCGGCCGCACCCGGCCACGCGACCGGCGCGGGGGCTGCGCCGACCCGCGGCCTGGCGCGCCGCGGAGAGCCCGGCGCGATCGCCGCGGCCAGCTGGTCGAGCTCGTCGAGCACGGCGAGCGCCGAGCGCGGCCGCGCCTCGGGGTCGTGAGCGACCATGCGGCGGACCAGATCGGCGAGCGGTCGCGGCAGCTCGGCCAGCTCGGGCGGCGGACCGCCGGCCACGATGCGCTGCAACAGGTCGCCCAGGCGGTCGGCCTCGAACAGCGGCCGCCCGGTCACCAGCCGGACCACCGTCGCGCCCAGCCCGTACAGATCGCTGCGCGGATCGACGTCGCCGGCGACTGCCTCGGGCGCCATGTACGCCGGCGTGCCGCGCGCGCCGCTCGCCGAGCCCAGGCCGAGGTCGACCAGCACTGCGCGACCGTCGTCCGCGATCAAGATGTTCTGCGGCGCGACGTCGCCGTGGACCAGCCCTGCGGCGTGGATCGTCGCGAGCGCTCCCGCGACGTCGCCGAGCAGCGCCCAGATCCGGAGCGCGAGGTCGCTCCCGCTCCACCCGCGGGCATCGCAGTGGCCGCCGGCGATCCAGTCGGCGATGAAGAACGGGCTGCCCGCGGGCAGATCCTCGAGCGCCTCCGGAGTCCGGCCGACCTCGAACACCCGCGGCAGCGAGGGATGTCGCAGCCGCGCCAGCTGTTCGAACTCCTCGAGCAGCATCGCCGCCGCGCCGTGCGGCACGACCTTGAGCGCCCGCGATTCGCCGGTGTCACCGTCGATCGCACGAAATACGCGACCAAACGACCCCCGACCCACCACTTCCATGATGCGCAACCGCCCCCAGAGCTGTTCATCTCGCGCGTGTAGAGCCACTGACTCTACTGTCAACGGACTTGGCACTCACTGTCAACTTGATTGGCTAACGCGATCCTCGCCGAGTTGGCGAGGCTGGACGCGGGGCTATGTTATCGTCGGCCGGCGTGCCGGACGACGAACGCAAAGGCCGTCGTCTCGGAGACGAGACGAAGGGTCGCATCGCGGACCTGGCGTCCGGATGGACGATGGATGGCGACGCGCCGGCGGCCCCCGAGCCGCCCCTCAAGCGCGACGCCTCCGGGCCGGCACGCCCCGGCCGCGACGCACCGCGGCGCAAGGCCAAGACGCTCCCCCCGCCGCCTCCCGGCTCGGCCGCGCGCAAGGCGCTCGACAAGATCGTCGATCTCGATGACGCGGAGGACGCCGAACCACCGGCGCTGCCCCGGGCCCCGGTCCTGCCTGCCGGCCGTCCCCCGCCCGTGCCGGCGCGCGCCCGACCACCGGCCGCCGGCGTGCCCCGCGCCCCTCGGGCCGGCGAGCCCACGCCGATCGATCTATCGTCGCTGCCCGAGGCCGATCGGACCAAGGAGAACCGCGGCGCCGTAGGCATCAAGCACGACAAGAACGCCTCGCTCACCGCGAACGCGGCGTCGGGCACGATCGGCGGGGACACGCCGGTGCCGATCTTCGATCGCGCCGCGATCGCCGCGGGTCCGAGTGCGCCGATCACCGGCGGACCCGCCGGATCCAGCGATGCCGTCCCGCAGCGCGCGGTCGATCGCAGTCCGTCCGGAGCGGTCTCGCCGTCCGGCAGCGGGCCCAACGCGGCCCGCGGAACGCCCAAGCCCGGCGCACTGTCGACGCCGTCGCCCGGCGCGCTGGTCGACCGGATCGCGCCGTCCCCGGACGCGGTCGAGCCCGAGCGGCCCGCGCCGAGCGCGCCAGCACCCGCCTCCGCGGCACCGCCCTCGGCGGCGACCGGCGATGACGGCGCGCCGGGGACGCCCTCCGACCCGCGATCGCGACTCGCCGTCCCGGTCGGCGAGTTCGATCACGGCGAGACCGTCCTCGAGAAGGACAAGCTGCGCATCGCGCACGCCCAGGCGACGATCAAGCGCGACGCGGCCAACGCGCTGCTCGGGCTTCCCGAGCCGGCGCCTGCAGCCAGGCCGTCTCCGGCCGAGATCCTGCTCGGGGATACCGTGCCGCGCGCGCGGGGCGCGGCGCTCAACGACGCGTCGGCCGCGTCGACCGGGCGGTGGGAGCGCGGCGATCCCACGCGCGCCGATCCCACGCTCGGCGACCGCGGCGACGCCACGGCGCTGACCGCGCCGGCGGTCGGTCACGCCCCGACCGGCACGCTGCGCACCTCGGCGTCGCTGCCGCGCGAGCGCGGGATCGCCGGCGACGTCCGCTACGTCGCGACCGTGGCGCTGGGCCTCCGCCGTACCCGGCGCGAGCTCGCCGAGATCGCGGCGCGCCAGGCGACCCGGCAGCAGTCGCGGCGCCATCACCTGGTCACGCTCGGCCGCGCGGCGGCGACCGCCGACGGCTTCGACCACCCCGCGCTCGCCGACGCGCGCGACCAGCTGGCGAGCGTCGAGGACGAGCGCGGCCAGCACGCGGGCCACGTGATCGCCGCCGACGCCGAGCTGGTCCGGGTGCGGCGCGAGCGCGACGCCAAGGCCCAGCAGCACGGCGCCGACCTCGCCGGCCTCGACAGCGAGCTCGCCCAGCTCGCGAAGACGCTCGAGCCGCTCGAGAAGGAGGTCGCCGGCATCAAGCGGCGCGGCGCCGATCTCCAGGAGTCGCTGCGCCGGATCGACGCCAAGATGGCCGCGACCGAGGCGAGCTTGACCCAGGTCAAGGGCGGCAAGCTCGACCGCGCCGAGGTCCAGGCCGAGCTCGCCACGCTGCGCGCCGATCGCAAGGCGATCCAGAGCGACGAGCCGGTGATCGCCGGCCGGCTCGACGCGCTCAGCCCGCGGATCGCGCAGCTCGAGGCCGCGCGCGCCGAGGCCCAGCGCAAGCGCGCCGAGAGCGCCGCCGCCGAGCACGACGATCAGCGCCGCGTCGAGGAGCTGCTCGCCGCGATCGGTGCCAAGCGCAAGGTCGTCGACCGCGCCGCCGCCGACGCCGAGGCGCGCCGCGACAAGATCCTGTTCCAGCTCGGCGAGCGGCTGTACGTCGACCGCCCCGATGATCTCACCGCCGAGCTCGCTCCGATCGACGAGATCGACCTCGAGCTCGGCAGCGCCGACCGCCGGATGATGGAGCTGCGCGAGATCCTCGCATCGGTCGATCGCTGGAAGCTGGCGCGCGGCATTGCCGTGATCGCGCTGGTGCTCGCCGCGATCGCGGCGGTCGCCGGCTGGCGGCTCGGTCTCTGGCCGTAGCGCACGTCGAGCGCCTCAGCCGAGCAGGCGATCGATGCGATCGAGCGCGGCGAGCGCGAGCACCACGCGCAGCGCGCCGAGCAGGCAGGCCAGCGTGCCGAGCGCGATCGCCGCGGCGCCGGCGAGCCGGGCGAACCCCGGCCCCGGCCGCCGGTAGCCCAGCCAGCCGCCGCCGGCCGCCGCGATCCCCAGGCCGAGCGCGACGAACAGCCCCGGCGACGGCAGCGCCGCGCCGACCAGGGCGGCCGCGGCGATCGCCAGCACGACACGCGCCATGGCCCGACGCTAGCCCCGGCCGCGGCCGCTCGCAATTTTTTGCATCGACGCTCCTGCTGCGCAGGGTGCGCCGCGCGTGCTACACGCGTGGCCATGTCCGACGACATCCGTGCCGGGTTCTGCGCGATCGTCGGACTGCCCAACGTCGGCAAGTCGACGCTGCTCAACCGCATCCTCGACCGCCACCTGGCCGCGGTCTCGGCCAAGCCGCAGACCACGCGCGACCGGATCCTCGGCGTGCACAGCGTCGCGCTGCCGGCCCCGGGGGACGGGGACGCGGTCATGGCGCAGATCGCCTACGTCGACACCCCCGGCGTGCAGGACGGCCGGGGGCCGCTGCGCCGCTACATGCGCGACGCCGCGCTCGCCGCCGCCGACGACGCCGACGTCGTGCTGCTGCTCGTCGACTCCACCGACCGCCGCGGCCGGGTCCCCGAGCGCCTGGCCGAGGCCGACGCGGCGGCGCTCGGCGACGCCAGCCGGCGCCACCCGATCGTGATCGGGGTCAACAAGGTCGATCGCGCCGCCAAGCTCGAGCTGTTGCCGGTGATCGAGGCGTGGTCGAGCTTCGCGCCCGGCGTCGAGGTCGTACCGATCTCGGCGCTGACCGGCGACGGCGTGGCGGCGCTCGAGCAGGCGATCGCCCGCCGGCTGCCGCTCGGGCCAGCGCTGTTCCCCGCCGACATGGTCACCGATCGCTCGCCGCAGTTCATCGCCCAGGAGATCATCCGCGAGCAGCTCTACCACCAGCTCGGCAAGGAGCTGCCGTACGCCTGCGCGGTCCAGATCGAGAGCTGGTCGGAAAAGTCGGCGCACGAGCTCGCGATCGCGGCGGTGATCGCGGTCGAGCGCGAGTCGCAGAAGGCGATCGTGGTCGGCCGCGGCGGCGCGCGGATCCGCGAGCTCGGCATCGCCGCGCGCAAGGCGATCAGCGAAGCGCTCGGCCAGGGCCGTGGAATGACGGTGCACCTGTCGCTGTTCGTCAAGGTGGTCAGCGAGTGGAGCCGCGGCGTGGCCGGGCTGCGCAGCGTCGGCTATACGGCGAAGGGCGAGTCATGACCCCGCTGATCGCGATCGTCGGCCGGCCCAACGTCGGCAAGTCGACGCTGTTCAACCGGCTGGTCGGCGGCCGGCCCGCGCTGGTCCACGGCACGCCCGGGCTGACCCGCGATCGCCGCTACGGCGAGTGCGATTACTTCGGCGCGGAGATGCGCGTGGTCGACACCGGCGGGCTCGACCCCGAGGCCGCGCGCGACGTGATCGGCGCGGGGATCCACCGCCAGGCGCTGCGCGCGATCGGCGAGGCCGACGCGCTCGTCCTCGTCGTCGATGGCCGCGCCGGGCTGTCCGCGATCGACCAGGAGCTCGCCGATCAGCTCCGCGCCACCGGCAAGCCCGTGTTCCTCGCGGTCAACAAGATCGATCACCCGACCCGCGACGACCTGATCCACGACTTCCACGCCCTCGGCCTGGGGCCGCCGTACCCGGTGTCGGCCGCGCACGGCCGCGGCGTCGACCCGCTGCTCGAGGCCGTCTCGATCGCGGTCGGCGCCCAGCGCCCCGCGGCGGACGCTGCCTCCGACGCCGCGCCGGACGACGCGTGGGATGTCCTGGCGGACGAGCCCGGCGAGCCATCGTCCGACGAGCCATCGTCCGACGAGCCATCCTCTGCCGATGACCTCGATCTCGACGATCGCGATGCCGGCCGGCGCAACAACGCCTCCGCGGGCGATTCCGGCGAGCACGGCCGGCCCGCGCTGCGCGACGACGTCGAGGCTCCTCCGCTGCGGGTCGCGTTCGTCGGCCGGCCCAACGCCGGCAAGTCGTCGCTGACGAACCGCTTGCTCGGCGAGGAGCGCTCGCTGGTCCACCACGTCCCCGGCACCACCACCGATCCTGTCGACACGCCGTTCTCGATCGGCGGCCGCGACTACGTCCTGGTCGACACCGCCGGGATCCGCCGCAAGGCCAAGATCGACGCCGACATCGAGAAGCTCTCGGTGACCATGGCGCTGTCGCAGATCGAGCGCGCCGACATCGTGGTGCTCGTGATCGACGCCGAGCTCGGTCCGGCGGAGCAGGACGCCCGCATCGCAGGCATGGTCGAGCAGGCCGGCCGCGGCCTGGTGATCGCGCTCAACAAGTCGGACCGGATCGCCGGCGACGCGGCGCGGGCGCAGCTGCGCGAGCTGACCCGGGACACGTTTCACTTCCTGTCGTGGGCGCCGGTGGTGATGCTGTCGGCGCTGCGCGGCGACGGCGTCGACCGCCTGCTCGATCTGGTCGACCGCGTCGCCCGCGAGCATGCGCGGCGGATCCCGACCGCGCAGCTCAACCGGTTCTTCGCCGAGGTCATCGAGCAGATGCCGCCGCCGCTCCACCACGGCCGCGCCGTGCACATCCACTACCTGACCCAGGTCACCGCCCGGCCGCCGACGTTCGTGTTGTGGGCCAACACGCCCGACGGGCTCGCGCCGTCGTACAAGCGCTTCCTGGCCAATCGCCTGCGCCAGCGCTACGGATTCCGCGGCACGCCGATCCGGATCGCGGTCAAGGCGCGCCCCGATCGCCACAAGCCGGCCGAGTGAGTCGCGGCCAACCTCCGGGGTCAGAGGTCGCCCCAGCGCAGCGTGCCGCGCACGCCGACGGTGACGACCGTGATGTCGCCGCCGAAGCTGGCGAGCCGCGCCTCCAGGCCGAGCGAGTGCTCGCGGTCGTACAGCCAGTCGACGCCGCCGCCGATCACGAGCACGAAGTCCGCGCCGCGATCGATCGGTCCGCCGCCGGACACCACGCCGCCGAGCCCGCCGAACAGGTACGGTACGACCTTGAGTACGTCGAACCGGAACACCGCGCCGGCGTCGCCGAGCGAGGCGTACGAGGTCTGGCTCTGCATCGCCTGGCCGCCGCCGTGGAACACGCCACCCGCCAGCTCGCCGCGCAGCGACAGGTCGCCGCTGATCGCGTGCTCGTAGCTCACCGCAAGCATTCCGCCGATGTCCGGACTGATCGTCGGCGGCGCCTGCTTGCCCATCGGCTTGCCCAGCGCACTGAACGTCGCCCAGCCCAGGCTCGCCGACAGCGCGCGTTCGCCCTCGCCACGCGCGGTGCCGCAGAGCAGGGCCAGGATTGCCAGGGAAGCGAGCCTCACGCGGCGAGTGTATCCCCACCCGCGGAACACGGCGAAGTCCGGCTCGCGCCGGCGATGCTCACCACTGCGAGCGCATGTCAGCAGAAACCGGCAGCGCCTGAAATCGCGGTTGGCGAGCATGCGAAAAACCCAGCGGCGCTTCCGGCCCACACACACACCGGATCACCACAACGCACTGCCGGCGGCGCGTCACGCGGTGATTCGCAGACGTGCGTTGCGCAAATCATGCACGCTCGTCGATGAGGCGACGAGGCAGCGAGCGGCAGCGCCGCGCGTGCGGAAATGCCACGTGCAATTGTGTACTCGAATGTGCAAGACTGACCATCATTGACTCACCAGTTGTTGTAATGGTGACTAGTTGCTCACAGAATCTGGCCGTGAGGGTTCTTCGTGCTGGCTGAACGGGCGGACCCGCTGATCGGCGCGATGCTCGGCAAGGACTATCGCGTCCTCGAGCGGCTCGGCAGCGGCGGGATGGCGGTGGTGTACCTCGTCGAGCACCAGACCTTGCTCAAGCGGTTCGCGGCGAAGGTCCTGTCGACCGAGCTCGCATCGAGCCTCGAGGCCCGCGCGCGGTTCGCCCA
>VBLP01000290.1:12856-17047 GCA_005887925.1 Deltaproteobacteria bacterium | reverse complement strand
GGGAAGGAGCTGTTTGCGCGGCACATCCACCGCGTGAGCCGCCACAACGGTGCGCTCGTCGATGTGAACTGCGGCGCGCTACCTCAAGAAATTGCTGACAGCCTGCTGTTCGGGCATCGGAGGGGCTCGTTCACCGGTGCGGTCGACACGGTAATTGGCCACGTGGAGCGAGCAGATCGCGGCACCTTGTTTCTCGATGAGGTGCTGCACCTCACCCCGCAGGCGCAGGTCAAGCTGCTGCGCGTCGTCGAGACGGGTGAAGTGCAGCCGTTGGGATCAGGACAAAAGCGGCGGGTCGACTTCCGCCTCGTATCCGCGGCGCAGGACGACACGCCGGACCGGCTCGATCACGGACTGTTTCGGCGCGATCTCTTCCAGCGGCTCGCGGGCGTGGTTATCGATTTGCCGCTGCTCGTGGACCGGCCTGACGACATCATGCCGCTCGCCCGCCATTTTGCCACGCTGCAGCAGCGGAATCTCGAGGCTGGATCCGACAGCGTATTGCTTAGCCATTCCTGGCCGGGGAACGTACGTGAGCTGCGGCTCGCGATTGAACGGGCGGGATGTCTCGTCAAGAACGGGACGCTGCCGGCCGAAGCATTGCGGGATGCTATCGCGCTCGGCCTGCCGAGGGATCGCCGCACCAAGCGGCGCGTGGCTTCGCAAGATCGGCGCGCCACCGACCCGACGCCCGTCCCGCCGGGCCTGCGTCACCAGCTAGCGGTCTTCGAATCCCATGGTCGTGATGCGCGCCGCGCGGCGGCCGAGCTCCAGATTTCACTGTCGACGTTCTACGCGCGGCTCAAGCGCGCCGGCGTGTCGATGCGCTCGGTGCGCAAAGGGCAGAACTAGTAAGGAATTCCGCGGAATTCTTCGGAATTCCGAGCGCGCTCAAACGGTCATATCCGCTAAGTCCTGCCGAACCACTCAGATGCATTAACGATCTAACGGCACGCCGCATGCCCCTAGACAGCCCGGACCATCCTTCTAGGAGCCGGCCGTGCGGACTCGTAGACTGTTGCTGGGATTGTTCGGCGTCACCGCCCTAGGAATGACGGTGTTCGCCGGGTCGTTAGCCGCGCAGAGCGGTTGCCAAACGGACGATCCGCCCTGCCCGCCCGACCAACCGCCGGTCATAGGACTCTATCCGGGCACTGGTACATTCGGTACCGCGACGGTCACTGTTTCAGTGTACTTCGACGATGATCACGGGCTTGCCTGGAGCACGGTCGCGTCTCCCGTCACCATTCCCCCTGAGAACCAGTATATCGCCAGCGGCTTTGGAACCGGCCAAGTCACACTCCAGCCAGGGCCGAACACCTTCACTGCCTCGATCTGCGACTGGTACGTTCCGGCGCACTGCGTCAGTCAGACTGTCGTCTACACGTACACACCGCCGCCGCCGCCGCCATCGCATGCCGCGCCGACGATCAGCCTCGCACCGCACAACGGCGAGAACCGTGACATAGGACGCTGTGTCGCCGGCTGCTTCGAGAATACCCTGGCCTACGCGACGTCGGCGTACACGAGTCTGGACAGTCCGCGTCGGGTGGCGCTGGTGTACTCGAGAGCGCAGGGGATGACCAAATCCACCCTCCAGGTAGATGCTACCGACATCTCCGCCGAGCCCACTGTGAAAATGTCGCTCCTCCTCAAGCGACCGGACCAGACGTGGGTCACCTTCACGAATGGCTCCAGCGAGATCTTCTTCCAAAGCGGGAGCGGGACGACTCGCCTCGCCGCGCAGTTCGACGTAACGGGTCTCCCTACCGGCGCCTACGACTACACGGTCGTAGCACGCAGCTGGTGGGCGGACAACAGTTTTCTCGAGTCAACGGCCCCGATCAAGGTGCTCGTCCTGCGCGAGGACCAAAGCCCCTACGGGTACGGCTGGTGGATCGCCGGTCTTGAGCGGGTGATCACGACTGTCCAACGGGGTGCAATACATACGTAAACCCTAAGGGCGACTTCAGCACGCTCACCCGCCACGCGGACGGCAGCGGTTATGATCGCGCTTGGCTAGACGGGTCGACGGCTGGGTTCGACACCCAAGGGCGCCTCACATCGCTGCGTGATCGGTACAGCAACCAGACGAGCTTTGGCTACAGCGCCTCGACGTTCAAGCTCATTACCATCACCGATCCGGTAGGGCTCACCACGACATTGGTCTACGACGGAAACGGCAAGCTCGACTACATCCAGGACCTCGGCAGTCGGGTGACACAGGTAACTGTGAATGGCGCCGGAGATCTGACGGAGATCAACGACCCCGATGGCGTGGCCGCCGTGCGGGTAACCTATGACGGAGCCCATGTCCCGCTGTCCTACATCGACCGCCGTCAGGGACAATGGGACTTCGGGTATGACGTCGCCGGCAAGTTATCCCAGGTAACGCTTCCCACAGTGACGGTCAACAGCGCCCCCGTACGGCCGGTGCGGCGGCTGCTCTCAATCGAGGGACAGGCACTCCCGCCGACTGGCACCGGAACGTCCACGAATCCCGCCCCCCGGAGGGTGTCCGACTCCTTGCGTGCCCAAGTGAAAGAGTCTCGCGGGGATTCGACGCGGTACGCCGTAGATCGTTTCGGACAGGCGACGCGGATGGAGTACCGGAATCCCCAGGGCAAGTTGCGGATCGCCACTTTCACGCTCAACGACGACGGCCAGGTGTCGCATGCGATCTCTCCGGAAGGGAACGGCACCTCCTACACTTGGTCTGGGGCGGATCTGACGCGCATCACCGACGACAACACCGGCAGCGTTACGGACATGCGATACGAGACAGCCTACCATCAAGTGGACAGCGTGTGGGTAAGCGGAAGCCTCGTGCAGGCAAACTTCTACGGACCTCTCGGGAGGCTGGACAGCACGAAGGCAGGCAGCTCAAAGACGAGCTATACCTACGATAGCAGGGGACGGTCGCTCTCGGTCACCGATCCGCAGGGCCACCAAGCCGCGGCGGCTCCAGTACGATGGTATGCGTCGTTCTACAACAATCACTGACCACACGGGCCGAGTCACGACCCGCGCGTATGACCCCCTGAATCGTGTCACGGTGGCCGTTGGCACGATTGCGGATACGACGTGGTTTGGCTACAACGATCCGCTCCGGACCTATACGGTCACCGACGCGAACCACCAGACCTATCAAGCGGTGGAGAACGCACTCGGTTGGACGGAGAGTCGCACGGATCCTCGGAACGCGGTCGAGCGGTTCGCGTTCGACAGTAACGGCAACGTCATCAGCTATACCAATCGCCGGAACGGGACGACAACGTTCAGTTACGATCCGTTGAACCGACTCCAAACGGCGACGGCCGACAACAAGACCACGACGTGGAGCTACGACTCGCTGGGAATGTGGATCGCCGTGTCGAACGATGAGAGCACGGACACTCTTCGCAACGATACGGACGACCGCTTAGCGGAGGCGGTGAGTGTGCGCGCGGGTGTGCGCTTCAGCCTGCGGCCCACGTATGAACAAACGGGGTTCCCGAATGGCCTTACGGTCGAGCGGCCCGGGACTTGGACTCGTCTCCTCTTGTTTGGGCACGACTCCCTGTTCCGCTTCAACTATCTCAGGGACTTCGCGGGGCGTGGGACATCCGTCGCCTATAACCCCGATCAACTTCCGAACACGATCACGTTGCCGATCAACGTTTCGGGACCGACAAAACTGCAACAGTCCGTCACCTATCAGGCCTCGCATCAGCCGTACGAGGTGAGCTTCAATTCGACGAACGAATCGCTTGGTCGAACGTACCTATATGACGCGCTGAGCCGAGTGACAACAGCCAGCTGGGGTGGCGCAAGCGCTGGATTGAGCGAGCGGAGGCTCGAGTATGACGGCGCGGGCCGCGTGAGTCACTACGAGGACTGGCACGCTGTAAACCAGCCGGTCTGGACCTGCCCCAATCCGCCGAGCGAGGACGACTGCTACTGGCAGGACCAGTGGAACTGGTCGTTGCTCCGAAGCGACGCGTACGCCTACGACAAAGTCGGAAATCCCACCGACCATGGGGCAACCGTGGCGACCGGCAACCGGCTGGCAGTGTTCGACGGCTACACGCTGACCTATGACGACGACGGGAACCTGATTCACAAGGTCAAAGCGGGCGTTGTCGACCAGGCGCTAACCTGAAGTACGCTCGGCCAGCTCTCGAGCGTCACGACGAACGGCGTTGTCACGAC
>VBLP01000290.1:9929-12826 GCA_005887925.1 Deltaproteobacteria bacterium | reverse complement strand
AACGGCAACCCCGTCCGCGAGTACGCTTCCTACCCCGGGGTCGATCATCCTCACAGTGTTCGGCGCTCGAGCGACGGGGCGATTTTCTACTACACCACCGAAGGTCCGGGCCATGTGGCGAGCCTCGTGGACACGTTGAAGAACATGGTAAACCGGTACGAGTACACGCCGTGGGGCGACGCCATCAGCGCGACGGAGGGAGTCGTGCAGCCCTTACGTTACGGGGCGCGAGAGTATGACGCCGAGACCGGTCTTTACTACAACCGCGCGCGCTACTACGATCCCAAGCTTGCGCGGTTCGTGAGTCAGGATCCCATCGGTCTCGCCGGGGGAATCAATCCGTACGTGTACGCGCAGGATGACCCTGTCAACGGGCGCGATCCTTCCGGGCTTGACGGTTTCGACCCGTGTCCCTCAGGATACGTGTACGAGGTCCTTGAAGAGGACAATGGTGATGGGACGGTGACGACCACTGAGTCGTGTGTTCGGACGGGGACCGCCTCTCTACGCATTCGCCGACATCAGCGCGGTCATGGAGCCGGATTGGCCCACGTGGTATGGCCGTGTTGGACACTGGGATCCAAAGAATCCGCAGCCGGGACTTACACTAATGGGAGGCGGAACACACGGCAAGGAGGGGCTGTGGACGTTGAGACACAGAGGACCAATAGATAAGTGGCCTCAAGATATGATGCCGAACCCCACTTATTGGGGCCCAAAATTGGGCACAACACTCGAGTCCTATCGTGGTTTTTACCAGGACCCGACGTTCAATGTTAGAATGGAAGCATTTGGAGTCGTCGGGCCGAATGGAACGGGGTATTTCGTCGCGAAGCCTACCACGTCTTGCGAGTGTCACGGGCTTCCTCCGTTGCCCCTATGGCCATGAAAACCTCGACACTTTCTACGACTGTTGCCATATGCGCTTTCCTGATCGTGTCGATGCCCCAACGGGAGAACGTATTCGATCTCGGAGAAATGCAATTGATCAACAGGATGGCAGACCCAGATACCTCACTGGAGGCAGCGATGCTGGAGCTGATGGTGCTACGCGTAGCTCTCCCGTTATCGGTAAACGCTGGGGAAACAGATCTGGTATCCTTCAATGGTGGTTCGGGGCTGCCGACTGGAAAGGCAGCTTATGTGCTGTCAGGTCTTTCGAAGCCCCTTGTATGCACTTCGACCAGCTCGGAAGACGGAACCCTCCTCGTTGATTGTAAACCGATTACGACAGTCGATGAGGATAACAAATACCTCTCGGTGATGGGAGCCTTGGCTCAACATTTTGGGGCGGAATCAGAACGTGATTCGACGAGGTACGTGCGCGTCGTGGGAAGAGGGGAGGCGAGACGGTTTTCAATAAACGTGATCAGGCAGTGGTCAAGAGAATACGTCATTTCCCATACGATTGGATTCGGGCATTGGCCCGCTCACACGCCTTCAGCCGACGGAGAGGACGTCGAGGAAGTACTCGAGCTTTTGCACATAGATGACGCAACTGCCGACTCGACCCCTGAACTGTAGAGCCCAAGAAAATGAGACAGGCCGCGATTCGAACAGCAATACCAAACCGATAGCCCCTCGCCGGTTTGTTGCCGAACCTTCTGAACCAGGGACAAGCCAGCATCAACTAAACAGAAGAAGAACGCCCGGGATTGCTCCCGGGCGCCTTTTCTTAGTTCCCTAGCGACTCCGCTTCCACTTCCTCTGGGAACGGACTCGGCGCCGGCACGGCACCGGGCAGCGCGGCTTCCACCGGCGGCGTCGGCGGCTGGAAGCCTCCGGCGGCTCGATCTCGATGTCGCGATACCGGTAGATGCAGGCACGCCCGGGGATCAAATGTCCCACCTCGGACCGCCGAACCACAGGGTAGACGACGATGCGATTGTTCAGACCGTCCTGACCGCGAACCTCCTTGGTGGTTTTTACTCAGGAACTGCGGACTGCGAGTCCGCTGTGCGCGCAAGAACTCTGAAGCAGACAGGTCGTTAAACATGCTTTGCCCGAATGTTTGCCCGACGAGACTTCCTCGCGCCATCTGCCACCATGGGTGTCATCCGCCACGGGCATTTTCAGTTCTTCCTGCCGTCTGCTCCGTCGCGGAGCATCGGCCAATATCGGACATAGCCGTTACTGCATCCGCACTTCGGCCGCTGCCATCAGCGGCTGCTGTGTTGGTAGTCGGTGCATTTGTTTGATGGTCCCCGGGACAGCGGGGGACAGCCGCGACGGGTCATTTCTCGCGTAGCTCGGGCACAATTGCGTCGGTGAGGCGTGTGACACACGCGCGCATGTCGGCAAGGGCGGCGGCGTACTCGGCGTCGAGAGTCGCGCGAGGCTTGGCCTGCAAGTCGGCGAGGTTCTCAACGTGGGGCTTTGCCGTCGCGCGGAAGTACAACACGTACGCCTCCCGAATAGCCGCCGCGATTGGGCGCGACGCGTGCGGCGCCGCTGTGATTGCCCGTTGGAGCCGGTCCTCCACGGTTTTGTCCTGTTCGGCCAGCGCCAGCCGTGGCGGCGTTCCCTGCATCGCTCGCAGATGCTCGGCGGCGAGTATCCACGACCGGAGCGTCCGGCGCACTACATACGCCTCCGCGCCAATCATCGCGTCTGCACTCTTGCGGCGCGCGGTCGCGTCGCCCCATTGGCCCCGGAGCGCGACCCCCGCCAATCCCGTCGCCGTGAGCACGCTCAACGCTTCTAGCCACTCGGGCGAAATGACGCTCATAGGCCGAAGCATGGAGCGCCGGCGGAACTGCCGCCGCCATACCTAGATTCGAATCTGTTCGCGATGAGTGTCGATGCGCGCTTACTCGTGGTGACTCAACAGATTGACCGCCCCCACTTGGGCTCATTCGAGCGTGAGTGGGCGAACTTATAGCGTGAGTGAGTGGACG
>VBLP01000290.1:6495-9890 GCA_005887925.1 Deltaproteobacteria bacterium | reverse complement strand
AGGCTGTCCCTTCCACCGCACCGACCGCGCCTCCCGAAATCGGCCCTGCAGTGCTTAGGATGTATTCATGACGATACCGACACCCTCTGGGCCGCCACCACAGGATCGCGGCGAGCAGCTGAACGCTCGCGAGGCGGAGATCTTCCGCGCGCTGTCGAAGATCGATCCCGTCCTCGGTGGACTATTCGAGGAGCTCGTCCGGTCACGCCGCGAGCTCGAGCGCCCAGGCCGGCTTGTGCCCTTCTCGCACCTCATGCGTGAGGTGAGTAATGGCGTGGCGCGCCACCTCTCCGGCTTGGGATTCTCACCGATCCATCGTGATGACAGCGAAGAAAAGGAGGATTGCGACAAGGAGGAGGATCACGAGAGGCATCGCGATATGCTTGCGCTGGCGTTAGGAAAACCGAAGGATCACCCGGCAGTCACTATTTGGTTTCGTCTGCACAGCGAATTTCGGCGCTCTTGGCATTACTGGTATCCGCTTCCGTCTGTCCCGAAGGCAGGTGAAGCGTTCGATCGGTTCATCGACATCCTGTGGGGCCTAACCGGCCCCTTTTTTGACACGGTCAAGGATCTTGAGCCGCTCCTGGCCGCCGAGTCTCCGACGTCGGCGCAGGTCCAGGGCCTCCACGTGCTAATCGCGCGCCCGGCTCAGCGCGCGCAGTTCTTTCAACGCCTCCAAAGTCCCGCCTGGGTCGAACCGCTCCGTGCGGAGGGGTTCTTCAAACAGCCGGCCGACGCAAAAAAGGCGGATGGGCGGTGGTCGTGGGATACCTGGCCCGAAGGCGACTACTTGGTGCGCATGGCCAAAGACGCACCGGATGCCGTCGCGCGCGCGCTTCTCCAAGTCCCGAAAGCGTCAACGAACCCGATGGTCTGGCTGCGCGTCGCCCAGGCCGCGCGCGAGCTGCCGATCGACGCCAGCGCGCTGCTCGCCAAGCTGCTCGCCGCCCCGCTGACGGAAGGAGTGTTTCAAGCAATCTTCGCAGACGCGGCCGGCGAGCTCGCGATTCATTTGGCGAGAGGGAGCAACGTGGCCGCGTTTCCGGTCGCCCGCGCGTTGCTGCATGTCACGCAGGATCCGAATTCGGAGCAGCGTCGATCCTACCCCAGGAGCTCCACCGGTAGGGTCTCGATCGTGGGCGCTCTGTCGCCATACAGTCTCAGTCGACTTCTGCCGCGACTGATCCCCGCCTTCGAGAAGCTTGATGTTCAGCAGACACTCGAGTGGCTCTCCCACGTCCTAGCCGCGGCGTTGACGATCGAGTTCGGCATCAATCCGGATGGCGAAGACAAGTCGGTACGATGGGTCGCAAACCTCGCGGCCACCGATCCCCGCGAAGAGGACGCGCGCGAAATGCTGGCCGTTGCGATCGCCGGCGTGGCGGTGCGCTGGGCGGGCCGAGATCCCGCGGCAGCCGCCCAGGTCGTTGTCATTCTACGAAAACAGCCCTGGCGCGTGTTCAGGCGGATCGAGCTGTATGTGCTGGCGCACGTCGGACCCTCGCTGCAGGCAGACCTCGACCGAGTTGTCGGGGACCAGTCCGGCCTGGCGGATGACTATCCGCCGCCCGAGTACGGCCTCGTCCTCGACCGTCAGTTCCCGAACGCCTCTCCCGAATCACAGGCGAAACACATCGAGGCCGTGCATCGCGGAGCTGGGGCGCTGGACGAGCTCCGGGCACGGCTGGCGAACATCGACGGATCCCCGGTGACAGAGGAGGATGCGGAACGCTACAGCGTGCGGTGGCAACAGAAGCGGTTGCGCCGCTTTGGGGAGCATCTACCCGACGCACTGACGGAGCTCCGGGACGCTCTCAATAAGCACCCGCGTGTTCCACCGCCGACAAGCGATGAGGTGGAGCTCGAGGACGGCGGCGGCCGCGCGCGCGTTGTCAGCTGGTCCGGTCCGGGAACACCGATTTCCGCGACTGAGATCGCCGCGCGGTCACCGGAGGAGCTCGTCGAGATCTTTCGGAACTTCCGACCGGCGGCGGATCGGTGGGATGCGCCGACGCCGGGAGGCCTGGCCCGCGCGGTGGAAGAGGTGGTCGCTCGGGATCCAGCATTCGGCGACGCGCTGTTGCAGCGGCTGCGCTCGAGCCTGCCGGATCCGACCTATGTGCGAGCCGTGCTCCAGGGGATCGGGAAGGCCATCGATGACGGACTAGCTGTGCCGTGGACGTCGCTGCTACCACTGATTCAATGGACAGCGGAGCAGGCACGCGGTCAGGACCCGCCGCGCAGCAACTACTTCGACTACGCCGACGCCAATTGGGATGAGGCGAAGCGCGCAGGGGCACGGCTCATCTTTCGTNNNNTCCACCCGGCAGACGAGCAGCCGGCGTGGCAGGCCCTCGGGGCGTTTCTACAGAACCCCGCCACCTGGGAGGGCTCACCCCGCGATCGCGATGAACCAGTAGAGAACGTGGATGCCGCCCTCATGCTCGCCCTCAACCATTTGGGCGGCGACGTGGCGCAGGCATTTGTCGAGCTCGCGCTCTGGACGTATCGCCTTCAAGGGGCGGACTTTGATCCGGCAAGGTTACAGGCGGGGCTCGATCGGATTCTCGCGCAGTCGGGCCGCGAGTCTTATGGCGCGCGCACAATGCTCGGGAAGTACGTGCCATGGCTCCTGCTCATGGATCGCGAGGGCATGCTCACTCGGATCCATCAGCTTTTCGCCGGCGGCTTCGCGCCGCCCGGGGTGAATGCTGGTTGGGCCGGTTACATCACCGCGCAGCACTTCTTCGCTGGCGTCTTCGAACCGCTGCGGCGCTGGTACGTGGCGGCTGCCCAGGCGCTTCCGGAGGACCGCAGCGGTGGCACGGAATCAGACCGCACGTGGTCGCCGAGCCGGCATCTCCTCTCGCATCTCGCGTTCGCCTGGCTGTGGGGAGTCGCCACGCCAGACGACGTCGATCGATTGATCCCGACTGCGTTTGCCCGCGCCCCCGTGAAGGATCTCAGCCATCTCTATTGGGAGATCTTCCGCGGCTGGACGGACCGGAAGGAAGCGCCGCAACGCGAAGAAGTCGACCGGCTACTCAGCTTCTGGAACTGGCGGCTTACAGTGGTCGGCGCCGAGCCCGACACGCCGGCGCGCACCGAGGAACTGACTGCGCTCGGCTGGTTGGCGTTGATTCCCTGGCTTGAAGATGCGCAGGTCCTCCCGTTGCTCGGTCGCACAAGCGAACTCGCCGGTGGACGGTTTACTATGGAGCATTCGCTGTGGAAGCGCGTCGACGGGCTGGTCGCGCGCGATCCGGACGCAGGCTTCGCGATCGCCGCACAGATGATGGGGGCAGTATTCAAGAGCGATTACCCGTTCGTGAATGCGGATGATCTGCGGCCGATTCTGAAGGGCGCGCTGGCCAGGGGGAATGGGACGACGA
>VBLP01000290.1:0-6434 GCA_005887925.1 Deltaproteobacteria bacterium | reverse complement strand
GAATTTCGTCGCCGTGAAACTCGACGGCAGTCTCGACGGGCTCGCAATCGGCTGCGACCACCTGGACGGGAATCCGCAGGTTGGGGAAGGCACCTTGCAGATGGTGCAGTCGGAAGCGCGCGTGTACGGCATCGAGCTCGTCATCGGGATAGATCACCAATGTGGGGGTTGCTGCGACGAATCTCGCCCACCAGCGCCCGGGCGCATGTTGGGATACAAGAGTCCGTGACACAGTCGCATCATGCGGCGATTCGAGCGGGGGCCATTCGGCTGGCTTTCCTAGGGAGATGCAGGGGAAATGGGCGAGGCCGCGGCCGCGGTTGTGCATCAGGAAAGCGACGTCGAGCAGGCCGGTCCTTGGCGAGCTGCCGACTCCGGACAGAACGCTGATTCGCATTCCCGCCTCGATCTCGAGGCGTGGGTGGGGCCGCCGGCCGAAGTAGTCGGCGACCTCATAATGCTCTAGATAGCGGATGTCATTACTCGTCCGTCGGTAGTAGCGATGCGCCGGCGTCTGGTGACGCGGGATTGGCGATCCCGTGGTGTCGCACTCCCAGAAGGGCTGGAGCGACCAGCTCGGCGGACACGCCGCGCAGTTCCGACGCGAATCGCTCAAGG
Organism: Deltaproteobacteria bacterium; assembly: GCA_005887925.1. GTDB lineage: Bacteria > Myxococcota_A > Polyangia > Haliangiales > Haliangiaceae > JABFXX01. The sequence goes on along the minus strand of VBLP01000290.1, from coordinate 5,816 downwards.
CTGAGAACCGGTTCGATACTCTTCACGCAGTCCACTTCGTCATCGTCGTCCCGCTTCGCGTTCACGCCCCAGACCAGGAGCCCGCCTTCGGCATTGGCGAACCCGCTGAGCGCTTTAGAAAGGTTATTGAGGTCGTCTCGCGCAAGCGCGGCGGCATGCGGATCGTGCTTGCGCGCGAAGTCGAGATGCAGCGTTTCGTGGACCCGGCGTTCCTCGAGCGCGACTACATAGGGCCAGCCGCCGTCGAGAAATTCTCGCTCCAGGAGCTCTACCGCGTCCGTCGGATCAGGCATGGCGGGCGACGTCCTGTATTCGCTTCCAGTAGTCCGGCGGCCGGCGAAATAGAATGTCCTTTCTGGACAGCGCTGCGTTGAGGTAGGCTTTCAACTCCTTCGCCTGGTCGAGTTCCTGCCAACTGCGTTCCACGCCGGCCTCGCAACTGTCGCGGCGAGTGGTTCACCACTCGGGCGACTACAACGAGAGCCTCGAGGATCTGGCCTTCCTCGCCGGGCGTAATCCTTGGGCAGTACGGCCTTGAGCGATGGGTTGTCGCGCTCTATTGCGCTCATGGCGTCGTCCACCAGAGTACCGATGCGCGGTTGCGGGGTGGTCGCTTTCAGATGGGTCCAGCGCGCCACTTTTGGCACCCAGAAGATGCTGGCGGCACGGTACTCGTCGGGGTCTTCGGGATTGGCTCCTTGCGCCTTTTGGGACTCCGGCTCCAGGTGCTTCGCCTCGAAGCGTCGGAGATGTACTTCAGGAAGATCGGGCCGAGGACGACGTGCTTGTACTCGGCCGCGTGCATGTTGTTACGCAGAGCGTCGGCAGCGGCCCACACCTTCGCCTCGAAGCCAAGCGTGCCTCCATTCGTCGCTTGCGGCACGTGCCCGGTGCTTATAGCGCCCGCCTTCTTCCTTCGAGCCATCCGTTCAGAACCTCCCCCTGCTCCGTATGACGACCTGAGCGTCGCTCGCCGGCACGGTCTACTGAGCATCTCGAAAACTGGGCGCTGCCGGGGTTCTCAGGAAGGGTGTTTTTGCGGCAGGAGGGGGCGTTTTTGCGGCGCCGCCCGCCGGATGAGCAGAGGATTTCTCATTCCTTAGCCCCGAGAGACGCCAGTAAGAGGGGCCTTCTCTCTACATGTCGCCCGGTTGTCCCCCCGGAGCACATGACATGCGTCCGGTCCCGAACTAGTGTGAAGGTGCCGGCGTCCCGACTCCAAGGGTACGCCTAAACCGACAGACGGATCCAAACCTGTGTCTGAAAAAATCAATCAGCATCTCTTGCCGCGGGTGTACCTTCGCTCGTTCACGGACCCAGTCCGACCGGCCGACCACCCGCCCGACACGCCATTTAGCCCGCCGATCTGGCTGATACCCAGAGGCTTGGACAGCGCGGGTCGCGCTCGCGATCCGAAGAACGCATTTACTTCCAAGCGGTTCTACAACCTACGTGACGACGACCACCGAGATCCTGCGATTGAATCCAATCTCGGACGCCTTGAATCGGCCTATGCCGAAATCATCGGTCTACTAGGCAAGAGGGTTGAATTGAATGCAGAGCAGTATGGGAAACTGCTCCTCTTCATCGGCACGCTACGGAGTCGTCAGCCGAGTCACCTCGATCATTGGCAGAGCCAGTTTGGCGAAATCGAACGGATCTACCGTTCCGTGGAGCGCGCCCACACAGGCAAAGAGGAGGAGGCGGACCGAGTTTTCTGGATGAAGGACGAAATGTCGCGACGTCTGATGTTTCAGCAGGCGCAAGCCCACGCCGAAGTTGTAGTACCGCATGGCTGGCTCATCGCCAACCAGACGCGCGCGCCATTCTTGACGTCGGACCAACCCGTTCTCCATCGTTTCTACCATCCAGATGAACTTGTTACGCTTGCCTTCCCGCCAGAGACCATTCCGTCGGGAGCAACGCGGGCTGACAGAGCATTCTTCTCCTATTGTCCGCTTTCTCCCCAGCTTGCCTTCGTGTCGTCGCCCCTCCTCCTGCCGCCAAAGGGATCACACTATCGCGATACAAGTGACTTTCGTCTCGTCCTGATGCTGAATGACCTCCAGCGACAACTCTGTAATGAGTTCCTCATAAGTCCATCGGCCGACCCGTTTGGACCGCTAGCACCGCTCGTAAGAGAGATTGACGCTCTGGGTGAGAGGCTGAGGGAGCTCGCAGCTCGAGCGGTTGTGTCGATCTATACAGCGACGGACAGGTTCCACATTCCGTGCTCAACCGTGGCGTTCGAGTCCGGTCCCAATCCTCTCCAGAGACGGATTCGCTTTCGTTCTCCTGATGCTGCTCGGTACTCCGCGCTGGAGGTTGGAACGATACTTCGGGAGGTCAGAGCCATTGACGGGCAAGGTGGTGAGGTTGGGATGCGCGGTGCCCGCATCGTGCAGGCCGGCGGCGCGCCGGACGAGGACTGGCTTATCAAGTCAGACCCCTCCATTCGCATCTAGACGCCAGGTCGCCTAGAATCCCCAGTTGTTGCTGGCATACCACTCGTGGGCCCCCCTGAACCCCTTTCTGTGAAGCGGCGCCCCGCGTCACCTCCCGTATGGGCTTGGCGTTGTAGAACGCCGACCTGGTCGTGCGCCGGCGGCTGCTGGAGGTCTCCGGGGGAGAGACAAGGGGTGACGTCGTGTAAACGGCGGGTGCGGATTGCACACTCCAGATTCGGTGGAATTCAAGCCGTCGTTGACACGTCCGGCTCTTGACCTCACCCCTCCGCGACACATCTTCAGCGTCGGAGCGCCGTTTGCGGCCTCACCGGGCGAAGTTAGGGTGTACAGTGAACGGATCTTTGCAATCTAGGATGACCCACGAATGAACGATCCTTTCAAATACAAGCCTCCCGGTACACTGTGGATTGGATGCGATTTGTCCATCGAGTACGACTGCGAAAGCAAACCGCAACCGGTTGGCCTTGTCATTACCGGAATAAAGCAGTTCGGTTTCATTATCTCTCATGAATACGAAGTCATACCCCACGTCGAAGAGTCCAGACGCAAACCGTGTTCCAAGGAAAAATGCGAGTACGCAATCAGGTATGAATTCGACGTTAGGTTCTCCGTCTATGACACGATCGGCTTTGGCTTTGGCCTAGGCGTCGGAACCGGTACTCTCGGCGTGAAGACTAGTGCCACGGACCACGTAGTGACGTTGACGACACGATGCATCTGCTGTGACAAAGACGAACTCGCCACGCGCGGGTACCAGCAGAGAGTGGAACCGCGGCCGCTGATTCAACTACGGCCGAGAGACGAGATTGGCATCGCCGCCGTGGCAGCTTTCGCAGCGCTAGCGGCGGGACTTGCAGTGTCCGTCAGCAACGTTAGCCACCCTCTCTCCCAAGGGTTTCTCGCCTTCACAGGGGTCTCGACTCTGGTCTCCGCACTGGTCGTTCTTCGGCGATTGGCAAAGTATCGCGCAAGAAAGAACAGGCTGAGATTGTCGAGCCAGCAAAGCGACGAGGTCCGTCTACCGTAAAACGCATGGGCGGGACGATCAGCGGCCCGGAGGGCAAGTCGCTCAGGCAGACATTCCCACCCTTGGTGCTGCGTGAGAAGCGGATCATGTTCCCTATGCTCTGCCGACTTCCCGCAAACGAGAGAAGAAACGAAACGAGGCGATTCTTGCCATTGAAAGCGATCGTGGCGGCCTTCGACCAATCACATTGGAGAGACGGGGGCTGTTAGTTCCTGCGGCAAACACTCCGGCAAAGCACCCTCCAATCGCAGTAAGCAGAGCGGGTTAGCACTGCGCAGCGGAAATGACCAATACGCCGTTCCTAAAGCCAGGTCAAATCGAAGAATCGAGCTGCCGGCACGGGGATTTTCAGTTCTTCCCGCCACGCTCTCCGTTTCGGAGCATCGGCCAACATCGGACATTAGACGTTACCAGATCACCACTTCGGCCGCCGCACGTGGCGGCGGTTGTGTTGGTAGTAGCGGTAGTTGTCTGATGGTCCGGGGGACAACTGGGGGACAGTCCGCGAAGCGCTCCATGCCCCTGTACTGCCGCAAAAAGCGCCCCATCCTGCCGCAAAAACGCCCTAGCTGACAGCTCACAACGCACCCACGTTGGGAACACGCCTGGCCCCTGAGGCACATGAACGCACCTGTCATCGTTAATCCCGCGGAGGCGAAGTGGATATTCTCGGTGCGATGACATCGTTCCCCGAAATCGATTGGCGCACGGCTACTAACGCCATATCAGATGTGATCCAGAACCGACCGTTGCCTCTTCGTATTTTCGACCAGATCCACATGAAGGCCGGTGATATGGTTGTTCAAAGCCAGATTGTGGCACGTTGGGCTGACGGCAAGAGGCTGGCTTTTATTGGAGATGGCGACGGAATCAGCATATGTGTGCCGTTCCTGAAAACTCAAGGGATATTGAACTACGGCCCGACAGAAGTGATGGTGTACGATTTCGATGAACGAGTCTGCAGTGCGGTGGAGCGTTTCGCCGATCGAGAACGCCTCGACGGCGTTCATGCGACTCTCTACAATTGTATTGAAGCCTTCCCTGGGCCAAACGATTTCGATTTGTTTTATACGAACCCGCCTTGGGGGGCTAGCAACAATGGTGAGAGCGTTTGCGTTTTTATGGAACGCGGGATGGAGGCGGTCGCCCATAATGGCGAGGGAATGGTGGTCATCGCTGACGATTCGGAGCTTGCGTGGCCCCAGCAAGTCCTTAGCCGAGTTCAGCAGTTCACTATCGAGTCAGGTTTCTTTGTACAGCAGATGACGCCAAGGATGCATTTCTATCATCTCGATGACGCGCCAAAACTGCGCTCCTGCAACTTGCTAATTAAGTCGCTGCCAGGGCAATCGAAAACAGCCGTGAGCGAAGCAATAACTGATCCCAAGCGGCTGGAGAACTTCTATGGTCGCTCGACCAGGCCGCACGTCAGATATATTCGCGAGAAGAAGAGGCTAGAGTACGGCAAAGCACATGAGGACTCATATTCACTTGACCTCTACCGGTGACAAATCGATGAGCAGGATTCTCAAACCGGGCTCGGGAATAATCTTCATGAAGATAGGCACGCACGCCCGCGAATCACTTGAAGACATAATCGCTAGGAAGACGAAGGAGATCGAGCAAGCGGGGGTGGCGTTCTGGGGGTACGGTGGGAACACATGTCATCCTCAGACAATGGTGCAGCCCTTTGCGCAGTCCTACAAGAAACGAGGAAGCACCGTTTATCTGTGTATGCACCCCATGAACTCAAAATAAATTGGACGCCAATCGACAAGGCGATAAATGTGCTCGGTTCCCGCCACGCCGTAGCTGTAATGAATCTCCGCCAGGAGGAGTTTGACCTGCCACTGGCCGCCACTAGAGTGGCTGTAGGCCCTAGCATGGGCGCGTCGGGTAGGAGCTACATTAGCGGGCGAGTTGACAAAGCGTGCCTAGAGATTGCCTCGGACCCTGACGAAGCTGCAGCTAGTGATCCAGGGGTACACATCAAGCTCGTCGCAGAGCTCGTAGACCCCTATGCTGTTTACGTGACCAACGACTAGGTGGGTGCCAAAGCTCGTCTCGCTCCGCTCTTTAAGTCATTCACGTAGCTCTGCAATCCAGCTGTAACGGAACTACTTGCGACTTCGCTGCTATAGCACCCGAAACAAATGCTCATTGTCTTATCAACGGCGGGCTCCGAGCAAATCGCGCTCCGCACAGCCGCAACGCTTACACACACAATGAGCTTCAGAACAACTTGTTCTAGGCAGAAGACTTTGCCCGTCAAAGCGGCACATTGTTGGTCAATGTCGATCAGCTGTTCGAGTGCCGTGATT
>VBLP01000040.1:12102-15399 GCA_005887925.1 Deltaproteobacteria bacterium | reverse complement strand
GTCGCGCCGAGGCGCCGTTCAAGGATCCGCGCGCGCCGCGCTGCCGGGCGTGCGGGCTCGAGCCGGTGACCTCGGCCGGCGTGATCGACCTGATCGACACCAGCGTCGGCGAGCCACCCACGGTGACGACCGAGCAGCGCCTGATGGAGAGCGAGCTCGTCGCGCGGATCTACGATCGGTTCTGGCGGCCGACGTTCGTGCGCCTGCTCGCCGGCAAGGGCGCCGGCGCGGCGGTCGGCGGCCTGTCGGGCGAGCTGTTCATCCACAAGCACGGCCTCGGGCTCGACGACCGCGCCGGACCGTGGCTCGATCTGTCGTGTGGGCCGGGCGCGTTCGCACGCGCGCTCGCCGCCGCCGCCCCCGGCGCGCTGGTCGTCGGGCTCGACATCTCGCGCGCGATGCTCGATGTCGCCGCCCAGCGCACCAGCGGCTACACCAACGTCGTCCTGATCCGCGCGGACGCGCACACCCTGCCGTTCATCGACGGCGCGTTCGCCGGGGTCAACAACGCCGGCGCGCTGCACGCCTACGACGACCCCGAGCTGGTGTTCCGCGAGATCCGCCGCGTGCTCAAGGCCGGCGGCCACTACGTCGGCTCGACGTTCGCCGAGGCGCCGTCGCTGCTCGGCCGGCTCGCCGCGCGCGCCGCCGGGATCCGCCGGTTCGATCCGGGCGAGCTGCGCGCGTGGCTCCAGCGCATCGGCTTCGCCGACTACGAGGATGTCCGGCTCGGCGGCGCGCTGGTGTTCCGCGTCCGCCGGCCGTAGGTCATTGTATTCTGCCGATCCCTCGCTCCGCTCATCCGGAACCTCGGCCTACCTCGGCCTTCCTGGCCGGAAGGGCCGCGCTTCCGGCTTCGCTCGGTCTCGGCCTGGTCAGAACGTCGCGCCGACCAGCTGCAGGGTCAGGCCGTGCTGCGGCGCGAGCTGGGGCGACAGCGGCTGGAGCGCCACGCCGCCGAGGTCCCAGCGCCCCGCCGAGCTGCGGCCGATCAGCGCGAGCGGCGCATCGTCGGGCGGCCTGCGCTTGCCGTCGAGCGTGTCGAGACCCTCGTCCATGCCGCGGGTGAACCGGAAGCCGGCCCACGCGCCGAGCACGAGGCCGGCCGACGACAGAAGGCCGGTGACGCGGTCGTCGGCCGTGGAGCTCGGGGTGTGGATCACCGCGTAGAGCAGGAACGGCGCGGCGCCGCCGGCCGCGGCGAACCCGGCCACACGCAGCATGCGGCGCGGCGTGGTGTTGGTCTGCGGCGCGGCGATGTAGCCGATCGCGACACCGCCCGCGATGCCGAGCACCGCGTTGAGCGAGTACGCCTCGCTCTCGACGGGCTGCATCAGCATGCCGACGGTGAGGCCGCCGACCGCGCCGATCCCGGCGAACGTGTCGATCAGGGCGATGTCGCCCCGCGTGAGCTTGTTGTCGCGCGCGATGACCGCGCCGCCGAGCCCCGCGATCGTCGATCCGAGGCTCGCCGCCACCAGCACCTCGCGCGCCGTCGTCCCCTGCACCTTGGCGATGTCACCGAACAGCCCGCCGATCACGCCGCCCCACACCGTGGCGGAGCCGACCGTGCGGACCTGCGCCTCGCTCCAGTGCAGCCGGTCGACGACCATCGGCACAACGACCGCGCCGGCCGCGCCGGCCGCGATCCCGACCGGCACCGCGCCCTTGGGCGTGTCATCGGACAGGAACGCGCCGATCGTCGTGCCGAGCAGGCCGGCGTAGAGCCCACCGTGCACGCTGGCCGCGAGCTTGCCGCTCGGCAGCCCGCCCTCCGGGGGCAGCGCGACCGGCGCCGACGACAGCGTCGGATCCTGGATCGGCGAGGTGTCGACGTCCTCGCCCGGCCGGATCGGCTTGGCGGGCTCGGGCCGGGCCGCGTCCTCGGGGATGCCGAGCTCGAGGTTGACGGCGTGGATGATCGCGTGAGCGCGCTCGGCCGACGGGCCCCGCGGGCTCTTGACCAGCGCCTCGACCGCGAGCTGCTTGGCGTCGAGGTACACCCTGGTGTCGAGCAGCTCCTGCGCGCGCGCGACCAGCGCCGCGGCGACCCGCTCGGCCAGCTGCTGGTCCTGCGCCGGCTGCGCATACGGATCCTGCGGCCGCTCCGACCCCGGCGCAGGGGTGGGTGCCGTTGGTGCCGGCGCCGGCGCCGGCGCCGGCGCTGTCGGTGCGGGCGCCGTCGGGGCGGGCGCGGGCGCCGTCGGGGCGGGCGCGGGCGCCGGGGTTGTCGGACGAGGGCCTGGCGTGGGGCTGTACGGATCGACCGGCTGGGCATGCGCTGCGCGCGCCATCGGCACGAGCGCGGCCAGCGTCAGGAGTGCGCGCACCCGGAACATAGCCCAGGGGTTACCATCGCACCGCATTCGCTTCAACCCGGCGTTGTTCCGCGGCCGAGGCGGGCGCCGGCGCGCTGCCGGATCGCATGCGTCAGATCGCGCGCTCTGCGATGCGCTCGCAGCCGATCCCGGCCCACCTCGCCCCGGGGGTCGCGGCATGTCCTTCCAGGCCTTGCGATAGAGGTACATGAACACCACCGAGATCGCCGACAGCACCGGCACCGCGAGCAGCGCCCCGACCAGCCCGTAGGCGTGCTCGCCGAGGAACAGCGAGAAGATCACCAGCACCGGATGGATCTTCGCCGCCGTGCCGATGATCTTGGGGTTCAGCACGTTGGCCTCGATGAAGTGAATCCCGATGATCCACAGGCCCATCGCGACGCCGCGGAAGATGTCGATGCCCTCGGCGCCCGACACCAGCGCCACGATCACGATCGGCACCGACGACAGGATCGAGCCGAAGATCGGGATCAGGCTCATCAGCCCCGCGACCATCGCGAGGAGCAGGCTGTACTTCACCCCGAACACCAGCAGCCCGATGTAGGTCAGGACGCTGTTGATCACGCAGATCACCAGCTGGCCGCGGATCACGCCCGACAGCCCGCGATCGATGCCGGCGATGATCACGTCGTAGTCGTCGCGCACGTTGGCCGGGAACAGGCTGCGCAGGAAGCCGTGCACCTTCTCGAGGTCGATCAGGATGAACGCGCCGATCATCAGCGTGAAGAAGAACAGGAAGATGCCGCGGATGAACCCGACCACCAGCGACTGGCCGAGCCGGACCACGTCGTTGAGCTTGGACTGCAGGCCGAGCAGCGTCTTCTTGACGAACGCGCGCAGCTTGTCCTCGAGGGTCGCTGGCTCGGGCCGGCTCTCGTGGGTCTGCAGGTGATAGGAGCCGTCGGGCAGGAGCTTCATGTCGATGCCGTTCGGCGTCAGCTGCAGCGCATACCCGCCG
>VBLP01000040.1:0-12025 GCA_005887925.1 Deltaproteobacteria bacterium | reverse complement strand
TCCACTCCTCGTTGATCCGCTGGTACAGCCCCGGCGCCTCCTTGCCCAGCCGCGCCACATCGCGCGACAGCCGCGGCACCAGCAGGAACAGGAAGCCGACGACCATCGAGATGAACACCAGGTAGCAGATCACCACCGCCAGCGCGCGCGGCACGCGGCGCGTGCCGTCGGGCCGATCCACCATCCAGCGCACCACCGGCGTCAGGATGTACGCGATCAGCCCCGCGAACACGAACGGCAGCAGCACCTCGCGACCCAGGAACAGGATCAGCAGCGCGAACAGCGGGAAGCCCCACCGCGTCACGAACCGCCGCAGCGTGCCGCTCTCGCCGAACCAGCTCTGCGCGCGCGCCCGCGCGACCGCGCCCGAGATCTGCTGCGTGACCGATCCGGTCGTGCTGCTCGATCCCGCCGCTCCGCCCGGCGTGCCCGATCCCGTGCCCAGCCCTGCGCTCGATGCTGCACCGGGCGCCGCGCCGGGCGCCGCGCCGGGCGCCGCGATCGACGGGTCGCTGGGGCGGTGCCCACCTCCCGAGGGCTCACCTGGATCGGTCGGGTTCACCGCGCGGGTATAGCAGACCTCGTGGGCCTCGACCGGCGCGCAGGACCGCCTCGCTCACGCGCCGCGCCGCCACGCGCCCGCGAACCAGCCGCCGACCCTGCCCAGGAGTGATCGTCGCGCGCCTGCGCTCGCGAGCTCGGCGTCGCTGAGCCCCGCGTCGAGCGTCGCCGCCGGCAGCGCCTGATCCGGCGCCGCGCCGAGCAGCCCGTCGCTGCGTATCCGCGGCTCGGCGCGGCGCTCGCGCGGCGGCACACGCGCCGGTTCGATCCCGGTCTCCATCCGCAGCGTGTTCCAGCGCCGGCACTGCGCGCAGCGCCAGCTGAACGGCCCCGGCCGGTGGCCGCAGTGCGAGCACTGCCAGCGCCCGCGCAGCGTCCAGGCCAGCGCGCCGCCGTCCGCCACCAGGCCCTCGAGCGCACCCCGGATCGCCGCCGCGTCGCCGCGCGCGATCGCCAGCCGCGCGGCGGCCACGCGCGCCGCCAGTGCCTCGGGAAACCGCGCCACGAGCTCGGCGGCCAGCGCCGCATGCCCATCGGCATCGCCGCGCGGCAGGAGCTGCGCGCGGATCAGCGCGAGCTCGATCCGCGGCCCGCACTGCGCCTCGATCTCCACGAGCACCGCGAGCACGCGCTCGGCGATCGACGCCGCCGGACGATGCGGCACCAGCGGCACGCCCTCGACCGGCCGCGGCGCCTCCGGTTCCACCGCCAGCCCCCCTGGCGAGACCCGCGCCAGCGCGCCCGCCGGCAGCGCCGGAAACACCGCGCTGCGCCTCGGATCGGCGACGGCGCCGACCGACGAGCTGCCCGCCGAGGCCGCCGCAGCCGTGCCGCTGGCCGCTCCGGTGCTGTCCGCCGGGTCTGGAGCAGCCCGACCTCCCTCGCTGGTCGCGGCGCCACCGGCGATCCTCGATGACGCGGGACTTGCTGCACTCGCCGCGTGCCCCTCCACAGCCGCCGGGCTTCCGATCGCGACCCCACCGGCGACGCTCGATGATACGGGACGTGCCGCGCTCGCCGCGTCCCCCTCCGCAGTCGCGATCCTGTCCGCACCTGCGGGGTTTGCGAGCGCGCCGCCATGCGCGATGCTCGGCGATCCGGGACCTGACGCGCTCCTTGTGTTCCCCTCCACACCCGCAGGGTCTCCGATCGCGGCGCCACCGGCGGTGCTCGATGATGCACGACCTGCGGCGCCCACTGCGTTCCTGTCCGCAGCCAACGGTTGCCATCACCGCGCTGATCGACGTGGCCTGCGGCGCTGGCAAGGCGGCGCGCGTCCCCGCCGCGAGCTGGGGAGGCTCGGCCGGCTCGTCCTCGAGGTCCTCGTCGTAGCGGCCCTGGTGGTCTGCGCGGTCCTGCTCGGCCAGGCCCTGCTCCGCCGCGATCAGGCCCGGCAAGAGGTGCGGCACCAGGCCCGGATCGGCGACGAGCGCCTGCCTGAGCCGCTCCTTCGCGCCGCGGTGGTTACCGCGCGCCGCGGCCAGCTCGGCGGCCGCCGCGTGGAAGTGCGGCGACTCCTCGAGCTTCTGCGCCGACTTGAGCAGCTGCCTGGCGGAGTCGAGATCGCCCCGGGACAGCGCCGCCTGCGCAGCCGCCACCAGCAGGTGATGCTCGCGGTGGCGGGTGTCCTCACCGCGCCGCTTGCCCAGCCGCTGCCACAGCCCGGCGGCCTCGCTGAACCGCGCCTGCTCCTCGTAGAGCGCCGCCAGCGCGCGCAGCGCGCCCTCGTGCGCCGGCTCCTCGACCAGCACCTTCTCCATCGCGCGCGTCGCCCGCCGCGGCATCCCCGCGGCGCGGAAGTCGAGGCCGAGCTCGTACATCGCGCGCTGGCGCAGCTTGCGCCGGTCGCGCTCGCGCACCGCCAGCGCCTGGTGGACGCGGATCGCGCGCTCGTGCTCGCCGCGGCTGCGGAAGATCGCGCCGAGCGCGAAGTACGGCTCGACGTCGTCGATGTTCTCCTCGACCACCGCGCGCAGCTCGGTCATCACCGTGTCGTAGTCGCGCGCGACCAGGTGGCTCAGCGCCCGCATGTACGCGCGGCTGTGGCGTGCGGTGCGCCGCAGCTGGCGATCATCGGGCACGTAGTAGCGGCCGATCAGCACGCCCGCGGCCAGCGCGCCGAGCGCGACGAGCAGCAACACCAGCGCTGCACCCATCGCGGCGACTCTACCTCAAGTCCGCCGACCCCGGCCGCCGCTGGCCGCGATGCGTGGTGCTACTCGACGATCGTCCAGCGCGCACCGCGCCGGGCGAGCACGAACTGCCCGCGGGACTGGCACGCGCCGTCGAACCACGTCGTGCAGCCGTACGTGGTGACCAGGTCGGCCTTGCCGTCGCCGTCGACGTCGACCGCGCCGAGCTCGATCCCGTCGAGCGCGCGGCGGACGCCGGCCAGCGCCTCGGTCCGCACCAGGACCGCCTTGATCGCGGCGACGTCGGCCTTGCTCGGCTCGACGAACGCCACCGCCGTCCCGCCCGGCAGCACGAGCACGCCGTCGTCGCCATCGCGCTGATCGAACGCGAACTCGGCGAGCGCCACCGCGCCCTTGTCGACCTTGCCGGTCGCCATCTTGCCGAGCAGCGGATGCACGACCACCACCTCGCCGCTCGCCGGCGCGCCGCTGTCCGGCGCCAGCACCCGCACCGCGCCGCCGTGCGCCACCGGCGTCAGCTTCGGGTTGTCCCACGGCGCATGCACCGGCAGCCTGGGATCGAACACGCCGATCCACACCTGCAGCGCCGCGGCCGGCTTCGCCCCCGGGCCCGCTGGCCTGACCGGCGCTGGCTTCCCCGGTGCCGCCGCCGCGACCCCACCGAGCAGAACAACCGCGAGGACCGATCTCACCTGGTAAGCATGATCGACGCCGCGCGCGCGGCAACCCGCCGACGGCACCGCGCTCGCTGAGCGCGGATCAGCCGAGCGGCGTGCCGTCGGCCACGCCGATGCGCATCACGGAACGCCGATCGCCCGCAAGACCGCCCGTTCCACCTCCTGGATCCGTGCGGCCGACAGGGGGCCGCCGAGCGCGGATGCGTCGAGACTGTCCTTGGGCACCGTCGTGATCTGCTCGCACAGCAGCACCGACGGTGCCGGGAGGCCCCCTTCGCCCTTCTTCAGTCGCACGTGCCATGGGCCCTCGCGCATCACCGTCGAGGCCGGAATCACGATGACGTCCCGGGCCTTGTCGTTGCGCACGTCGGGCGACAGCACCAGCGCAGGGCGGCGTTTGTCGAGGGCGATCCAGTGCAGGTAGCCGCGTCGCATCACGGGTCGATCTTCCGCTTCTTCGCCGCGCGGAAAGCTGCCGACGAGATCGCCTCGTCCTCGGCCGCTTGCTCGGCTGTGCGGCTCATGTAGTAGGCGAGCGTGTCTCGCTCGAGCTTCTCGGCGGCACGGCGACGCCCTGCGATCCGGAGCCAGATCTCGAAGACCTGGCTGCGCGACTTCGACGTCTGCTGTGCTTCATCGTCGATCTCCGCCACGAGCTCGCTGGCGAGCGAGACACTGACTTTCGTCTTCATACCTTCCTTCCTACCATAGTTCATACCTCGGCCCAATGACGCTCGACGCTCCGGTCGCAGCGGTATGATTGCGTGGCACGATCCGGCGACGCGGCGGAGCCGCGGATCAGCCGAGCGGCGCGCCGGTGCGGGCCTGCGCGTAGTCGCGCGTGACGCCCGGGGCGAGCTCGACGACGCGGAAGCCGTCGCCGCTGGGCTCGAACACGCCGAGATCGGTGATCACGAGCGAGACGACGCGCGCCGCGGTGAGCGGGTAGTCGCAGGCGGAGACCAGCTTGTGCTCCTGCTTCTTGGTCACGTGCTGCATCATCGCGATGACGTGGCGGCAGCCGGAGGCGAGGTCCATCGCGCCGCCGATGCCCATGACCTTGCCGCCGGGCACCGCCCAGTTGGCGAGATCGCCGGTCGCCGACACCTGCATCGCGCCGAGGATGGCGAGGTCGACGTGGCCGCCGCGGATCATCGCGAACGACGCGGCGGAATCGAACGTCGATCCGCCGGGCAGGATCGTGACGGTCTGCTTGCCGGCGTTGATCAGGTTGGGATCCTCGTCACCCTCGAACGGGAACGGCCCCATGCCGAGCAGGCCGTTCTCGGAGTGCAGCCAGGCGTGGCCCACGGGGAGGTAGTCGGCGACCTGGGTCGGCAGGCCGATGCCGAGGTTGACGACGGCGCCGGCGGGGATCTCGCGCGCCGCGCGGCGCGCCATGTCCTCGCTCGACCACGGTATGACCGGCGTGGACGGGGATGAGCTCATGGGCGCTTCCTCACGGTGCGGAACTCGATCGCGTCCTCGTGCTCGGGGACGTGGACGATGCGGTGGACGTGGATGCCGGCGAGGTGAACGTCGTCGGGATCGATCGCGCGGTGCGCCAGAACCGGAGGTTACCGAAGCGGTCGGCGACGTGGGCGCGGACCAGCGCGATGTCGCCGGGCAGCGCGCGCTCGAGCACGTAGCGCCGGCCGTCGATCTCCTTGGTCTCCTTGCCGTGCTCGACGACGGTGCCGACGCCGGTCGGGGTGTAGAACGCCGGGATCCCGGCGCCGGCGGCGCGCATCCGCTCGACCAGCGTGCCCTGCGGGTTGATCTCGACGGCGATCTCGCCGGACGCCCGCCGGGTGTGGAGCTCGTCGTTGCCGCCGATGTAGCTGCAGATCACCTTGCGCAGGATGCCGGCGCGCAGCCACTGCGCGAGGCCCTTGCCGAGGTTGCCGGCGTTGTTGGACACCAGGGTCAGATCGCGCACGCCGCGCTCGATCACGCCGCGGATCAGCGCCTCGGGGTTGCCCGACAGGCCGAAGCCGCCGACCAGGATGGTCATGCCGTCGGTGACCGGCGCGAGCGCCTCGGCGACCGAGGCGATGACCTTGTCGCGGTGGCGGCCGATCACGGCGCGTCTCCGGCGGCGGTGGTGGCGGTGGCAGCAGCGCCGCCAGCGCCGAACGCGGCGACCGCTGCGTCGCCGAGGCCGCGCACGCCGTACACCAGCTCGTCATCGGTGATGCACAGGGGCGGCGCGACGACGCAGGTGCCACGCCGGGCGTCGTCGTGCAGCGACAGCTTGCGCGCCGCGAGCTCGTGGCCGAGCCGGGTCCACGCCGCGGCCGGCGCCTCGATCTCGAGCGCGCCGAGCAGGCCGAGCGAGCGCACGAACGTCCTGCCGGGCAGCCGCGCCGCGACCGCGTCGAGCTCGCGGCGCAGCACCGGGCCCAGGCGCGCGGCATTGGCGAACAGCTGCTCGTCGTCGTAGAGCTTGAGGGTCTCGACCGCGGCGGCGCATGCCGTGGGGTGGGCGTAGTAGGTCAGCCCGCACGCCAGGAGGTGGTCGTCGAAGTACCGCGCGACGCGGTCGTGGACGATCACGGCGCCGAGCGGCTGGTAGCCCGAGGTCAGGCCCTTGGCGCACGTGATGATGTCCGGCGTGACGCTCCAGTGCTGGTAGCCGAACGCCTTGCCGGTGCGGCCGAACCCGGTGAGCACCTCGTCGGCGATCAGCAGCGCGCCCTCGGCGTCGCACGCCGCGCGCACCATCGGCCAGTACTCCGGCGGCGGCACCAGCACGCCGTTGGCGCCGGGCACCGGTTCGAGGATCACCGCTGCGACCGAGCGGGCGCCCTCGAGCGTCATCGTCATCGCGATGTGGCTGGCGCACTCGCGGGCGCAGGTCTCGACGTGCTGGCCTGCGATAGCGGCTGACGAGCTTGTGCCGCCCGGTCGCGAGCCGCGCGATCTTGAGCGCGTTCTCGTTGGCCTCGGCGCCGCCGAGCGTGAAGAACACCTTGGAGAACCCCGGCCCGGCGAGCGCGAGCAGCCGCTCGGCGAGCTCCCGCTTGGCCGGAAACACCGCGTTGGGGGTCGACAGGCACAGCTGGTCGGCCTGGCGCTTGATCGCCTCGACGATGCGGCGGCGGCCGTGGCCGGCGTTGACCTGGTACGCCAGCGAGCCGAGGTCGAGCCAGCGCGCGCCGTCGGCGGTGGTGAACCACGCGCCCTCGCCGCCGGTCAGCTCGACCGGCCGCGCCGCGCTCTGCGCGGACCAGGTGAAGAAGAAGGGATGTTCCATGGGATCACCTACAACTGCCAGCGCTCGGCCGCCACATTGTGGATCAGGCCCTGCTGCGCCCACACCTCGCCGGTGTCCAGGTTCATCGCGATCGCGCCGCAGGTCGCCGCGCCGTGCGGCGACTCGGGCGTGGCCATGTTGGTGCACACGCTGCGCGGCCAGCCGTCGTCGCTGCCGAGCCGGCGCCAGGCATCGCCGAGGTCGCTGATCGGGGTGCGCGCCAGGCTCGCCTCGAGCCAGCTCATCCGGTCGTAGGTCGTGCTGGTCGGCGGCACCATGCTGCGCGCGGCGACCTCGCCGTCGAGGCAGTGGTTGGTGTGGCAGTACACGCCGCCGCCCGAGAACACCTGCTTGCGCCGCGTCCCCGACGCCTCGATCGCGAACGCCGCCTCGCGATCGGCGACGAAGTAGTGGTGGCCCGAGCCGATCGGGCTGGTCGCGATCGCGTCGCGCGCGGCCCGCGCCGTCGTGCCGTGCAGCGCGCGGCGCACCACCGCCGGCCACACCACGCCGAGCGTCGCGCCGTCGGCCGAGCTCGGCACGCGCAGCATCATGACGTACGGGATCGCCGTGGCGTGCATGTCCCAGGTCTGGGCCAGGATGCGGCCGGTCGGCGACTCCGACCAGAGCACGCTGCAGCCGTCGCCGCCCAGGCCACCGGCACCCTGGCCGCGCCCGGGCGGCCGCGGATCGTCGTGGCGCGGCGCCGCCTGCCAGGTCCTGGGGTCGGGATCGAGATCGCGCAGGTCGGTGTAGTGGTTGGCGATGACGATGTCCTCGGGCGATACCGCAGCACCCTCGGCGATGCCGACCAGCTCGTCGTACAGACCCTGGTGATAGCGCTCGAGCACCGGCAGGTGCGCCGCGGCCGCGGCGAGCACGTCGGCGGTCGACCGGAAGCCGCCGACCTTGGTGCACAGGTACGTCCGGATCGCGGCGAGCGCCTTGACCTCGCCGCGGAAGCTCTCGCCGTGGATCCGGCCCCACTCGCGCGGCGGCACGCCCGCCGGCAGCTCGAGCTTTCTCACGGCCCCACCTCGCGCAGCGCCACGCCCAGCGCCTGCGCCGCCACCTCGATCTGATCGAGCGCCGGGACGATGCCCAGGTGCTGGTTGGGGAACCGGCGGACCAGGATGCCGCGCTCGGCGAGCGCGCCCGCGAGCGAGCCCGCCATCGCGCCCGCGTCGATCACGCGGTAGGCGCCGAGGCCTGCCGAGGTGACCTGCGCCAGCGCACGGTCGAGCGCCGCCGAGGCGCCGGCGATGTCGAGCTTGTGGGCGGCGCGCAGCTGGTGGTGCTGGCGGATCAGCGACAGCTCGTCGCCGTCCCACGTCGACACCAGGGTCAGCGGCGAGCCGACGAACCAGCGCGGCGCGCAGTGCAGGTAGCCGGTCTGGCCGCCGCCCCACCACACCAGGACATCGGGGACCAGGCCGATCGCGGCCGACAGGAACGCCCCCTTGCCGCTGCGGTAGCCGTGCGTGGTGACCTCGACGGCGATCAGCGGCAGATCGAGCTCCTTGCGCAGCGCGCCGAGCGCGGCGACGAAGTCGGCCGGCAGCACGTGCCCGGTGCGCTCCTGGACCAGCTCGTAGACCAGGCCGAGCACGCGGTCGGGGCCGCCCGCTTCCGCGACGGCGGCGCGCAGCGCGGCGATCGTCGCCGCCGTGCCGGCCTGGGCCGGATGCGGCACGCGCGGCCACGCGAAGTGCGGCGGGCCGCCGACGTGGACGTCCGGATCGGACAGCGAGCGGCAGCTGGCCGCGGTGTGCCCGTAATAGCCGCCCGCCAGGCCGATCGCGACCTGGCCGGTCTTGCGCGTGCAGCGGATCAGCCGCAGCGCCTTGTCGACCGCCTCGTCGCGGCTCGACGTCAGGTACATGTGCGGCAGCTCGGGGACCAGCGCGCCGATCCACTCGATCGCGCGCACCGTCGCCGGCGTCGTGTAGTTCATCAGCGTGATCTTGTTGACCGCCGGACCGTAGAGCAGGCCGCGGTCCTCGAGCTCGCGCAAGGCCGGCGGCCCCGACGCGAACGGCCGGGTCAGGCCCGACGCGAGGTCGAAGGCGATCTCGGCGGGCGCCGCCGCTCCTGCCGCGAGGTCGCCCGGCGGCCGGGCCAGGGCGCGCCGCCGCATCACGTCCTGCTTGATCACCGGATCGGGGACCATCGGCCCGAGCGGGATCCGGTAGTAGATCGCCTGGCCTTCCGGATCCTCGTACTGTCCGGTCAGCACCGACACGACGTGCGCGCCGAACGCGCGGTTGAGGTGCGTCATCTCGGCGGTGCGGCCGACCGCGGCGGCGTCGCGTAGCTGCAGCTCCTTGAGCCGGCGCCCGATGCCGCTCGACTGGAACGTCGGCGCGACCGTGATCGACACCGAGTACATCGTGTTCGTCTTCCCGAGCATCGGATCGTCGTCGGGGCCCTCGACGTCCCTGGAGTCCTCGAGCGGCGCGCCGATCGCGAAGCCGACCAGCTGCCAGTGGCCGCTGTCTCCCGGCGCCGGGCTCTCGGCCACCACCAGCGCGCCCTCGGCGTCCTCGATCGCGGCGCGCAGCTCCGCCGGTGGGGTCCGCCGCGCCGGCTCGTACACCTGGTACTCGATGTCGAGGATCGCCGGGAGGTGATCCATCGCCTCGGAGTGCGGCACCTGGCGAAACCTGAGCTCGGGCAGCTCGCCGGCGGCTGTGGGCGCGGCCGGCGGCGGCCCGTCCCAGTCGTCCCATTCCGGGGCCTTCCTGCCCTCGTGGGCATCGAGCCACGACAAGGACCGCCGGATCGTCTCGAACAGCTGATCGATCTCGCGGACATGGAAGCTGTCGCTCAGCCGGTAGCGCGCGGTGCGCGTCCCGGCGCCGAACACCACCGCGCCGCGCCAGAACCGCTGGCCGATGAACGCATCGTGGTGCGCCGGCGTCGGCAGATCGAACGCGAACGCGTAGCCGGTCGCCCGCGGGTGCTGGACCAGGTGGGGGTACGCCCGCGCGATCTGGGCGAGCCGGACCTGGACCAGCTTCTCGATGCGCTCGGCGTTGTGGCTGGTCGACACCATGTCGGCGTGGATCCGGCCGCGCACCAGCGACGCGTTGTGGACGCTGGCGTGCTCGGGGTCGGCGAACCGCGACATCACGACGCCGAGCTGCGCGCGCTTGGCGAACGTCACCGCGTCGGGGTAGTCGGGCTGGCCGCGCGCGTTGAGCAGCCGGAACCGGCTGTGCCAGGCGAACGAGCCGCCGAGGCCGAAGCCGACCTGGACCTCGTCGAACACCAGGAACGTCTGGTAGAACCGGGTCAAGAGGCGCAGCGCGCGGAAGAACCGCTCGGTGGCGTAGCGATCGCCGCCCTCGCTCTGCATCGGCTCGATGATCAGGCAGAAGTACTCGCCGGTCGCGAGCGCCTCGTCGACCGCGGCGAGCGCTGCGACCTCTGCGGCGAGCAGCGGATCGCCCCTGGCGTCGCCGAACCGGCTGCGCAGCTCGGCGAGGTTGCCGGTGGCCGCGGCGGCGTAGAACCCGCTCGGCGCCGCCGGCTCGTCGCCCGGACTGTTCCAGATCGGAAACGGCGCGAACCAGCACTGGTAGCCCGCGAGCTCGAACGGCGTGCGCTTGCTCGGCGAGTGGGTCGCGTGGAGCGACAGCAGCGTGCGGCCGTGGAAGCTGCCCTCGAACGCCAGGACCCGGGTCGCCGCCTTGCGGGCGCAGTTGATCCGGCACAGCGCCATCGCCTTCTCGTTGGCCTCGGCGCCCGACGCCACGAACGTCACGTGCGGCAGGCCCGGCACCAGCTGGCGCAAGGTCGACGCGTACTCCGCCGCCGCCCAGGTCTCGCCGACCGAGGTGTCCTCGTTCTGCACCAGCGTGTCGGCGAACTCGCCCTCGACGTAGGCCCTCACGACCGGGTCCTCGGCGAACCCGCCGACCACCGTCGCGGTCTGGCTCATGCCGTCGAGCACCACCAGCGGCTCGGCGTCGATCGAGACCATCCACGGCCCGACCGAGCGCAGGTGGTCGAACACCGGCGGCTTCTTCTCGCGCGCCACGCGATCGCCGGCGTAGAGCCGGGCCAGCAGCGCCTCGGACTCCGGCAGCACGCCGCCGCGGGGCCGGCGGATCGCCAGCGGCCGCGGCAGATCGATCAGCTGGCGGCCGGCCTCGGCGGCCTCCTCCTCGGCGTGCTGGCGGTCGAGCCGGTCGAGATCGAACGGCGGCAGGGCGGCCGCGAGCTGCGGATGCGGCGTGATCGCCCCGATCGGATTCTCGAGCACCGCGACCGGCGAGGTCACGCTGCGCGCCGCCCACGCGCCGGTCGGCCGGTAGTTGCCGCTCCTGCCGACGCCGCCGAACGGCAGCCTGGGGCTCGCCAGGTTGGTCGAGCGGTTGCGGTTGAGGATGCCCGACCGCGTCCGGCCATAGACGTGCTCGAACCGCGCCGCCGAGGCGGTGAACACCGCATTGGCGAAGCCGTACGGGCTGGCCTCGATCACCGCGATCGCCTCGTCGTCGCTGTCGACCACCTCGACGCACAGATCGGGGCCGAACACCTCGAGATCGGTGTAGCCGGGCACCGCGTGCACACCGTCGGGCAGCCGGTGCAGCGACGCGGTCCGGTAGGAGCCGCCCGGCAGCCGCCGGCCGGGGACGATCGCCTCGGCGCCGGCCTTGCGCGCGGCCTCGAGCGCGGCCTCGACCTTGGTGAGCGCGGCCTGGCTGACCAGCGGCCCGGCGAACACCAACGCGTCGTCGGGGTGGCCGAACCGGAGCCCGGACACCACCGGGGCGAGCGCGGCGAGGAAGCGATCGGCGATCTTTCGGTGGACCAGCACGCGCTCGGTGCCGGTGCAGCGCTGTCCCGCCGACAGGTAGCCGCCGACCACGACCTCGTGGACCGCCTGGCGCAGCGCGCAGTCGTCGAGCACGACGCAGGTGTTCTTGCCGCCGAGCTCGAGCGCGACGAGCAGCTCGGGGCGATCGAGCGCCGCTTCGAGGAGCCGCCGGCCGACCGGCCAGCTGCCGGTGAAGCACAGGCCGCGCACCGCCGGCTGCCCGACCAGCGCCGCGCCGACGTCGCCGCCGCCGGCCACCACGTTGAGCACGCCGGGGGGCAGCCCGGCCGCCAGCGCCGCCTCGGCATAGCGCTGGCCGCACAGCGGCGTGAGGTCGCTCGGCTTGACCACCACGGTGTTGCCGGTGAGCAGGGCCGGGATGACGTGGGCGTGGCAGAGGTGGAGCGGGAAGTTGAACGGGCCGATCACGCCGACCACCCCGAGCGGCTGGTAGCGCAGCTGCTCACCCGGGCCGACCGCGCCGCCGGTCGCCTCCCGCACCACCGCCGCCCGCGCGAGGTCGAAGCGGTTGATCAAGGTCTGGATCTCGGCC
>VBLP01000289.1:16682-40489 GCA_005887925.1 Deltaproteobacteria bacterium | reverse complement strand
CGGCGAAGAACGCGCGGAAGTCGAGCGTGAGCCGCGCGAGATCGGCCGGGCACGCCACGTCCCACGCGACCACGACGAACCGCGCGTCGGCGTCGGGTCGCGCCCGCGGATGCGCGGCCGGGCAGGGCTCGCCCGGATCGGGACCGAGCGCGAGCCAGCGCGCGACGTATGCCGCGACTGCCGATGTGGTCGCCTCGGCGACGGCCGGCCGCGCATCGGGCGGAAGTCCCAGCGGCTCGGTAACGTCGCCCGGCGCCACGGTCAGCTGGACCTGCGCGCGCGCCCCGTCGATGGTGATGTCGACGTACTTGACCGAGGTCTGATGCGCCTCGGCGCGCGACCCGAGCGCGACCAGCGCCGCGGAGGCGATCACCACGAGCTGCGGCCGGTGCATGCCGCGTTCTAGCGTATGCACCGGCCGCCGAGCCACACCCTGCCTCCGAGCCACACACCCCCGCCCTCCCGCCGCCACACCTCCCCGCCCTGTACCGCGCGGCCGCGCGCCTCGTCGAGCGCGGCCGCGATCTACACCGGCGCCGTGTCCGGTGCGCCGTCGAACCGGCCGAGCACGCGGCGGATCTGCCGCATGACGAGCGGAACCTCGTCGCGATCGACCGCGGTCAACAGCTGCGCCAGGCGCAGCAGCTCGTCGCGGGCGGCGGTGACCGGATCCTCGCGCGCCTCGCGCTCGCGCTGCATCTCGAGGTACGACTCGAGCGCCGTGTTGCACCGCGAGACCGCGTCGTAGAGCAACTCGTCGGGGGACGTGCCCAGGTACGCGACGACGTCGTGCACCAGGGTCGCCAGGCGGCCGATCGTGCGGTCGCCGGCGCCCGGAGAGCGTGCCATGGGGGTACCACGGTCGGTGCGCGCGCCGGCATCCTTCGACTCGGCGACGGTCACGACGGGATCCGTGGCAAGGATTGCTGCAGAGACGTGATGTTGTGCGCTCACGAATCGCGATCGTTGCAGCTGGTGTGCCCGCCGCGAAGACGTCACTCGGTCGAAGCTCCCGGCAATTCCGGATACCGATCACCCCGGTGGACATGTGCATGCACATGTTCCGCGTGCCGGTCATTGCCATCGAACCGGCGTGCAAGCCGTGCCAGTCGCGCCGGCGGCTTACGAGGTCGTGGCACACAGGCGGCACACGAGGTGGCACCGCTGGCACATTCGGCATTATCCTGAGGGGTTGGCGGCGCCGATGGTCCTACCTACCGGCGCTCTCGTCCGTGATATGTTGCAGCGTGATGGGTCGCGATCAGTCGCGTGTGCTGATATGCGCCGTTGCATCGCTGACCCTGATCGCTGCGGGGGCGCTGGTGATGGATTGGTACGTCCTCACGCTGGATGGCCTGACCGAGAAGGTCGCGATCGACCTGCGCAGCGTGCACGCCTGTGTCGACCATGTGTGCATGACCAAGCCACTCGCGCTGCTCTCGGGGATGTTTCCGACCCTGTCGGCGGTGACGCTGTGGTCGAGCCTGGGGTTCGCGGTGCTGGTCGCGTTCCAGGCCGGTGCGCGGATCCTCACCGGCACCGCCTACGACTCGTTCACCAAGCTCGGCTACATGCTGTCGCTGATGGCGATCTCGCTCGCGGTCGCGACCGCCTACATGTTCGGCCCCGAGCCGCAGAGCGTCACCATCGCGATCGCGTCGCGGATCGATCTGTCGCTGCAGCGGACGTGGGCGCCGCTGACGCTGATCGTCGGCCTGATCGCGGGCTTCGCCGCGATCTATCTGGCGGTCGCCGCCGATTCGAGCGATCTCGGTGCGACCTACAAGCCGGTGACCGTCAACCCCGACGCGGCGCTCCACGGCCGCGCCCGACCGCCGACGGTCCCCCCGGCGATCGCGCGGCAGCAGACCGGCATCTCGCGAACCGCAGGCGCCCCGCGCGACCAGGCCGGCCCTGGACGGGCGCATCCGACCACGGAGCCGTCCCGCCGCGAGCAGACCGGCCTGCGGGCCGCGCCATCGTCGAGCGAGCCACCGCGCGAGCAGAC
This sequence comes from Deltaproteobacteria bacterium, assembly GCA_005887925.1. Taxonomy (GTDB): domain Bacteria; phylum Myxococcota_A; class Polyangia; order Haliangiales; family Haliangiaceae; genus JABFXX01. The sequence goes on along the minus strand of VBLP01000289.1, from coordinate 38,481 downwards.
CGGCCTGTTGCGCAGCCGCCCGGCGACCGATCCATCCCTGACCCACACGCAGCCCGGCATCGGACCGGCGGCCGGGGTGCGGCCCAGGAGCGGACCGCTCCCGCCGGCGCCGGAGCACCTGCGCAACCGGCTGCAGTACGTCGCGCTCACCGCCGAGCTCACCGGAGGTGGGATCGATGCGCGCCGCGAGGACGGGCTGTCGCGCCTGGTGCTGTGGCGCGACGTCGTCGGCGTGGTCGTGCGCCGCATGCCGCCGGCGTACGACGGCGCGGCGTTCGTCGACATCGTCTCGACGGCCGGCTCGACCCTGCGGATCGTGCCGTGGACGCGGCTGTCCGGCGAGCCGCTCGACGGCGACGGCGATGACCGGCCGCGCGCGGTGGTCGAGCACGTGCTGGCCAGGTGCCCCGACATCATCGACTCCGGCGAGCCGGCACAGCTGCCGGATCTCGACACGCTACGCGCGCACGACGACCGCCTGGCGTGAGGTCACGTCGTTCGCGGCGCGCTCACGGCATCGCGCCGATGTAGCGCGACGCCGGCCGGATCAGGCGGCCGGTGCGGCGCTGCTCGAGCACGTGCGCCGCCCAGCCGGCGACCCGGCTCACCGCGAACGTCGCCGAGAACTGCTCGCGCGGCAGGCCGACCGCATCGAGCAGCACGGCGGTGTAGAACTCGACGTTGGCGGCGAGCGGCCGGTCCGGCTTGCGCTCGTGCAGGATCTTGGCGGCGGCGCGCTCGACCGCGCGCGCGAGCTCGAGCCGCGGGCTGGCCAGCGGGCGCACCGCCTCCTCGAGCACGGCCGCGCGCGGATCGCGCACCCGGTACACGCGGTGGCCCATCCCCATGATGCGGCGGCCGGCGGCGAGCTCGCCGAGCAGCCACGCCTCGGCGCGGTCGGGGGCGCCGATGGCATCGAGCATGTCGAGCACCGGGCCCGGCGCACCGCCGTGCAGCGGCCCCTTGAGCGCCCCGACCGCGCCGACGAGCGCCGAGATCAGGTCGGACGCGGTCGACGCGATCACGCGCGCGGTGAACGTCGAGGCGCACATCGCGTGGTCGATCACGGTCACCAGGTAAGCATCGAGCGCGCGCACCGACGCCGCGTCGCCCGGCCGGCCGAGCGTCATCCGCAGGTAATCGGCGGCGTGGCCCAGCGCGGGGTCCGGCGCTACCGGGGCCTGCCCGGCGCGGCGCCGGCTCCATGCCGCGACCACGACCGGCGCGGCACCGATCGCGGACATCGCCGCCGCCAGGTCGCCGCCGGCGTCGGTCGGCCCGGGGCGCAAGTGCGCGAGGCCCGTGCGCAGCGCGTCCATCGCGTCGGCGTGATCGAGCGCATCGCCGAGCCGCGGCAGGAGCTCCCAGGCCGCCGCGCGCGCCGCGCCGAACGCCGCGTTGTCGATCGGCGTGGCGACGACCGGGTCGGCTCCGCCCGCCGCGAGCACCCGGCGCGCCGTGGCCTCGAACGTCGCCGCGCCGGCGAGCTGCTCGACGTCGGCGCCGGCGATCACCAGCCTGCCGCGCTCGCCATCGACCTCCGAGATCTGGGTATCCGCGACGACCACGCCTTCGAGTCCTGGGTTTGTCATGGTGCTCCTCCTGCAGTCGATGTAGCGTCGGAAGCATGGTTGATCAACGTAGAATCGACGATCAACGTTGGGTCGACGCGCCGACCGCCGCGCGCCACCTCGGGATCACGGTGCGTTCGCTCTACGCCTACGTCAGCCGCGGCCAGGTCCGCAGCGTGGCCGCCGAGCGCGGCCGGCCGCGGCGCTACGCGTTCGCCGACCTCGAGCTGCTGCGCGTCCGCCGCGATGCGCGCGCCGGTCACGGTGCAGTCGCGGCCGCCGCGCTGCGCTGGGGCGAGCCGGTGCTCGACTCGTCGATCACCGCGATCACGCCGCGCGGTCCGGCGTACCGCGGCCGGCTCGCCGTCGAGCTCGCCGATGGCGGCGTGGCGTTCGAGAACGTCGCCGAGCTGCTGTGGTCGGGCTACCTGCCGGACGCGCGGGTCGCGTGGCCGCGCAGCGCGATCCCGCTCGCGCAGCTCGCGCGGCTGGTCGGCGATGCGCGCGCGCCGCTCGACGTCATGCCGCTGCTGATCCACATCGCCGCGCTGGGCGACCGCGAGCGCGACGACCTGCGCCCCGACGCGCTGATCGCGCGCGGCCGCCAGCTGATCCCGCTGCTCGCGTTCGCTCGCGCCGCGGTCAGCCGCGCGCGCGGCGCGACCAGCGTCGCCGAGATCGCCGTGCGCGCGATCGGCCTGGCCGATGACGCCGCGCCGATGATCGACCGCGTGCTCGTGCTGTTCGCCGATCACGAGCTCAACGCGTCGAGCTTCACGGCACGGGTCGCAGCGTCGACCGGCGCCGATCCCTACGCCTGTATCTCCGCGGCGCTCGCGACCGTGTCGGGGCCGCGCCACGGCAGCGCCTCCGAGCAGGTCGCACAGTTCGCCGACGCGATCGGCTCGCCCGACGCCGCGCGGGCCGCCGTCCGGGCGCTGCGCAAGCGCGGCGAGCTGCCGCCGGGGTTCGGCCATCCGCTCTACCCCGCCGGCGATCCGCGCGCGCAGCCGCTGCTCGACGCCGCCCTGCAGCTGCCGCACGCCCGGCGGGTCCGCACCCTGCTCGCGGTGATCGACGCCGTCACCGAGGCCGCACCCAACTGCGACGTCGGGCTCGCCGCGCTGACCGCCGCGCTCGGCTCATCCTCCGGCCGCGCGCCCGCTACACTGGCGCACCGGTTCTGTGACGGGGCGGGCTCAGGCTTTCTTGGCAGCCACCGCGACACCGCCGGGCTGCGACGGATCGTACTCAGCCTTCGAAACCGGTAAGCCGCGCAACACCAGGGTCAGCACCGTGCCGGGACCCTGCAGGTACGTCCTGGGCAGGAACAGAAAGTAGTTCTTCACTCCATCCTCGGGGGCCGCGCCGTGCGCCTGCGTCCCAGGATTGCCGGTCAGCATGCGCGTCCGCTCCCCGGGCGCGAGCACGAAGCCCGGATCGATGATGCCGAGCAGCGACTTCTTTGCGGAGCCGCGGCGGCCGACGGTCATGCCACAGCCGCGAGTGTTGAATGGATTCTTGCCGTCGTTCTCGAGGATGACCCATTCGGAGTTGAGCGCCTCGGGATTGTCGGAGGCCTTGATCTCGACGAAGCGAATCGCCATACGGACGGCGCAGCATACACGTCCGCCGTTGCAATCGGGCGCAAAGCATCGATAATCGCTGACCATGGCCAAAGAGGTGATCCGTGTGGTCGCGGCCGTCATCGAGCACGATGGTCGCTACCTGATCACCCAGCGCAATGCCAACGCCGTGCTGCCGCTGCTGTGGGAATTCCCCGGCGGCCGGGTCGAGCCCGACGAGAACGAGACCCACGCACTGCTCCGCGAGGTCAAGGGCCGGATCGGCGTCGAGGTCGACGTCGGCCCCAAGCTCGGCGAGCACGTCCACGACTACACGACCTACCAGGTCCAGCTGACGATGTACTCGTGCCGCCTGCCCGCCGAGGCGCGGCCGTACCCCGCGACGGTCGCCGACCTGCGCTGGGTGACCTCGCGCGAGTTCCTCGATTACGAGTTCCCGCCGGCCGACGAGCGGACGATGTCCAAGCTGCTCGGCCTGCTGCGCAACTGATCACCGCCGCGCGACTGCGGCCTACCACAGACTGCGGCCTACCGCAGACTGCGGCCCTACCACAGACTGCGGCCTACCACAGACTGCGGTCCTACCGCAGACTGCGGCCTACCACAGACTGCGGTCCTACCGCAGAATGCGGGCCCTACCGCAGAATGCGGGCCCTACCGCAGAATGCGGGCCCTACCGCAGAATGCGGGCCCTACCGCAGAATGCGGGTCCTACCGCAGAATGCGAGCAATGATGATCGTGAGCGCGAGCGCCACGCTGATCGCGCCGACGAACAGCGCGACGAGCAGCCACGGCGGCACCGCGCGCGCGGGCTGAGCGGCCATCGCATTCCAGTCGACGTTCTGCGGATACTGCTGACCGACCGGCGACATCATGCCCGCGGCGCGCTGGGGATCGAACGGGCCATCGCCCGGCCGCGGCGGAGCCATGCCCGGCGGATAGCCATCGCTCGGCGCCCCGTGCGACGCGCCGGGGAACGGCCCATGCGGCGGGCCGGGAGGCACCCCGGGCATCGCGCCCGGCTCGGAGCCTCGCGCAGCGCCGGGACCTGATGCACCCGGCTCGGATCCGCGTGCGCCCGGCGCACCCGGCATCGCTGCACCCTGCGGCATCGGTCCACCCGGCGGCGCGCCCCGGGACGCGTCGCTGGGAAACACAGTCGCGCCGGTCGCGATCTGCGCGCTCAGCTCCGCGTTCAACACGGGATAGCCCTGGGGATAGCCCTGCGGATGGCTCTGCGGATGGCCCTGGGCATACCCCGGAGGAGGCATGCCCGGCGCGCCCGGCGGCTGTCCCGATGTCATCGACGGCGGCAGCGTGCCCGCGGGCCGCGCGGCCGGCGGCAGCCCCGGCAGCCCCGCACCGTTGCGGCTCGGCCCCACACCCGGGTGGCCCGGCATGCCCGGCGCCGGGCCGGCCGGCGCACCCGACGCCGGCATCGCCGAAGCGACCGGCAGCGGCGCGACATGCGTGCGGGCATGCGCCGGCAGCGCCGCGGCGCGGGGGGCCTCCCCCGTGGCATCGATCATCGTCGGCAGGTTCGCGGCATCCGGGAACCGCCCCGAGGATGGCCCCGGCGGCGGGCCGGCAGCCCCGGCGGCGACCCCCGGCGGCGGCGCCGGCACCGGCACGGCGCTCGACGGCACCACCCGCGTCGCGCCATCGGGCGGCGCGCGCCCCGCGAGCCGCTCCAGCTCGTTGATCCGCTCGAGCGGGTTGGTCTCGATCCGCGTCCGCTCCGCCGGCATCTCGTCGTCGGCCTCGACCCGCGAGCCGCTGCCCAGATCGTCGAGCAGGATCTGCGAGCCCGCGCCGTACCGGACCGGGATCTCGCCCGAGCTCCCGTGGCCGTCGGGCTCGGCATCGCGCCGGTCGTCCTCGACATCGCCGCCCCAGGTCACCCCGGTGTCGACCGAGACGTCGCGCCCCGCGATCAGCTCGCGCATCCGCCCCGAGTACTCCTCGATCTCCTGGCCGAAGTACGCGTCGAAGAACCGCGACACGTCGCCCGGGCTCGAGCTGACGCCGCGGTGATGCAGGTAGCCGAGCAGCGCGTCGCCGAACGCCTCGGCGGTCGGATAGCGGTCCGCCTTGTCCTTGGTGAGCGCTCCCATGATCACCGGATCGAGCGCCGGATCGATCTCGGGATCGATCGTCGAGGGCGGCTGGACGTTGCACTCGAGCACCGCCTGGTAGGTCTCGTACGGCGACGTCCGCTTGAACAGCCGCCGCCCGGTCAGCAGCTCGTGGCCGATCACGCCGAGCGCGAACACGTCGGTCCGGCGGTCGACGTTGTTGGCGACGCATTGCTCCGGCGACATGTACGCGAACTTGCCCTTGATCGTGCCCGACCGTGTCCGGGTCTCGCGCAGCTCGGCCTTGGCGATGCCGAAGTCGACCAGCTTGACCACGCCCTCGAAGCTGATCACCAGGTTCTGCGGCGAGATATCGCGGTGCACGATGCTGAGCGCCTTGCCGTTCACCGCCTTCTCGTGGGCGTAGTGCAGCCCCGCGGCCGATTGCGCCAGGATGTTGAGCACCAGCGGCACCGGGATGCGCGCCGTCGGCAGCCGCTCGGCCGCGCGCCGGATGATCATCGCCAGCGACAGCCCGGCGAGGAACTCCATCACCATGTAGTAGCGGCCGTTGTACTCGCCGAGCTCCATCGTCTGGACGATGTTGGAGTGGTCGAGGTGCGCCGCGAGCCGCGCCTCGTCGAGAAACATCTTCACGAACTCGGTGTCGTCGGCGAGGTGATCGTGGAGGCACTTCACCACCACGTACTTCTCGAAGCCGGCGGCGCCGCCGATCCGCGCGAGATAGATCTCGGCGGTTCCACCGAGCGCCAGCAGCGCCAGGATATCGAACTTGCCGAGCCGCTTGCCGAGCAGCTGCCCGGCACCTGCCGGAATACCGGACATCGCCGGTATCATACCCCCTGGACGGCCGGCCTACAGCTCCATGATCTCTTTCTCTTTGGCCTTGGCGATGTCGTCGATCATCGCGATGTACTTGTCGGTCAGGTCCTGAATCCTTTTCTCACCGTTCTTGCGCTCGTCCTCGGTGATCTCTCTGTCCTTCTCGGCTTCCTTCACCATGGCCATGGCGTCGCGCCGGGCCGACCGCACCGCGACCCGCGCCTCCTCCGTCTGCTTGCCGACCACCTTGGCGAGCTCCTTGCGGCGCTCCTGGGTCAGCGGCGGGATCGAGAGCCGGACGAGCTCCGAGTCGGAGATCGGGTTGATCCCGAGGTCGCTCGCGCGGATCGCCTTGTCGATCACCGGGAGCATCGACTTCTCCCACGGCTTGACCGTGATCAACCGCGCGTCGACCACCTGCACCGTGGCGACCTGGTTCACCGGCGTCGGCGTGCCGTAGTAGTCGACCTTGATGCCGTCGAGCATCGCGGCGTTGGCGCGGCCGGTGCGGATCTTCTGCAGGTCGCGCTTGAACGAATCGACCGCTTTCTTCATGCCGTCTTCGGTATCGGTGGTGATTTCGTTGATCATGGTGCCCTCGTCTGGTTCGCGAACCGGGTCTCTAGGTTGTCCTTGACGATCGTCGTGCCGACCGGCTCGCCGCAGACCACCCGGTGAATGTTGCCACGCGCCGTCATGTCGAACACGATGATCGGCATCTCGTTGTCGCGGCACAGCGCGAAGGCCGTCCCGTCCATCACCCGGAGGTCCTGGCGGAGCGCATCGGTGAAGGTCACCGTGGTGTAACGCCGTGCGTCGCCGTGCTTGGCCGGATCCTTGTCGTACACCCCATCGACCTTGGTCGCCTTGAGCAGGATCTCGGCGCCGATCTCCATCGCGCGCAGGGCGGCGGCCGTGTCGGTCGTGAAGAACGGGTTGCCCGTGCCCGCGCCGAAGATGACCACGCGGCCCTTCTCCAGGTGGCGGATCGCACGGCGGCGGATGTAGGGCTCGGCCAGCTGCGACATCGGGATCGCCGATTGCACGCGCGTCACCACCCCCTGCTTCTCGATCGCCTCCTGCAGCGATACGGCGTTCATCACCGTGGCGAGCATTCCCACGTAGTCCGCGCTCGCCCGGTCCATCCCGCGGGACGACTCCGACACGCCGCGGAAGATGTTGCCGCCCCCGACCACGACCGCCACCTCGACGCCGAGCTTGGCGGTCTGGGCGATCTCGGCCGCGACGTGCGCCAGGACCTCGGGGTTGATGCCGTATCCCTGCTGTCCCATCAGCGCCTCGCCCGAGATCTTGAGGAGGATGCGCTTGAACACCGGCTTGGCCATCGCCGCGACCTTAGCGCCCCGGCGCGTGGTTGGGAATCGGCTACGGCGACGGCGACGGCGGGGACGACTGCGCACCGGCCATCATCATCATCATCGACACCAGCGATCGCAGCTTCTCGAGCGACAGCTCGATCGTCACGGTCATGATGTCGCCCTCCGCCACCACGTCGAGCCGGTCGAACATCGCCGCGGCGCCGGCGCCGACGCGCACCGTGCCGTAGATCGCGCGCGGCCGGTTGCCCATGCCCGCGAGCTTGTCGAACATCGATGCGTTGCCGTTGACCACGATCCACCCCGTCGCGCCGCGGTCGAGCCGGTCGAACATCTCGAGGAAGCTCGCCGAGCCGCGCAGCGGCGCCCCGCCCTGTACCAGCGCGCGCAGGCCGTCCGCCGTCGGCTGCTTCGAGCCCTGGAGCACCAGCGTCGAGCCGTCGGCGAACGCCAGCACGTCGCGATCGCCGGTCTTGTGGATCAGCGATACCACGTCGCGATCCATCGCGACCGTCGTGTCCGGGATGACGTTGGTCTTCAGGCACGCGATCGTCCGGTCGCGGTCCAGGCCGCGGACGATCACCACCGTGTTCGCCGTGTCCTTGCTGAACACGCCGAGCGTCACCGACTGGACGGCCTGGATCGGATCGAAGCCGCAGCTCTTCTGGATGCTCGCGAGCTGCGGCCCGACCAGGTTGGTGAGCTTTCCCTGATACTCGGCCCACACCGCGCTCGTGCGCAGCGACGCGACGTCGACCCCGAGCACGATGTCCGCGTCGACCGGCAGGAACGCCAGCGCGTCCGCCGCCGCCGACGGGCGAGACGCGGCCTGGTTCGACGGCGGAGAGACGGTCTCGTGATGACACGCCGCCGCGGCCAGCACGAGCACGAGCGAGATCCTGCGCATGCACGTCGCTACCATACTTTTCACGTCACCGGCGCCGGAAGGCACGCCGAGGCCGCTAGCCAGCGATGCGATCGAGCGAGGGACGCGCCGGGAGGGTGACCTGGAGCAGCTCGAGATCGGGCGAGGCATGGCTCCAGGTGACGGGGCGGCCGGCGGGGATGGTGAAGGCGTCGGCGGCGCCGAGGCGGTGCTGGTCGTCGAGCGTGAGCTCACCGCGCAGGACGACGTGGAACCAGAGCTCGGCGTCGTGGCGCAGGGCGATGCGGGCGGGGTCGCGAGCGCGGAGCACGCTGACGCCGGCGAGGCCGCGCGTGGCGGCGGCGATGCCGAGCTCGCAGGCGTCGAAGCCGGGGAGCGGCGCCGGGGCAAACTGCGCCGAGGCGGCGAGGAAGCGGACGAAGCGCTGGCCGTCGAAGTCGCGGTCGCGATCGAGCGTGGGGCTGGGGAGCGCGAGATCGTGGTCGACGTGCGTGGCGTGGATGGCGGGCATGCCGAGCTCGAGGACCTCGAGGCCGGGCGAGGCTTCCAGGACGCGGTGGCGGATCCGGGGCGGCTGCAGCACGCAGTCGCCGACCTGCATCACGAACGGCTCGCCCTGGCCGTCGTACACGACGCGGACCCAGCCGCGGTAGCAGTAGATGATCTGGAACTGGACGACGTGGAAATGGACGTAGTCGGGGACGGGACCGCCCTCGGGGATGCGGATGTGCGAGGCGATGTAGCGGCCGCCCTGGCGGTCGGGGAGGAGGTCGCGGTACTGCATGCCGGCACGGCCGGTGCGCCAGGCGGAGTCGCCTGCGCGCGCGATGGTGAACGACGGCTGGACGGCGGGGATGCCGTCGGGATCCGCGAGATCGGTCGCGCCGGCGCGCACGAGGCGAACGCGCGCGCCGTGGCCGCTGAGGGCGGCGACGGTGGGATCGTCGGCGGGGAAGATGGTGTCGAGCCGGAGCCCGAGCCGGGAGAACAGCGCGATGGCGCGATCGAGATCGGGGCAGAACAGGACCTCGTCGGTCATGCCGCGAGTATCGCCCAGCGGCGCCGCGGTGGGGGGCCGGCGCGCGGGTCAGCGCAGGCGGGTCGCGCCGGCGGCGTCCGGGGCCGCGGCGGCGCTGGCCCACACGCCGTCGAGCTCGTCGGGGATGCCCCAGGTCGCGGGCTGGAGCAGCGTCCCGGCGCGCAGCTCGGTGCCCTGGAACGTGGCGGCCGCGCGATGGACGGCGATGCCGATCCGGACGCGCGGATCGGGGTTGCGGCGCTGGGCGAGCTGGTCCCAGACGGCGACGGCCGCGGCGACGGCGCGGCTGGCCTCGCAGTGCGGCTGGGCGAACACGGCGCTGGAGCCGAGATCGAGGACGAGCGAGAACCCGGCGCCGGTCAGCGCGCGCTCGGCGGCGGGCAGCACGGCCTCGAGGTCGGTGAGCAGCGCCTCATCGAGGCCACCGCCCGCGTGGCCGACGGCGACGAGGATCGCGGCGGCGTCGGCGATCTCGACGGCGGCGATCGGCGCGGAGTCGCGCAGCGCGGAGCGGAGGGCGGCGAGCAGCGACAGGGTGTCGGCGAACCGCTCGCCGGGCTCGATCGCCATGGCGCGCGCGACGACGTCGTCGATCCGGGGCGGCACCGGCGCGGCGACCGAGACCCGCGGGCGCCGCGCGTGGAGGTGGAGGTACTGGGTCATCGTCAGCGACGCGTCCTCGAACGGCATGTGCCCGGTGAGCAGGAAGAACGCCAGCGTGCCGAGGGCGTAGACATCGGTGCGCGCGTCGACGGCGCGGCCGTGGACCTGCTCGGGCGCCATGCACGACGGCGTGCCGAGCGACTGGTGCGAGGCGGTGAGCTCGACGGCGAGCGCCCCGGACAGCTTGGCGATACCGAAGTCGAGCAGCACGATGCGGCCGCGCCGGCCGCCGCTGCCGCGGCACACCACGACGTTGGACGCCTTGACGTCGCGGTGGACCACGCCGACCTCGTGGGCGGCGGCGAGCGCGGCGCACACCGGCTCGAGCACGGCGAGCGCCTGCAGCCCGGACATCGGCCCGGTGCGCCGGATCACGGAGGCGAGGTCCTCACCGTCGAGCAGCTCCATGCACAGGTACGGCCGGCCGTCGCCGGTGACCCCGGCCGCCACGAGCTCGACGATGTTGGGGTGGCGGAGCTGGCCGATCACGGCGGCCTCGCGGTGGAACCGCGCGACGATCTCCTGCGACCCCACGAGGTGGGCGTGGAGCAGCTTGAGCGCAACGCGCTGATCGCCGGCGCGGTGGCGCGCCTCGTACACGGTGCCGAACCCGCCGCCGGCGAGGACGCGCACGATCACCCAGTCGTCGACCTGCTCGCCGGGCTGGAGCTGGCGGGCCTGGTGCCCGGCGTCGGGTCCGCCGAGGCGGCGCGTGCGCTCCTCCACGATGGCCGAGCGTATCACGCGGCAGCAGAGCTCCCGCACCCGTGATCCGAGGCCGGCGCGATCGTGTGAGCCCGCCGCGATCTGGGTCACGCCGCCGGCCGCGGCGTCACTCAGGTGTCATCTGCGGTGATGCGGTGGCGCCGCAGCAGCTCGCGCAGGTGCTTGCGGTCCATCCGTACGGCGCGCGCAGCGCGCGACAGGTTGCCGTCGTGGCGCGCGATCAGGGCGCGCACGTACTCGCGCTCCCAGGCGGCGACGGCGCGCTCCTTGGCGGCGCGAAACGAGGTGCCATCGACGAACCGCTCGTCCTCGGCGAGGGCGGTCGCGTCGTCGGACAGCGCGCGCCACACCGCGGGATCGCCGAGCAGCACGGCGCGCTCGACCGCGGCGCGCAGCTCGCGGACGTTGCCCGGCCAGTCGTGGCGCGCGAGCTCGGCGAGCAGGTCGGCCGGCGGCGAGTCTCCGGCCGGGCTGAGCTGGCGGTAGAAGTGGGCGACCAGGAGCGCGATGTCGTCGCGGCGCTCACGCAGCGGCGGGATCCGCAGCCGGAACGTGTTGAGCCGGTAGTACAGGTCGGAGCGGAACCTGCCCTGGTTGATCTCGCTGCGCAGGTCGCGGTTGGTGGCGGCGATGATGCGGATGTCGAGCCGCACCGGCTCGTTGCCGCCGACGCGCTTGACCACGCGGTCCTCGAGCGCACGCAGCAGCTTGGGCTGCATGTCGAGCGGCAGCTCGCCGATCTCGTCGAGGAACACCGTGCCGCCGCGCGCGGCCTCGAACCCGCCGATCCGCGCGGCGGCGGCGCCGGTGAACGCGCCCTTCTCGTGGCCGAACAGCTCGCTCTCGATCAGGGTCGGCGGGATCGCGCCGCAGTCGAGGACGACGAACGGGCCGGCGGCCCGCGGGCTCGCCTCGTGGATCGCCTCGGCGAGCAGGCCCTTGCCGGTGCCTGTCTCGCCCTCGAGGAGGATCGTGGTGTCGGACTCGGCGAGCCGGGGCAGCACGGCGAAGATCCGCCGCATCGCCTCGCTGGCGCCGAGCGCGCGGCCCCAGCGCGCGTCCGACGACAGCATCGCGCGGTCCTCGCCGCCGAGCACCTCGAACTTGAGCCGGCTGCGGCCGATCGCGATCACCGCGCCCGGCGCGAGGAACGCACCCTCGATACCGACGCCGTTGACCGCGGTGCCGTTGGTGCTGCCGAGGTCGCGGATCGCGTGGCCGCGCGGCGTCGGCGTGATCGCGACGTGGTGGCGCGACACGGCGGAGTCGGTGAGGATCATGGCGTTGGCCGGCGCGGTGCCGATCGCGAGCTCGGCGGCGCCGCCGTCGATCGCGAGGTCGCGGTCGGGGCCCTCGATCACGGTCAGGCGGTAGCGCGGGAACCGCAGCTCGGGGGCACCGGCCAGCGCCGAGGTCGGGTCGACACCCGAGCCTTCCGTGCGATCGCTCATCCCTCTGTCTTACCGCGGCTGACACGGCGATGCGAAGCGCGCCGTCGCTGGAGTCGCGCCGGAAATCGGTGCACTCTGGACCGACGTGACGCGCTGCCCCCGGTGCCAACGCCGGCTGCCGCCCAATGGCGACTGCCCGATCCACGGGCGCTCGACCGGGGTGGTCGAAGCGGTGTCGGCTCCAGACATCACCCCGCCCCGGGGCTGGAAGATCGAGCGCCACCTGGCCAGCGGGGGCACGGCGCACGTCTTCGTGGTCCGCGGCAAGGACGGCCCGGCGATCCTCAAGTGGGGGCGGTGGCGCGAGCGCGACATCTACCTGCGGTTCGAGCTCGAGGCCAAGGCCCTGCGCACGGTCGGACCGGCGTGGACCGCGGCGCTGATCGACCACGGGGTGGTCGACGGCTGGCCCTACATCATCATGGAGCTGCTCGCCGGCGAGACCCTGGCGGCGTGGATGGCGCGCACCGGCGACCGCGGCGGGATCGGCGAGAGCCTCGCGCTGCTCGACCAGCTCGCGGCCGGCCTGGCGGCGATCCACGGCGCCGGCATCGTACACCGCGACCTCAAGCCGGAGAACGTGGTGATCGGCCCGCGCGGCGTGCGGCTGATCGACTTCGGGCTGGCCAAGCAGCCGGCCGTGGCCGGGCTGACCCAGATCGGGGAGGTGGTCGGCACGGTGCACTACCTCGCGCCCGAGCAGGTGCGCGGCGCGGCGGTCGACCACCGCGCCGATGTCTACTCGTTCGGCGTCGTCGCGTTCGAGATGCTGTGCGGCCGGCCGCCGTTCATCGGCGAGCGCCACGCGATCGAGTACCAGCACACGCTGTGCCGGCCGCCGTCGATGCGCGAGCTGCGGGCGGTGCCCGAGGAGCTCGACGCGCTGATCGCGGCGTGCCTCGCCAAGCAGCCCGAGGCCAGGCCGCAGACCGCGGCGGAGTTGCGCAGCTGGATCGCGCGCGCGGCCTCGGGGACGTCGACGGCGCGCGGCGTCGCGGCGGGTGCGCTCGGCGTGCGCGGGCGCGTCGCGCTGCTGTGGACCTCGGGCTGCGATCCGGTCACCGTGGTGCGCGCGGTCGGCGACGTCGGCGGGCTGGTGATCCGCCGGCGCGGCGACGGCGTGCTCGCGGCGTTCACCGGGCTCGATCACGACACGCCGCTGTCGGCCGCGCTCGCCGCCGCCCAGACACTGACCGTGGAGCGCGCGCGCATGGTGGTCCACATCTGCAACGCGCTGCTGCGGCGGTCGACCCAGGGCAAGGTCGCGGTCTACGGCGAGGACGTCGAGCACCTCGAGCGCTGGCTGCCGGCGACGCCGTTCGCGGGCCTGACCGCGGGCCTCTTGCTCACCGCGGCCGCGGCCGAGCACACGCCCGACATGCGGCCGTCGTCCGAGGTCCCCGGGTTCTTCCGGCCCGGCCGGCGCGATCGCACCGACAAGGCCGACGCGCGCACGCCGCCGCCGCTGGTCGGCCGCAGCGACCTGATCGAGAGCCTCGTCGCGGTCGCGACCCAGGCCGTGGTCGACGCCCGGCCGGTCCACATCGCGATCACCGGCGATCCCGGCGCCGGCAAGACCCGCGTGCTCGGGGCGATCTGCGACCGGCTGCGCGGCGAGGGTCGCGAGGTGATCGTGGTGCGCGGCCGGCGGCGGTTCCCGGGCGAGCGCCCCGACGACCACGTGGCCGAGACGCTCGGCGGCGGCGACCTGGTGGCCGCGATCGCACGCACCGCCGCGCGCGGCGCCGTGATCGCGATCGACGACGCGAGCTGGATCGCCCCGGCCACGCTGCGCGCGCTCGAGCGTGCCCTCGCCCCCGACGTGGTCGCGCTGGCGGTGATCACGGCGAGCGCCGCCGCGATCGGCGATCGCGAGGCCGGCCACCGCATCGACGTCGTGCTGCCGACGCTGATGTACGAGGACGCCGAGGTCCTGCTCCGCGAGCTCCTGCGCCCCGCCCGGCTGATCCCGGGCGTGCTCGTCGAGCGGCTCGCGATCCGCGCCGGCGGCAACCCCGGCCTCATGGTCGCGCTCGCCGGCGAGATCACGCGGCGCGGCGCGGTCCGCCGCCAGGTCGGCAGCGACGAATGGTACGTGGCGGCCGACGAGCTCGACACCCTGCTGTCGGCGCCGTCGCCGGCCTGGTTCGCGGTGCGTGCGCTCGAGGAGCTGGCGCCCGAGCTGGTCTCGCTGGCCCGGGTCTGTGCCGGACTCGGCCCGCGGTTCTCCGCCGACGAGATCGCCGCGGTGCGCGGCAGCGATGACACCGCGGCGCAGCTGGCCTGGCTGGCGCGCGACGGCGTGCTCGAGGAGGCCCACGGCTGGTACGAGTTCGCCGACGCGTCGGTCCAGGACGCGATCTACGACCACGTGCTCGACGAGCGCGACCTCGTGCACCACCGCGCGTTTCGCTACTGGCTGGATCGCCCCGAGGTCGACGCGATCGCCCGGCTGGCCCGGGTCGCCTATCACGGCGCCGGCGCGCAGGAGCCGATCACCGCCGCGGTGTGCTGGATCGGGCTGGCGCGCGCGGCGCGCGATCGCGGCGATGGCGACGCCGCCGAGCAGGTGCTCGATCGCGCGCTCGGCTGCCTGACCGGCGCGCCGCGGCTGCGCGCGACCACGCTGCTCGAGCGCGCCCGGCTGCGCCACGCGCGCGGCCGGTTCGGCGCGGCCCGCCAGGACGCACGCGAGGCGCGCGGCATCGCCGAGCAGACCGGCGACGTCGACGCGCAGATCGATGCGCTGTCGGCCGAGGCGCTCGCTGCGATCGCCGCCGGGGACGCGGCCGCCGCGGCCGCCGCGCTCGCCGCCGCCGCCGCGCTCGACACCGCCGACGTCGACGTCGCGGTGCGCGCCCGCCTGCTCGGCGCGATCGGGGTCGATCGCGTCCACACCGGCCATGACGACGCCGGCTCGCCGCTGCACCTGGCCGCCGCGCTCGCCGAGGCGACCGGAGATTCCCTGACGACGACGCTCACCACGCGCGCGCTGCAGCAGCTCAGCCGGCGCTCGAATCGCTGATGGAACGCAGATCAGCATGTAGGTGACCGTCGCAACTCGGCGATCTGCAGTGCGAGGGCGTCGCCGATTGCGGCACACCGATTTGGTGAACAAGCCTACAGATCGCCGCGGTTCTTATGAGATAAAGTACTGAACCAAAAGGTGGATATCCATTGATCAGCGGAACCAAGGGAATACACTGATGAATGGATGGAACGTTTGATGGTGACGCCGAGGTGAGCAGCGTTCTGAGAGGAACTCGCTCGGCGAGGTCTGGCACCACATCCGCTGGCACCACATCCACTGGCACCACCGGGAATGCATCGATTGGCGGCAGCTGCGCCCGCTTGCGTTCATGCTCCGAGAAGGCCCCATGTCCAATCTCCCGCACATAGCCAAGACGCAGATCGCGCGGTTTCCGGAGGTCACCGCGATGGTGCTGACCGACGACGCCGGGGCCCTGCTCGAGTCGAGCGGCGATATCGACGGCGAGGCGCTCGGTGCGGTCCACGTGGTCGCGACGCAGTCGCTCGCGCGCAGTGGCAACGCCCTCGGGCTCGGCGCGCTGTTGCGCGTCACCGTCACCGGGCCGCGCCGGTCGTGCCTGATCGCGGTGTGCGACGAGCAAGTCCTCGGCGTTTACGTCGATCCGAGCAAACCCTTCGGCGTGTTCGAGAAGAAGCTCGACACCGCGCTGGGGCGCTAGAGGAGTCCGCGATGCTGGAACCGATTCTCCAGAGCCTCCGGGAGGTCGAGGGCGTGCAGGGCGCGCTGGTCGTCGATCACACCGCCGCCGTGGTCGCGCACCGCGCACACACGATCTACGACCTGACGGTGCTGCAGCAGGTCGCGCGCTCGGTCGTGAGCTCGGTCGACTCGATACAGCTGATCCAGGACGACTGGGAGATGCTGACCGCGCACTTCGGCGAGGGCAAGCTGCTGCTGCGCAGCCTGCGCACCACCGCGGCCGCCAGACCGCGGCGCTACATCCTCGCCGTGATCGCCGACTCGACGCTGAACGTCGCGTTCCTCGGTGTCGCGCTGCGCGTCGCCGCGACCAAGCTGCTCGCCGAGCTCGAGGCCGCGCCGACCCTGGCCCCGAGCGCGTCGGCGCCGGTCGCGCTCGCGAGCGGCAGCACCGGCCGCGTCCCGCTCGAGTCATCCAAGCCCGAGCTGGCCAAGACCGGCCTCGCCTGGTCCGGTTCCGGCTCGGGCTCGGGCGTCGGCAGCGGTGGCGTCGGCGTGGCCGACAGCGCGAGCTCGACGTTCCTGTCGGCGTGCACCAAGGCGCTGGCCGCCAGCGTCGGGCCGATGGCCAAGGTGTTCGTCAAGGAGGCCGTCCGCAAGGTCTGCGGCGAGCGCCCGTTCACGCGCGCCGACGGGCCTGCGCTGATCGCGCACCTCGCCGCGACGATCGAAGACAGCGACGACCGCGCGATCTTCCAGCGCGCCACGCGCTCCCTGTGATCTCGCCGTTCCTCCCCCCACCAGGAAAGTGTCGACATGCTCGAGCTGATCAGACGTAGATTGAGTCTCAAGGTCTCACTCGTCCTGGCGGCGATCACGATTCCGCCGATGGTCGCAGCGGCGTACTACATCACGACGCGCGAGTCGCAGCGTCTCGAGCAGCTCACGATCAACAACGGCAAGGTCGCGGCGATGTCCGGCGCCAAGATGTACGGCGCGATCCTCGAGGCCGGCATCGACACCGGGTTCATGACGGTCGGCGACGTGCTCGATCCGGTCTACGAGGAGATCAAGGGCTTCGACTTCGGCGATAACCCGCGGTTCCACAGCAAGTACGACTTCTACACCGATCGCACCGTGGTCGGGTTCCAGGACAAGATCCTCGAATCGTCGCCCGACTTCCTGTACGCGGTCGGCGGCGACATGAACGGCTACACACCGACGCACGACAGCAAGTTCCAGCAGCCGCTGACCGGCGACCGCACCAAGGACCTGTCGGGCAATCGCGGCAAGCGCAAGTTCTGGACCTCGATGCACCAGGCCGCGGCGCGCAACCTCCAGCCGGTGCTGGTCCAGCCCTACCTGCGCGACACCGGCGAGTCGGCCTGGGACGTGTCGTCGCCGATCTACGTCAAGGGCCGGCACTTCGGCGCGTTCCGCGTCGCGGTGTCGCGCGACTCGATCGCCGCCCACAAGCGCGAGCTGCTGCTCCAGCTCGCGATCGTGTTCGGCTTCCTCTCGATCGTCACCATCGGGTTCATCTTCGTGATGCTGCGGCGCTCGATGCGGCCGCTCGAGCACCTCGCGTCGCTGGCCAACGAGATCAGCACCGGCGAGCGCCTCGATCAGCCGATCAAGCCGACCTCGGGCGACGAGATCGGCCAGATGGCCAAGTCGCTGAACCGGCTGCGCGCCAGCCTGCAGGCGGCGATGGGACGGCTGGGCGAATGACCGCTCGCGGACCTGTCCTCGGCTCATCCCGGAAGGAACCTGCCATGACCCGAACGCTTCGCACCCTGGCTCGCCCGCTGATCCTCGCCGCCCTCGCGGCGTCCACGCCCGCGGTGCATGCGCAACCCGCGGCGCCGCGCGGTCCCGAGATCGAGGCGCTCAGCGCGCAGGACCGCGAGGTGCTCGCCGCGGCCGAGCAGCTCGCCGCCGACGGCGCCCAGGTGATCGAGCAGTGGATCCTCAACCAGGCGATCACCGAGGAGCAGGTGTTCGCGCGCATGTACTTCCCGATCCTGAAGACCGATCCGCAGAAGTTCACCACACCGTACGACCGGCACGCCACCGACCTGGTCGCTCCCGAGGACAAGGCGCTGGCGAAGGCGGCCACCTTGCAATATGCGATCGTGACCGACATCAACGGATACGTCCCCGCGCACAACACGCGGTTCTCCCAGCCGCTGACCGGCAACATCACGCAGGACTACGTCAACAACCGGACCAAGCGCATGCTCGGCGACATCGCGAGCCTCACGGCGGCGCGCGGCGAGGCGCGGTTTCTGCTGCAGCGGATCAAGCTGGAGACCGGCGATGTGATCTATGATCTGTCGGTGCCCGTCATGGTGAAGGGCAAGCACTGGGGCTGTGCTCGGATCGGCTATCGCCGCGCCGAGTGATCATGCTGGAACGCATCACGGAAGCGAGCGCGCTGGGCACCCTGCTCGAGGAGACGCGGGGCGTGGTCGGCGTCGTCCTGGCCAACGTCGAGGGCGAGCTGCGCTCGATCGTCGGCAGCGTCGCGGACGGTGACGTGTGCGCCATCGTGGCCGCGTCGCTCACCGGCGAGCTCAACCGGGTCGGCGCGCTGCTCGGGTTCGGGACGCTGGCCGTCGCGTCGCTCAAGGCGGCCAGCGCGGCGCGCGTGTTCGCCGAGCAGTCGGGCGCGGTCGTCGGCATCGAGCTCGACCCCAAGCGCCCGCTCGGCGAGCTCGAGACCAAGCTGCGCATGGTGACGTGGGCGCGCGACGAGCAGCTCGAAGCGCCGCCCCCGGGACGGATGCCGACCGTGCCCGAGCCGCGGCTCCCCGGCCTCACGCGTCCGCCGATGCCGCCGCCGGCGCCATCACCGCGGTCCGCGTCGCCGACGATGCCGCCGCGGCCCACCGCGCCGACGCCGCCGCCGCTGCCTGCGCGGCCCACCGCGCCGACCCCTGCGCCTGCGCTGGCCACCGTGCCGCTGCCGTCCACGGCGGCCACGCGGTCGAGCTTCCCGTCGAGGTCCGCCGCGTCCGGCGTCGTGCAGCCGCCGATGAAGTCGGTCGGCAGCGGCCCGGTGTTCACCGGCGACCTCGAGGAGTTCTGCCTGCCCGACCTCCTGGAGTTCCTGCGCAACAGCCACCGCACCGGGCTCTTGATGTGCACGACCGATCTCGGGGTCGGCACGGTCCAGCTATCGCGCGGGATGATCATCGGCGCCGACTCGCCCAACGCGCTCGACCTGCGCGAGCACTTCCTGACCAGTCCCGAGCTGCCGCCCGAGCGGCGCCGCCTGCTCGCCGCGCTCCCGCTCGAGTGCTTCGGCGATGACATGATCGACGGCGTGCTCGTGTCGCGCGACCTGGTACCGCGCGATCAGGTGGAGCAGGCGCGCGTCGCCCGCATCTACAGCGCGTTCCGCGAGATGATGGGATGGACGACCGGACGGTTCTCGTTCGATCCCGCGGTCCCGATCGTCACCAACCCCGCCCTCGCGCTCAGCGCGCAGAGCATCCTGATGCAGATCTACCAGGAGCAAGACGAGCAAGACCGGTGATCGACGCGCTGAACCTGGCCGGCGCCAAGCTCGGCAACTACCGGCTGTTGCGCGTGCTGGGGCGGGGCAACATGGGCGTGGTCTACCTCGCGACCGACGAGGCGCTGCTGCGCCCGACCGCGGTCAAGGTGCTGACCTGGTCGCCGGCCGAGCACGACCCCGAGGCGTGGTTCCTCGCCGAGGCGCGCAGCGTCGCCCAGCTCAACCACCCGTCGGTCGTGCAGATCTACAGCGTCGCGCGCCACGGCCCGCATCGCTACATCGCGATGGAGTACGTCGAGGGTGTGTCGGCCGACGTCATGGTCAGCCGCAAGGGGCCGTTCTCCGCCGAGCGCGCGACCGAGGTGATCCTGCAGCTCGCCGCGGCGCTCGAGCTCGCCCACGCCTCGGGGATCATCCACCGCGACGTCAAGCCGGCCAACATCCTGATCAAGGGCGACGGCGCCGCCAAGCTCGGCGACTTCGGCATGGCGGTGTCGGCGCTGCGCGCGCCGCACAACGAGATCCGCGCCGGCACGCCGCACTACTTCGCGCCCGAGATCTGGCGCGGCGAGCCGGCGACGATCGCGACCGACCTCTACGCGCTCGGCGCCACCTATTACTACCTCCTGACCGGACGTCCGCCGCTCGACGGCTCGACGATCGCGGGGCTCAGCGCCGCGCACCAGCGCCAGGAGGTCGTGGCGCCGCCCGAGCTCGCCGCCGAGGTCACCGCGCCTTGCATGCGGCTGGTCCGTCGCTGCATGGCCAAGTCGCCCGCCGAGCGCTACGAGTCGGCGCGCGCCGTCGCGTGGGACGCGCGCGGCGTGCTGCGCGAGCTCGAGTCGCCGTGGCTGATCGCGCACGAGGCCGGAGCGCGGCGGGCCGACACCGCCCCGCCGTCGCTGCGCGAGGCCGACCCGGCGTGGCAGGCGCGCGGGTTCCGGTTCGAACCGTTCATCGACCTCGATCCGAGCGAGCCGCCGTACCGCGGCGCGCCGTTCGACGTGCTGCGCAGCGAGATCGCCGCGCGGATCGCGGCCTCGGGCGCGACGCTGATCATCGCCGGCGCCCCGGGCAGCGGCCGCTCGGTGCTCGCCCGCTCGATGCTCGCCGCCAGCCCGGGGCCGCGCGCGTACGTCGATATCGGCCACGCCGCGCGGGCCGGCGGCGTGATCCAGCGCATCGCGCGGGCATTCGGTGCCGTCGCCAGCGCGACGACCACCGCCAACCCCGAGATCGAGGGCCTGCTGGAGGTCCTCGCCGGTGCGCCGCCGGCGGCGGGCACGCCGCTGATCGTCATCGACGGCGTCGTCCCGGGGACGCGCGCGACCGCCGAGGTCGCGGTGCTGTCGCGCGCCGCGCGCGCCACGCGCTACTTCAGCCTGCTGGTGGTCGGCCCGGCCGAGCTGTCGACCGAGCTCGGCGGCTCGATCCCGGCGACCGCGGTGGTCACCGTGCCGGCGCTGACGCCGCTGCAGATCCGCCACTACCTCGATAGCTGGCTGCGCGCGACCCGGCCGGCCGGCGCGCCGCCGCTGATCATCACGGTCGACGCCGCGCTGATCGCAGGCCACCGCGCCAGCGGCAGCCTCGATCAGCTCAACGCGCTCGCGCGCCAGATGATCATCGCCGGTGGCCCGATCATCACGTCGTGGGACGCATGGACGGCCGTCGACGACGGCCATCGGACCACGCGACCGGCCGAGCCGCCGGCGCGCCCGGCCGGGTGGCCGACGCCCGAGGTGCTACGGCTGATCAATCACTGCCGGGTCGCCGCCGGGCTGGCGCAACGCAGCCCGCCCGGTTAGGCGATCGGGCGGCCCGCCCCGGGGACACTTCGGAGCGGGCCTTCAGGTCGACTACAGCGAGAAGATGAACGCCAGGACGTTGGCCTGCGCCGTGGCACCGCCATTATTGAAGTTGGTCCTCGCCGTCGAGGCCTGGCCGCCATGGCGGGCGATCGCGTCGCTGACCGTCACGCTCGCGCCGTCGTGCATGAACCGGGTGCGCGCGCCGATGCCCCACAGCGGCGCGGTGCGGACCTGGTTGCGCGTGCCCTGACCACCGTTCTGCACGATGCCGTCGCCCGTGCCGATGTCGTGGAGCAGGAAGTCGCCGAACGGGTGGATGTTCTTGTCGCCCAGGGCGGTCGGCACGGTGAACTGGCCGGCGTTGATCACGGTTCCCGCGGGGGCGGTGGTGATGGTCGCGACGTGGCACACCGCGCAGCCGAACTGGGTGAAGCTCGCCTGACCGGCCGTCACGCTGGCGGTGATCGGTCCGCGGGGCGGCGCCTTCAACGCGCGCATGAACGCGGTGAACTTGTCGATGTCAACCTCGGTGTCCTCAGCGTTTCCTGCGGGGTCGGCCTTGCCGTCGAACGGTCCACCCTGGACCACGGTCCCGT
>VBLP01000289.1:0-16656 GCA_005887925.1 Deltaproteobacteria bacterium | reverse complement strand
CGTCGCCCGCGAACGACAGCAAGCTGGCGTTCTGGTTCTTCCAGCCGAAGCGGCCGACGCGGGTCGCGCCGCCGGCCTCGCCGACCTGGACCGAGATGACCGTACCGCGCTGCGCGGCCGGCTGGTTGTTGGAGATCGCGACGAGCGTGTTGCTGTCGATCGACTCGACGAACCCATCACCCATGATGCTGATGGTGAGCCGGAGCGTGCGGACCTCGTTGCCGGACAGGATGTGCTCCTGGATCGAGCGGTCGTTCGCGCGATCGTTGATCAGCGAGCCACCCGGGTGGTCGACGAAGCTGACCCCGTTGAAGTGACCGGCGCGGAGCTCGGTGATCTGGCTGCCGGCACCGACCGCCGAGGTCGGGTTCTGGTGGCAGCTGACACACGAGAAGTTGTTGAATACCGGGCCGATACCATCGTCGGTGCCCTCGACCTGCTCGAACGCCACCTGCGCGTCGGTGAAGAGGATGCCTGGCGTCGCGAAACCGTTGCTGCCGCCGTCGAAGCCGGTCGGGGCCTCGGTGATCGCGTTGACGTGGACGCCGCTGCCTTCCTCGCTCACAGCGACCGCGAGGCCGGGGTCGTTCTGCGTCGGATCCGACGAGGCGTCTTCGTGCGTCGAGCACGCGCCGAAGATCAACGAGGCGGGGAGTATCAAGGATGCCGTTACGAGCGCTTTCATGCCTGTTCTCCTGGGTTCTGAACATTGAGCGGGTGGATCACCCATTGGGACACAGCGATGGGCGGGCCGGAATCGTGCTTGGTCGAAGATCCCCTTTCCGTGGGAGCAGCAAAGACACTTCGGTTGGCGGCGCGTCTTCGCACCGATTCTGCGCGTGGACCTTAGTGGTCAAAGGAGTCGATTGTCAATCACAACAACATCAGCATTCGGCACTCACGACTGACGGTTCATGCGGAAAGGGAAAAGGGAGTTATCACTCCCGCTCCCTGTAACCGCGAATTCCATATCGACCTACTGGTCGTACCAGGCATACGTTCTCAACTATTCAGGATCATTGAAACTACGCGATGCGTCGTGATGGTCCGACCGGCGATGCGCAGCGTCGGTCCATGGTCTTTCCCCCAACAATCTCAGTTTTTCGTCATTTCGCACTAAATACCAATCTTGTAATATCAGTTTTCTGTGATCGCAAAGTGCCAAACATCGACTTAACGCAAGATGTGTCGCGGGCGCATGGAATTGAGCGTTGCGCACCGACACACGGAGATCTGACCGGCATCGTCACAACGTCGTCATGTCGCCAACGACTCCCCGTTCGGGAGGTCAGCCTATTTCCCGAGATCGACTTCACCCGAGACTGCGAAACACCGATGAGAAGATCCGATCGTTGACCCCTACTCCGGTCGCGTGCAGACCTTCATGCACTTGTCCGAGGAACTCTAACACGCAGCGCGCGATCACAGGCAAGATGTTTTTTTCGACGTTCGCGGAATGCGCTGCGCGGGCAGAACGCGCCGCGCGGGTACGCGTGGCTCGCCGGACAGCCGGTCGGTCAGGCGTCGATCACGATGTCGCCGACCGCACGAGCCTGGCAGGCGAGGATCACGCGATTCGATCGGTCGGCAGGCGTGAGCGCGTCTTGCACAGCCATCGCAACCGTCCCCGATATGATACGGGTCTTGCATTGCCCGCAGATCCCGGAGCGGCACTCGAACGGGATCGCGACACCGGCGTCCTCGGCGGCCTCGAGCACGGTCAACGCTGCTGTCAGCTCCGCCAGCTTGCCCGTGCGCTGGAACCGCACGCTGGCAGCGGCAGGCGCGTCCGTGAGGTCGAGCGGCGCTGCAACGACCGAGCCTGACTCATCATCGCTCACAGTCGACGGCGGCGACACGAAGGCCTCCTGCAGCACCTCCGCGTCGGGCACGCCGAGCTCGTCGACGAACAGCCGCCGCATCGCCGCCATCATCGCGTCGGGGCCGCATAGCAGGATCGGCCCACGGCCGAGGTCAGGGACGAAACTGTCGATCATCGCTCGAGAGATCTGGCCGCGCGGACCGTCCCACGGCGTCTCGGGATCGCCGGTCAGCGTGACACGAACATGAAGGTTGGGGAATCGTGCCTCGAGATGCGCCAGCTCCTCGCGAAAGATGAAGTCAGCGAGCGTGCGTATCGAGAACAGCAGATAGATCTCACCCGGCCAGCAAAACACAAATCGTCCGGCGGGTGCCGAAACGCGCAGTACGCTGCCTTCGCGCACTGCGTCGTGAAGGTGGCGTGAACCGCGGCCCTCCGCGGCTCGCTTGACCGTGATCTCGCAGTAGTCGGCCCGGGTCGGCGACGACGCGATGGTGTACGAGCGGTTGACCCGCGCGCCGTCGATGACCAGCGCGAGGTTGAGGTACTGGCCGGCGAGGTGGTCGAACGGCAGCGGCCCGCCGCCCGGCGCGACCAGCCGGAACGTCTTCACGTCGCGCGTCTCGCCGAAGATCCGCGCGACCTCGAGCTCACCCGACCAGAACTTGCGGCGGCGCTGTGGCGTCAGCGCGCGCGCTCCAGCGAGCCGCGCGCGGGCGGTGCGGACCTCGCCGCGGAGGTCGAGGTAGTGCCGGACGACGCGATACGCGGGCAGGCCGCCGACGACGACGGCAAACGCGAACGGCTGGCGCACGTCCGACTTGACCAGCAGGTAGTAGTGCACCACGCCGGCGGAGGTCGCCGCCAGCGGGATCAGGAGCAGGAGCGCAGCAGTCCCGAACCACAGGTACTCCCGCATTACGATTTCATGAAGGGTGCTGGTAACACTGCCCTCACGATCGAAGATCCAGAATATCGTAAAGTGCATTACTAGATAGCTGAATCCCAATACGCCCAGATTGCGTCGAATCGCAATCAGCTGATTCCAGCCTGTCAGCCTGCGCAATGGTGTGACCAGCAACGACAGCACCAGCAGGACCAGACCGACCATTCCGGTGGTGCGGATCGCGAAGTTGACCTCGTTGGCGCCGAGCTGATGGTGTGCCGCGTCCCAGGCCAGCAGCGCCGCCGGGACCGCGCCGTTGATCAGCACCAGCCGCTTGGCGAACCGCGGGTCGACCAGGCGGCCCGGCGCGGCCGCGGCCGCCGTCGGGGCTTCAGTAATGGACATCGAGATCCATCCCGGCGTAGAGGCTCGCGACCTGATCGGCGTAGCCGTTGAACATCAGCGTCTTGCGCCGGCCGCTCTGGCCGATCCGCTGCTCGGTCGCCTGGCTCCAGCGCGGATGGTCGTGGCCCGGGTTGACGTTGGCGTAGAAGCCGTACTCCCTGGGCGCGTAGCGGTTCCAGGTCGACGGCGGCTCGGTCTCGGTCAGCGTGATCTGGACGATCGACTTGATGCCCTTGAAGCCGTACTTCCACGGCGTCACCAGGCGGACCGGCGCGCCGTCCTGCGGCGGCAGCTCCTGGCCGTAGAGGCCGGTCGCGAGCAGCGCGAGCGGATGCATCGCCTCGTCGATGCGCAGCCCCTCGAGGTAGGGCCAGTCGAGCACGTCGGTGCGCTGGTTCGGCATGCGAGCCGGATCGTGGAGCGTCTGGAACGCGACGTACTTCGCCGAGCTCATCGGCTCCACGGCGGCGAGCAGCCTGGCCAGCGGCAGCCCCGCCCACGGGATCACCATCGACCATCCCTCGACGCAGCGCATGCGATAGACGCGCTCCTCGGGCGGGCTGATCGCGCGCAGATCGCCGAGATCGAACGTCCGCGGCTTGTGAATGAGACCGCCGACCATGATCTGCCAGCCCGCGGTGGTGAAGCCCGCCGCGGCGCTCGCGACGCCGTCCTTGTCGGTGCTGAACTCGTAGAAGTTGTTGTAGTTGAGGATCGACGCGCGCGGCGTCGGCGGCTCGTCGACCCAGAACCCGTCCTTGCCCGGCTGCGCCTTGACCAGGCCGACCAGCGCCGGCCGCTCGGTGGTCAGCGAATCGACGCCGTTGAACCGCCGGTACAGCCACGCGGTCGCCGCCGCGCTCGCCGCCACGATGCCGCCGCGCATCACGGTGCGCCGGTTGAGATAGAGCTCTCGGGGTGTGATCTCGCGCTCGAGGCGCCGGTCGTGTGCCGTCATGCGATGTCCCGGGCTGGGTACGCCGTCGGGCAACCGAGGTTACGCGATCCGGCGCGCCGTGGCTTCCCCGAGCGCAACCGCCTCGGCGAGCGCGCGGCGCTGGTGCGCGTTGAGCCCGATCCGCGGCCGCTGGGCGCGCATCACGCGCTCGACGTCGTCGAGCGTCGCGTCGCCGCGGCGCACCATCAGCGCGGCCGCCACCGTCGCCGAGCGGCCGTGTCCGAACGCGCAGTGGATGAACGCCGGACCGCCGGCCGCGATCATCGCATCGACCGCGCGCGCGATCTCGGCCGGGGTCGGTGACATCGCGTCGAGCGTCGGGATCGCGAGGTAGCCGCGGCCCGCCGCGACCCCGGGCGCCTCCGGGAGCTCCGCGCACAGATCGACGACGATCGCGATGCCGTCGGGCAGCTCGTCCGCGCGCGGCCGTCGCCCGACCCAGACGCCGTCGGCGACCTGGTTGGCGACCGGCTCGCCGGTCAGCGACCGCGCGAGCTCGTGCAGCATCCGCATGTAGCCCAGGAGCGGCGCCCAGGCCAGCCACGCCCACCACGCGAGCGTGCCATCGCCGCGCTTGCCGAGCGCACGCGGCGCGCCCGCGAGATAGACGATCGCGGTGGCGACCAGCACCGCCGCGGGCCACAGCAGGATCCACACGCGCGTCCACAGCGCCAGCGCGATCAGCGCCGCCGCGATCAGGGGGAGCACGCGGCTGGCCATCGGACCCTCCGCGCGCTACCAGTGGCCGGCGATCGCCACGCCGGTGAGCTCCCGCGATATCATCGGCGCCAGCGCGGTGGTCGGCGAGGTCTCGTTGCGGCTGCGAACATAGAGGTAGATCGCCGCACCGACGCAGCCGACCGCGGCGACGCCGAACGCCTCGGCGGCATAGCGGCGCTTGTTGGCCGAGTCCAGCAGCGACTGGCTGTGCTGTGCGACGGCATCGTCATGAAGCTTGTCGCCCGCGTGGTTGAAGTACAGCGCTGCGCCGCCGAGCACGAGCGCGCCGCCGCCGAGCGCGATCGGCACGTACGGCATCGGCCGGTCGCTGACCGTGCCCTCGGTGGACAGGTGCTCCCCGGGCGGCCCGGCGGACGGCGCCCCGGCGGGCGGTTGTCCCGCAGGCACCTCGGTCGCATGCGCCGGCGCGGCCGGCGGCTCGGCCGGATCGCGGGCAGGCGTCGGGCTGCGCTGCGCAACCGGCCGCGGCTCGTCGAGCTTCGGGATCTCGACGGTCTGGCTATCGCCCTCGGGCTTGATCGTCCGGGTCGTCGACCACGGATCGCGGCCGGGCGCACGCGCGGTGATCGTGTAGCTGCCGCCGTCGATCGGCACCGGACGATTCCAGCTCGCCGATGGTACCGGCTCGCGGCCGCGCAGGATGTTCAGGCCGGCGATCTGATGATCCGGCGCCACCGCGATCGTCAGTCTGGACAGCCGCGGCGCGAGGTCGGCCGCATGATTCGCCGCGACGTCCGCAAACTTGCCATCGCCCTCGGTCGCCATCTGCTTGGCCTCGACGTACAGCGCCCATGCCGTGGCGAGCTGACCGTTCTGCTCCCGGCAGGCGGCCAGGTTGAGCAACGTGGTGACCCGCGGATCGAGCTTCTGGCTGCCCTCGAACGCGGTGCATGCCTCGACGAAGTGTCCCGCGTTCATCTGCTTGCGGCCCTCTTCGAACAAGCCCTGGGCTCGAACGCTCGCCGGCTGCGCCAGCGCGCGCGGCGCGGCGAGCACGATCAGCGCGAACAACAGCCAGCGACCACGCACGAGCTCTGACATGCTAACGCTCCGGGGGAATGTCGTCGAACTTGGACTTGGACCGCGACGGCGTCCTGGGTTTGACCGCTGGCTTGACCGCAGGAGATGGCGCCGCAGGCCTGCTCGCCGATGGCCTGGCCAGCTCCGACGGTGGCTTGGTGACCCCCGACGATGGTCTTGCCGCCTCGGAGGAGGACTTGCTCGACTCCGACGGCTTGGCGACTTCCGGACGACGTTGGCCTGGCCGACTCCGGCGATGGCTTGGCGACTTCGGACGACGTTGGCCTGGCCGACTCCGGCGATGGCTTGGCGACTTCGGACGACGTTGGCCTGGCCGACTCCGGCGATGGCTTGGCGACTTCGGACGGCGATGGCCTGGCCGACTCCGGCGATGGCTTGGCGACTTCGGACGGCGATGGCCTGGCCGACTCCGGCGATGGCTTAGCCCCCTCCGGCGACAGCGGCTTGGCGACCTCCGGCGGCGGCGCGGGCGGCTCGGTCGCCGCGGCGGCCGGCGCGGGAGACGCGGGGATCGGCAAGGTCACGTGCGGCTCCGACGGCCTCGCCGGCTCGCGGCGGGTCATGACCAGCGCCGTGACGCCGCCGCCGAGGAGGAGCGCCGCCGCGGCCGCCGCCAGGATGCGCGACGAGCGCACCGGCGACGTTCGCGGTGCCCCGGTCGCCGCCGACAGCGTGGTGAGCGACGCCGAGGCGGCGCGCGGCGACGGCGGCACGCTCGCGCTCGATATCGCCGGGTTCGAGGCCGTGCCGATCAGGGCGCCGATGGCCGAGGCGAGCTCGGTACCCGAGGCGAACCGGCGCGCCGGGTCCTTGGCCAGGCAGCGCAGGATCAGCGCGTCGATCTCTGGCGGGACGTTGCCGACGCGGCTCGACGGGGCCGGCGGCGGCTCGCGCAGGTGCGCGGCGATGATCTCGCCCGAGCCCTCGACGTCGAACGGCGGCCCGCCTGTGATCAACGCGAACAGCGTGCAGCCCACCGAGTAGACGTCGGCGCGATGATCGACCCGGCCGGCGCCGCGGCACTGCTCGGGCGACATGTACGCCGGCGTCCCCATCACCGCCGAG
Source organism: Deltaproteobacteria bacterium (assembly GCA_005887925.1). Classification (GTDB taxonomy): domain Bacteria; phylum Myxococcota_A; class Polyangia; order Haliangiales; family Haliangiaceae; genus JABFXX01. The sequence goes on along the minus strand of VBLP01000289.1, from coordinate 9,738 downwards.
GTGTTGGTCACGACGTTGGTGTCGCTGGTCAGCTTCGCGATGCCGAAGTCGAGGATCTTGGCGCGCTCGCCGCCGATCACCTCGGGGTCGTGGACCAGGAACACGTTCTCGGGCTTGAGATCGCGGTGCACGATCCCGCTGCGATGGGCGACCCCGAGGGTGCTCGCGACCTGCCGCATGATGCGCAGAGCGTCGGTGATCGGCAGCCGGCCCATCCGCTTGAGCCGCCGATCCAGCGGCTCGCCCTCGAGCATCTCCATCGCGATGTAGGCCGTGCCGTCGACGTGGTGGCCGTAGTCGAAGATCTGGACGATGCCGGGATCCGAGATCGCGGTCGCGGCGCGCGCTTCGTTGAAGAACCGCGTCACGATCTCGGGCCGCATCGTGAACATCGGATGCAGCAGCTTGAGCGCGGCGCGGCGACCGAGCATCGTGTGCTCGGCGAGCCACACCGTCCCCATGCCGCCCTTGCCGATCTGCTGGAGCACCCGGTACGCGCCAACCTGGGTGCCGGCCTCCATCGTCGTAGGCTACCTTAGGAGCGCCCGACCGAGCGCGTCAAGCGCGATCCAGTCGTCGTCGGGTCGGACATGTCAGCTGTCATGACAGCCCGGATCGACCTCACCGCGCAGGCCCGGGCGCGAGCTCGATCGCCGTGAGATGATAGTCACTGGCGATCACGGCGCGCGCGGCCACGATGGCGAGGTCCTCGCCGAGGAAGTAGCGACTCGCGCCGACGGGAAACCGCGGCACGGTGACGACCGAGCCCGGGCGGCCGTGCTCGATCAGGTCGCGGCGGACCATGCCGATCGGCCCGACGGCGCGGTGGACCGCGACCAGCCGCGCGGCGACGAACACCAGCACGCCGGCGGACAGCAGCGCGCAGCCGCGGCGCGCCCACACCGCGGTGAGCCGGCCGTCGAGCCAGCCGACGAGCCCGGCGGCGATCAGCGCGACCGACGCGAAGTACAGCCGCGGCCCGAGCTTGGGCGACGCGAGCAAGGTCAGCGTGCAGGCGAGCCCGCCGAGCGCGAGCACCACCGGGCTGGCGCGCTCGATCGGCGCCGCGGGCGCGGCGCGGCGGCCGGCGACGCCGATCGCGACCAGCACCAGCGCCGGAGCGAGCGCCAGCGCGAGCCCTCCGAGCACCGCGAGGTTGCCGAGCGCCCCGCGATCGACGATGCGCGCGACGAGGCCGGACTGCTCGGCGAGCGCGCCGTAGCGCACGTGCTGCGCCGGCGCCGTCAGCAGCACCGCGTAGCCCGCAGCGAGGCCGAGCAGCCCGGCGACCATCCACGGCCGGAGCCCGCCGCGACGCCAGGCGACCACGGTCGCGAGCGCCGCCATCGCGGCGAACGCGAGCCCGGTGTGCTCGTTGCACAGCCCCGCCGCGACGCCGAGCACGAGCGCGAGCGCCGCGCGCCACCATCGCCGCGACCGCGGCCGGGCCAGCTCGAGGCGATACGGCAGGAGCCAGCCGAGGTTCACGCCGAGGCCGAACAGGTAGTTCCAGGTGAACGGGCGGTAGAACAGCATCGGCCCGAGCTGCGGCACACAGGCGAACAGCAGCGCGACCATCAGCGCAGCGGCGAGCGCATCGCCGGCGCGCCGCGGGCTCGGCCAGCGCCCGAGCGCCACCGCGGTCAAGAGCGCGAGCACCGCGAGCTCGAGCAGCGGCGTGGCGATCACGTGCTGCGGCCCGGGTGTGTACATCATCAGCGTCAGGATCTGCCCGAGTCGCGGGTTCTCGAGGCGGTACGACTCGCGGGCGAAGTCGATGATCGACCCGACGCCGGTCATGTGGTCGCGGTACCAGACGATGTGGCCCCAGCCGTCGCGCATCACCGGCTCCCAGTGCGCGCACAGGACCAGCACGATCCACAGCGGCACGACGAGCGCCGCCCACCACAGCCACGCGCGGCCGCCGGGCACGCGCGCCGGCGCGCCGGCGGGATCGTCAGGCGATGCGTCGCCGTCGCTCACACGCCACGTCTATCACAGCCCCGGCACAGCCCCGGCATGACCTTGGCGCAACCTCGGCGCCCCGGCGCAGCCGGGCCGTCACGTGCCGCGCATCGCCGGCTTTCCGGTCGCCGGACGATCGAGCGCGATCCGCGCCGTGGTCGCGTCGTCGAGCCGGTGGGCGATGTCGATCGCCGACGGCAGCTCGAGGCTCGGCACGTCCCACACCCGGATCGTCCCGTCGGGCGACGCGGTCACCAGGTGGTCGGCGCCGCGCCAGGCGACCCGGGTGACCGACGCGGTGTGACCGCGCAGCACGCGATGCCGCCGGGTCGCGAGGTCCCACAGCCGGATCGTCTTGTCGTAGCTCGCCGACGCCAGCTGGCTGCCGTCGGGACAGAACGCGACGTCCATGACGAAGTCGCTGTGGCCGCGCAGGACGTCGAGCACCTGGCCGGTCTCGGTGCTCCACATGCGGATCGTGCGATCGACCAGGCCGCCCGCGATCCGCCGGCCGTCTGCGGACACCGCGATCCGGCTCGCCATGTAGCCGCCGGTCGCCAGCTCGATCACGCGCCCGCCGTCGATGATCGCCAGGCTCTTGTCGCAGCGATGCGCGACCAGCCGGTCCATCACCGGCTCGAACTCGGCGTAGTCGATGCACCACGCGCCGCCCTTGCCCAGCCGGATCACCCGGCCCGCCGGGTCGACGAGGTACGCGATGTCGCCGGCCTGCGCCGCGATCCGGCCGTCGCGCGCGACCGCGAAGCCGCGGACCGGCGCGCTGCCCTCGATCACCGCGCTGCCGGCGCCGGTCGCGACGTCCCAGCGCCGCAGCGTGCCGTCCGACGATGACGAGAACACGGTCTTGCCGTCGCGGCTGAACGCGACGTGCGTGATCAGTCCGCGGTGGCCGCGCAGCGCGAGTGACGGCCCGCTCCGGCTGCGCAGCTCCATCGAGCCGTCGGCGCTGGGGATCACGACGTGCTCGCCGTCGTCCGACGGGAAGCCGTACCCCAGGTTGTGCGCGTCGTTGGCCCACGACAGGAGCAGCTCGCGATGCCCCGAGGCCAGGTTCCAGCGCGCGACCGCGGTGGCGGTGCGCACCATCACCAGATCGCCGCTGGGCTGCATGTGCTCGATCGGATCGCCCTCGACGTAGATCGCGCCGCGCGGCGGATCGATCGTCCACACCCGGGTGCTGCCGTCGAGGCTCGACGTCGCGACGCTGCGCTCGTCGGCCGAGAACCGCGCGCGGTACACGTCGTCGTCGTGGCCGCGCAGCACCAGCGCGGTCCGGTCGGCCAGGCTCCAGATCCGCGCGGTCGAGTCGTCGCTCGCCGACAACAGCCGCGCGCCGTCGCGGCTGAACTCGAGCGTGTAGATCGCGTCACTGTGGCCGTGCAGCTCGGTCACCGCGCCGGTCGCGGCGTCGGCGATCAGGATCTCGGAGCGCACGCCGCCGATCGCGATCGTCCGCTCGTCGGGCGACCACGCCACCGCCTTGACCTGCTCGGCGTAGTGCGCCAGCTCGCGCAGCGGGCCGCCAGCGAACGGCAGCATCCAGATCGTCCTGCCGTCGTGGAGCACCACGGTGTCGCCGCGCGGCGAGATCGCGAGGAACGCGATCGCGCGGTCGGTGCGCGCCAGCACCCGCGCGCGCTCGCCCTCGGCGGCCGGCGGCACCGCGACCTCGTTGGCCGCCGTCATCATCAACACGCGCGACCAGTCGTCCGCCGCGACCGCGAACTTGAGGCCGGTCCGCGGGCCGAGCGTCGCCGAGCCGCTGCCGTCGATCCCGACCACCTGCGGCGCGCTCGACTCGCGCTCGATCAAGAGCATCTGGCCGTCGGGCGAGACCCGCAGCTGCCAGATCGGCCGGCCGCCGGCCTCGACCACCACCCGCGGCGGCCCGCCGTGCAGCGGCCACGCGATCACCTCGCCGCCTCCGCCGCCGGTGAACACGAGCTCGCCGTCGCGCGACAGCGCGAGCGCCTCGGGCGACGACGGCGCGCGGCCGAGATCGATCTCGTGGCCGGTCGCCAGGTCGTAGCTGCGGATCGTGCCGTCGCGCGCCGCGGCGACCAGCGTCGTGCCGTCGGGCGTGAACTGCGCGTCGATCACCCAGTCGCCGGGGCGGAACACGTGGCGCGCGACGCCGAGCGCGAGCGCCTCGTCGACCATGTCGACCACCTTGCCGCGATCGTCTGGGCCGACGTCGTAGGTCTTGAGCCACGCCAGCGCTGCCGTCGGGTCCTTGGGCAGCGCGGTCTCGGCCTGGAGCAGCACCAGCTCGCGCTTGCGCTTCTCGGCGCTGGTCAGCGCGTCCTCGGCGAGGCCGCGCTGGCTGCGCGCGATGTTGCGCTCGGCGATCACGCGGCGCACCGACGCCGCACCGACCATCGCGAGCACGAGCAGGCTCGCGAGCGCGACCGCGACCACGCCGCGGTTGCGCGACAGCTTCTTGCGCAGCAGCGCCCAGGTCGAGTACGAGTGCGCGCTGACCAGCTGCCCGGTGGTGAACCGCCGCAGGTCCTCGGCGAGCGCGATCGCGTTGCCGTACCGGGCGTCCGGATCGCGCGCCATCGCCTTGCGCACGATCGTCGCGAGCTCGTCGGGCACGCCCGGCACCACCATCGGCAGCGGCCGCGGCGGCCCCGCGATCACGCGATCGAGCACCGCCTGGGGGGTGGTATCGGCGTGTGGCGGTGAACCTGCCAGCAGCTCGTACAGCACCGCGCCCAGCGCGTAGACGTCGGCGCGCTCGTCGACCATGTCGCCCCGCGCCTGCTCGGGCGACATGTACGCAGGTGTTCCGACCACCTTGCCCGACACCGTCGAGACCCCCGATCCGGCCGCGGTCAGGAGGTCCTCGCTGGGCTCGGGGACGTCGCGCTTGCGATCGCGGGCGAGCCCCCAGTCGACGACGATGGTCTCGCCGAACCCCCCGACGATCACGTTGGATGGCTTGAGATCGCGGTGGATCACGCCCTCGCTGTGCGCATAGCCCACCGCGTCGGCGACCGCGATCACGTGGTGCAGCAGGCCGAGCCGCTCGCGCAGCGTCTTGGCCTCGCCGATCAGCTCCTTGAGCGTGCGGCCCTCGACCAGCTTCATCACGTAGTACGGGTCGCCGTTGGGCCAGCGCCCGGCCTCGTGGACCGGGACGATGCCGGGGTGCTCGAGCCGCGCCGTGATCATCGCTTCCCGCAGGAACCGGGCCTCGTTCGACGGATCGTGACGCAGCAGCTCCTTGACCGCGACGGTGCGGCCGAGCCGCAGGTCCATCGCGCGGACCACGCGGCCCAGCCCGCCCCGGGCATGCTCGCTCACCTGCTGGTAGCGATCCGGATCGTCGCCGTGCGCCCCCGCCTCGGCCGCGGCGGACGCCGGCGCCGGCGCCGCATCGACCGGCAAGGTCGAGGCGCAGCTGGCCCGGGGAGCCAGCGTCTCGGTGCGGTCGGGCATGGGCTGTGGAGGCATGGCGCGACGGGCTCGAGAGGCTAGAACCTCCCACGTCAACACCAGATTCCCATGATCCGGTACCGGTTGACGCAGAGATTCGATTCGCGGTCCAGCTGTACTGTTGCCCCAGACAGGACGCCGGTCCGGCGAATGTAGTTGCAAATCTGCGTGAAAATTCGACACCGCCCGGACAGCCGGCGCTACCCCGACCGCATCCGACGGCGAGCCGGCCGGTCATTCACTGGCGACCGCGCATCGCGTCGTCCGGGCTCGGCTCGCTCGACCATGAATCCATGAGATCATCTTCAGGCGTCGTGCGCCGGGTCGGCCAGTGGCGCGAGCAGATCGTCGACGTCGCGCTCGCTGAGCCGGGCACCGTCCCGCGACGCGGGCGCGAGGATCGCCTCGGCGAGATCGCGCTTGTGGCGCTGCAGCGACAGCATGCGCTCCTCGACGGACCCCGCGATGATCAGGTCGTGAACGAACACCGGCTTGGTCTGACCGATGCGGTGGGCGCGGTCGGTCGCCTGGGCCTGCGCCGCCGGGTTCCACCAGGGATCGTAGTGAATCACGGTGTCTGCGCCGACCAGGTTCAGCCCCGCGCCGCCCGCCTTGAGCGAGATCAGGAACACGTCGGCGCGGCCGGTCTGGAACGCGTCGATCGGCTTCTGGCGATCCGGCGTGCTGCCGGTCAGCGTGACGTGGCCGACACCCCGCGCGAGCAGCCCTTCACTGACGAGGCCCAGCATCCGGGCGAACTGCGAGAACACCAGGATCCGGCGGCCGTCGGCGAGCTGCTGGCCGACCAGCTCGAGCAGCACGTCCAGCTTGGCGCTCGCCGTCACCCCGCGCGCCGCATCACACGCGACCAGCCGCGGGTCGCAGCACACCTGGCGCAGCTTGAGCAGCGCGTCGAGGATCGCGATCGTCGAGCCGGCGAGCCCGCGGGTCCGGATCTGGCGGCGAACGTCGGCGTGTGCCGCGACCCGGATCGCCTCGTACAGCTCGCGCTGGGCGCCGGTCAGGCCGACCGCGCGCACCAGCTGGGTCTTCGCCGGCAGCTCGCGCGCCACCGCGTCCTTGGTCCGGCGCAGGATGTACGGCCGGACCCGCTCGCGCAGCGCCTGGGCGCGGGGCCGGTCGCCGCGCACCTCGATCGGCTCGCGGAACCCGACCTGGAAGTCGTCGCGGCTGCCGAGCAGCCCCGGCATCAGGAAGTCGAACAGCGACCACAGCTCGCCCAGGTGGTTCTCGATCGGCGTCCCCGACAGGCACAGCCGGTGGCGCGCGTCCAGCCGGCGCACCGCCTCGGCCGCCTGCGCCCCGTCGTTCTTGATCGCGTGCGCCTCGTCGAGCACCAGCAGATGCAGCGGGACCGCCGCCAGGTGCTCGCGGTCGCGCGCGACCAGCGGATACGTCGTGACCACCACGTCGTGGCCGGCGAGCGTCGCCCGCCGCGCCGCGCGATCCGCGCCGTGATACACGCACACGTCGAGCGACGGTGCGAACCGCGCCAGCTCGCGCTGCCAGTTACCGACCAGGCTGGTCAGCGTGACGATCATCGCCGGGCGATCCAGCCGGCCGTGCTGCTTCTCGATCAGCACGTGGGCGATCGTCTGCAGCGTCTTGCCCAGCCCCATGTCATCCGCCAGCACCCCGCCCGCACCGTGCTCGCGCAGGTGCTGCAGCCACGCCACGCCGTCGCGCTGGTACGGCCGCAGCTCCGCGCGCAGCTCCGCCGGCAGGGCCGTCCGCGTCGCGCGCCGCGGCCCCATCGCCATCGCGAACGCCTGCTCGCGGATCCGCGTGTCGCCGACCCAGCGCAGCGGCCGCTCCGCGTCGTGCAACGTCGCGCACAGCTCCGCGATCAGCGGCGCCCGCGCCACCGGCGCGCGCAGCCGGCCACCCTCGCGGTACAGCTCCAGCAGCACCTTCGCCAGCATCTGCAGCCGCGCCGGCGGCACCGGCAGCCAGCGCCTGTCGTCGACCCGCACCGCGATGCAGCGCCGCGCCGGCCGCACCAGCGCGCCCAGGTCCGGCGCGTGATCGAGCAGGTCGAGCAGCGCCGGCAGCAGATCGATCCGCTGGCCCTCCACCTCGATCCCCAGCTCCAGGCCGAACCAGTCCGGCCGCTTGTCATCCGGCATCGCCGCCGCATACAGCGGCGCATCGTTGCCGACCGTCTGCCACGGATACTCCGCCTCGATCTCGACCCGCCAGCCCAGCTTCTTCAGCTGCGGCACCGCGTACGCCGCGAACGCGCACAGCGCGTGGACATCGCCGTCGATCGCGACCACGTAGTCGACCCCCGCCCCCGGCGCCTCCGCGCAGTCATCGAGCTGCGCCAGCTCCAGCACCCCGAAGCTCTCCAGCACCCGACACGCCTGGCCCTCCGCCTCGCGGTCGCGCAGCCCCGACGGCCGCGGATCCCCCGCGCGCACCCGGCGCCCCCCGTAGTCGAAGTCGAGCCGCAGCATCGCCGTGCGCACCTCCTCCCCCCGCCGGCTGCCGTCCGCGACGAACAGCGTGTCGGCGAACACCCGCAGACACGGGACCCCGCGCACCGGTGCCGCCGCGATCGACATCGAATAACCCTGCACAGCCCCGCCCCCGCCGTCCAGTTTTCGCACCCCCCGCGATACTGATCATCTGGATCGTGGTGATCCGGAGCCACCGGCCGGCCCGACCGACCGCCTCGGCCCCGTGCAACCGCTTGACGACTGGCCAGCGGCTCTCCTGCGTGCAAATTAGAAGGCAGCCTTCTAATTTGCATGGCCGTTCTTGCAAATTAGAACCCGCCCTTCTAATTTGCATGGATGTGGCAGCGGCTGGCCCGGCTTCGCCTGCGAGCGCTGTGGCGGCAGTTTCCAGCCGTTCTCATCCTCGGTGCCCGACAGGTCGGCAAGACCACGCTGGCCCGGCACACGTTTCCCAAGCTGCCCTACCTCGATCTCGAGGAGCCGCAGCTGCGCGAGCTGTTCACCGCCGATCCGGGGTTCCAGCTCGAGGCGCGCGCCAAGCGCGGCGTCATCCTCGATGAGGCGCAATCCGTCGCGGCGTTATTTCCCGCGCTGCGTGGCGCGATCGACGCTCAGCCATGCGCCAGGATGTGGTCGTGCAGCTGCGTCGATCGATATCGATCGGGCTCGCGATCATCGCTGCGATCGAAGGCCACGTGGCCGAGGCGCGCGCCCGGTTCGGAGCGGACGCTCCCGAGACCGACGCCCAGCTCCTAGAGGGCCTCGGCGGCATCGCTCACGAGGAGCTGCACGAAGACAGCGTCGCCGCGACCCTGCTTCGCCGCGCGCACGAACAGGATCGGGTTAATCCGAGTATTCTCGCCGATCTCGCCGAGACGTACTTCGCAGCTGGACAGACCCAGGAATTCACGCGCGCGGTCGGTCAAATCGACCTGCGACGGGCAAGCCTGGATGTGCGCGTCGGGCTCGCAGCGCTGACCTGGGCCAGCGGTCGACTCACTCGCACAGTGACCGCGTCGGATGCGGATCGACTGCTTCGCGCGTATCGCGAGGCCGCCACTGATGGGCGCATTCGGTGGACATGGAACGGCACCAGGCACGCGCTCACCTATGGATGCCACCGACGCGAGGATGTCGAAGCGATCATCGCGGTGCTGACGCTCCTGGAGCAGCCGGTCACCGAGGCCACCCGAAGGCAGCTCGCGAAGCTGCTCGCAGCGCCGGCGGGTCAGCGTCAGAAGAAATGAATCCGCACGACCATGTGCGAGCGTCGCCACCACGTGAAGGTGCAGCGCTGCCACAGGGCCAGCAGGCAATTCAGGTCAGAGAGCAGCGGCTCGCAGTGACCACACGCGCCGTCGCGGCTGAACGCCGGCGCCCACACCATGTCGCGATGTCTGAGCGGCTCGGTCAGGGGTTTGCCGGTGCAAGCGTCCCTGCAAACGCAGCGTCGGTCGCGATGGACGATCGATGCTGTGTCGCGAAGCTCGTCATCTTCGCTTCGATCGTCAGACGTCTTGCATAGAGTGGCGCCTCCACATGCCGCCGTCTCTGAATCACGAGGGCGTGATCGCGTTGGTCCGGGATCGGCCCGCGTTTGCCGCCAGCTTGCTCCGCGACCTGTTGAACGTCGAAGTTCCACATTTCACCGAGGCAAGGCTCACGGAGGCTGCGCTCAATCAGCTCGTACCGGTCGAGTACCACGCCGACGCGGTCGTGCTGTTCATCGATTTCGTCGACCACACGAACAAGCCGGTGTTCGGGACGATCTGCGAAGTCCAGCTCCAGCCCGACGCTCGCAAGCTGTTCACCTGGCCGCTGTATTCCGTCG
>VBLP01000039.1 GCA_005887925.1 Deltaproteobacteria bacterium | reverse complement strand
GGTGAAGGTGCGGGTGCCGTACTGGGTGCGCGACGTCCACGGCCTGCTCGAGGACGATCCGGACGATCCACGGCCGGTGACCGCGAGCGCCACGGTGGGGATCATGCAGCGCGTCCACCTCTACGACGTGAGCGGCATGATCCTCGAGAACCCGGCGCTCGGCTACGAGGTGCTCTTGATCGAGATGCGCTACAAGGGCGACGAGCACCCGGCGCGGAGGTCGCCCAACTGGCGGCCGAGCACGATCGGCTACCAGGACTGGCGCACGGTGCACGGCGAGCTCGCCGATCCGGTGCGGTTCCCCGAGGACAAGGTCACCGAGCTCGAGACCCAGATGATGCTCTAGGGCGGCGCGGATGCGGTCGCGGCGCAGCTCGATCAGTGGCCGCTGCAGCTGGGCGGGTCGTGGTTCACGGAGAAGTCGCTGCCGATCATCGAGCCGGAGGCGGCGCCGCCGGGGGTGGACAAGCGCGGCTGGGACTGGGCGGGCTCGGAGGCGAAGACCGCCAACCAGACCACCGATGCGAGGGTCCGCCGCGGCGCCGACAAGGGCTGGTACCTGATGGACTCGGCGGCGATGCACGGCGGACCGGGCGACGTCGACGAGCGGGTGCGCCAGCGGCACCGCGAGGATCCGAGGAACGTCGACTGGAGCATCCCGCGCGATCCGGGCGCGGCCGGCATCCACTTCGCCGCGTACGTGATCCGCGAGCTGGTGGCGGGGCGGTACGTCCAGGACACGCCGGAGACCGGCAGCAAGGTCACGCGCATGAAGCCGGTGAGCGGCCAGGCGAAGATCGGGAACTTCAAGATCGTGCGGCACCCCGGCTGCGAGATCACGCGCTCGCAGCTCATCGACTTTCCGTACGGCGAGCTCGACATCCCCGATGCGATCAGCCGCGCGTTCGCGGCGCACGTGCACATGCCGGCGCAGGGCGAAGATCACGGCGGGTTCTCGGGCGGTGCCGACGATGCGTTTCCGACGACTCCGGCGCCGTCGAGCGAATCGACCCTGGTCGACTGGTCCGCCTAGCGTCGCCGGGTGGGCTTCTTCGGCACGATCGGACGGGCGATCGCCTCGGCGTTCTGGAGCTTCGACGCCGCGCCGGTCGCGCCGAACACGGAGCCGAACGGCGGCGATGGGGTGCAGGCCTACGGCGGCTACCTGGCGAGCGACGAGCGCCGCCCGGAGCTGACCGGCGCGCAGAAGTGGATCACGTACGCCAACGCGTACAACACCGCGGTCATCGCGACCGGGCTCCGGTATCGGGCGGGGCTCCTCGGCGGGGCGAAGTGGCACACCGAGCCGAACCCGCGCGGCGGGGCGAAGGCCGAGCGCGGCGTCGACGTCGTCGAGCAGGGGCTGCTGCATGCGCTGATGCCACGGCCGTGGAACGCGGTGGTGCGCAAGGCGTCGCTGTACACGTTCACGGGGTTCTCGCTGCACGAGTGGACGATCCGGCGCCGGCCGGATGACGACCTGGTCGTGTTCGCCGAGCTCGCGCATCGGCCGCAGCACACGATCGATCGCTGGAACAAGCCGAGCGAGCAGGCGCCGTGGGACGCGGTCCATCAGCAGACGCGCGCCGGGAACAGCTATGTCATTCCGCGGAGCCGGCTGTTCTATTGCTGGGACGACCTGTTGACCGACAGCCCCGAGGGGATGGGGCTTTTGCGGCACGTGATCGAGCTGATCCGCCGGCTCAACGTGCTCGAGGGGCTCGAGGGCTTCGGGTTCGAGACCGACCTGCGCGGCATGCCGATCGGCCGCGCGCCGATCAAGGCGCTGATGGCCGAGGCGGAGGCGAGGTTCGGTAACGACAAGGACAAGATCAACGCGTACGTCGCGGAGAAGACCCAGAACCTCCGCAGCGCGCTCGCGAACCTCATCAAGAGCCCCGAGAAGCTGCAGTACCTGCTGCTCGACTCGGGCACGTACCAGGGCATCGACCAGAACACGATCTCGGTGGTCCAGCGCTGGGCGTTCGAGCTGCTCCGCGGCGACTCGCGAGGCCTGCCCGAGATCAACGCGGCGATCAGCCGGCTGCAGCTCGAGATCGCGCGCGTGCTGGGGATCGAATTCGCGCTGATGGGCGCCGGTGCGTCGGGGTCGCGCGCGATGCACACCGACAAGACGTCGCTGCTCGGGATGTCGCTGCAGACGACGCTCACCGAGATCGCCGCGTTCGCGACCCGCGATCTGGCGCGCCCGCTCGTCGCGCTTAACGGCCTCGATCCGGACAGCTGCACGCCGACGCTCGTGGCCGAGCCGATCTCGACGGAGGCGATCCTGATGGTCTGTCAGGCGCTGCAGGCGCTCGGCGCGGCGGGCCTTAGCCCGGACGACCCGGCGTGGCCAGTGCTGCGCGATCGGATGGGCCTGCCGGCGCCGCCGGATCCGACGCCCGAGGTGATGGGGATGCTCGGTCTGGGGCGTCGCGGATCGCGGTCGGGGCCGGGCGCTGCGCGCGGCGAGGTCGACCTCCCGGTCGAGGGCCTCGGCGCGAAGCCAGCCGCCGCGGGGAAGCCGAGGCGGCGATGAGCGTCTTCACCGTCGCGATCCATGGTGTCTCGCCGGATCCCGAGGTCTACGGCGGACTCGACGCGGCCACAGCCTACATCGGCGCGATGTTCGGGCCGGCCGCCGCGAAGTGGCTGGCGCTGTCACCCAGCGATCAGGGGCGGACGATCCGCGGCGCCACGCTGTACCTCGAGCGGGAGCCGTGGGAGGGCAAGCGGACCGGGCTCGCCGGCGGTACGCCGACCACGCTGGCGTGGCCGCGCGCGGGCATCACGCTCGGCGACGGGACCCCGCTCGACGCGGCGACGGTGCCGGTGGACATCGCGCACGCCACTTTCGAACTCGCCGTCCTGATCGCCGGCGATCCGGCGCTTCCGAGCAAGGTCGACCAGGGATCGAATCTCAAGCTCGTCGGCGGCGCTGGCGTGCCCACCGTCGAGTTCTTCGCGCCGACGTCCGCGTCGGCCGGCACGGCGCCGCGTCTGCCGTTCGTGGTGCAGCAGCTCGTCGGGAAGTACCTGGCGACCGTGGCGGCGAGCGTCGAGGGCGGCTTTGGGCAGGCTGGGTCGGCGTGCTCGGCGTTCTCGCGGCACCGCCAGTTCACGCTCATCCACGGGGAGGAGTGACGTGGGCTTTGGGACCCGAGCGTTCCGGCCGGACGATCTCGAGCACTACGCCACGCGGCACCACGCGTGGACGTGCCTCGGCTGCGGCGCGTCGCTGACCTTGGCCCACGGCGACGAGCGGCTCGGCACCGGTCAGGCGCCGCGGTGCGAACGATGCGGATCGTGGGCGTGCTCGGTCAGCCCCGACGTCGTACCGCCGAGGAGCGCGTGACGTGGGCTTTCTCGACGGCGACATCGCGAACCTCGTCGCGGCCGCGCTGATCGGCGCCGGGATGTCGATGGACGCGACGCTGATCAAGATCACGCCCGGCACACGTACGCCCGGTGCGATCTCGGCCGGCACGAACCCGTCGATCGCGCCCTACCCCGTCCAGGGGATCCCGGTGTCGACCACGCCGTTCCGGCTCGCCGGCACCTTGATCGCCGGCGTCGACCGCGTGATCAAGCTCTTCGGGGCGTCGCTGCCGGCCGGCGTGACGCCAGCGCCGGGCGATCGGATCACGATCGACGGCAAGACGTCGACGATCGTCGGCGACAGCGGCGGGCTGCGTGCGGTCGCCGTCGACGCCGCCAAGGCCGTCTACACCTGCCAGTGCCGGAGCTGAGCCGTGGACCGCGCCAGCATGGAGCGGCTGCTGACGGTGATCGAGGGCCAGCTCCGGCGGGCCTGGATCGCGATGATCGGTCACCTGCGCGAAACGAACAGCGTCGCGCAGTTCGCTGGCCGGATGCAGGTGCGCGACCCGGGCGCGGTGCTGCACGGGATCGAAGCCGCTGCCGCGAGCTTCGCCGCCGCGGAGCACAACGCGTACGTGACCGCCGGGCAGACCGCGGCGCGCTGGCTGCGGCGGCAGTTCGCCAAGCGCGAGGCCTGCGATGTCTCGAAGAAGCTCCTCAACTTCGATCCCGGCGATGCGATCGCCGTCGCCTGGGCGGAGCAGAACCGGCTCGACCTGATCCGCGAGATCACGCGCGAGCAGCGCATGCTGATCCGCGACGCGCTGATCGGCGGCGCCGCGAGCGGCGTCAACCCGCGAGTGACCGCGGCGGAGATCCGCGACGCGATCGGCCTCACGGCGTACCAGGAGCGGATCGTGGCGAACTACCGCGCGCAGCTCGAGGCCAGCCAGTACGCCGAGGCCCTGGCCCGGCAGCTGTCGCATGGCCAGTCGGATCGCGCGATCGCGGCGGCGGCGAGGACCCAGGTCGCGCTGACCCAGGCGCAGATCGACACCGCGGTCGAGCGCTACCGCGCCAACTGGATCGCGTATCGGGCCGGGGTGATCGCCCGGACCGAGGCGCTCCGCGTCGCACACCAGGGCACCGAGGAGCTGTACCGCCAGGCGATCGCGCGCGGCGATCTGCAGGCCGACCAGCTCGAGCGGACGTGGAACACCGCGCACGACGGCCGCGTCCGCACGAGCCATCGCGTGATGGACGCGCAGACCGTCGGGTTTGGCGAGCGGTTCCGGACCGGCGATGGCACCGAGCTCCGGTTCCCGGGCGATCCGGATGCGCCCGCGAGCGAGACGGCGCAGTGCCGGTGCGTGGTGTCGACGCGCGTCCATGGCGCGGCCGGCGGCGCTGGCGCTGGCGTTCCCGCCGGCGCCGATGATCTGGAGGCGGACGCCGAGCTCGAGGAAGAGGGGGCCGCCGAGGAGGCCGAGGCTGCGGATGAGGAAGCGGCCGGCGATGACGCAGGGGCGGACGACGTGGCTGCCGACGAGGGCGCCGACGATGTTGCGGTGGAGGACGCCGAGGCGGCGTTCACCGGCGGTGCCGACGAGCTCCTCGATGACGTGGGCCTCGGCGCCGAGCCGGCGCAGCCTGCACCACCGCGCTATCTGCAGCAGGCCCAGCAGCAGCAGCTCCAACGGGCCGAGCGGCGACTCGCGGAGCGACAGGCCGCCCACGCCGCGACCCGCACGGATCTCGAAGCGGCGACCGCGGCGCACGAGCAGGCCACGGCCGAGCTCGCGGCGGCGCGGCGGGAGGTCGACGACTTCCGGATCGGCGTGG
>VBLP01000038.1 GCA_005887925.1 Deltaproteobacteria bacterium | reverse complement strand
GGGAGTACAACGGCGAGACCTTCTACCGGCACGCGATCCGCGGCGGCCCGTTCTACAACACCGAGCAGCTCGCCGAGCACAACGAGGGCTACCCGGTCGTGCTCACCCGCCCGAACCAGCAGATTCCAGGCTTCGAGACCCTCGGGATCCGGGGCAATGAGGTCCGCTACCGCTCGAGGGAGAGCGGACAAGTCTACATGCGCGCGCAGATCGACAGCGGCGAGGCAGCCAAGGACGAGGCGTGGCTGCGCCAGTACGAGGCGCGCGCACAGCAGAAGCCCGGGCTGTTCCGCCGCGTGACCCGGTTCCTCGGCATCGGCGCGTAATCACGGTTGCAAAGGGATGCTTGGCGAACCTCCACCACGTGGAGGAAGCTAGGTGCTCACCCATGCTCCCCACGGTGACGAACGCCACCGAGCTCGAGGCCGCGGTCGCGGATGGTGCCCTCTGGCATCGCGCCGCGCGCGTGCTTTCGGAGCGCCATGGGTGTCGCTCGAGGACCTCATCGAGGCGCGTGCCTCGTTTCCCGTCTTGATCCACCCGCGGTACGTGGTCAAGCTCGTTCCGCACCGGTGGCAGCCCGGGGAATCTCGACGCCTGGTCGTACGTGGTGATGACGCGCTTGCCCGGGCGCACGGCGCGCTCAGTCTTCGAGACCGTGTCCGACGACGCGCGCCGCGGGATCGTGCGCGCGGTGGGAGCTGTCATCGCGCGTCTCCATGATCTTCCGTCGGACGGGCTCGATGCGCTCGTCGTAGACTGGCCGCGCTTCGTTCAGGACCAGATCGCCACCTGCATCGAGCGTCACGCCCGCGGCGGTGCGGCGCCGGCCTGGACGGCGGCGATCGGCGAGCGGCTTCTCGGCGTGGCCTCCGAGCTGGCGTCGCCGGTACACCTGGTTCCGATGCACGCCGACGTTCACGTGGATCACGTGCTGCTCGACGAGGACCTCTCGCTGACCGGCTTGCTCGATTTCGGCGACGCGCTGATCGGCGACGCTGCGTACGACTTCGTCACGCCAGCGGCGTTCTTCGTCCGCGGTCGAGCCGACCTGCTTGCCGCGTTCTTCGAGGGCTACGGATGCGCTCTAACGCCTGAGCTCCGGCGGCGGTGCGCCGCCTACCAACTGCTGCACCGCTTCTCGCAGTTGCAGCGCGACGTGGACATGCTGCTCCCAGCGCAGGCGCCGACCTCGCTCGACGAGGCACTCGACGCGCTCTGGCCGTTCCGCGCACCGTAGTCGCGACCCAGGTCGTCAGGGACGCGCCGAGGTCATGGCTTCTCATCGTTGCGTCTGCCGCTTCGCACGTGGCCCACTTCGGATCGGGCCCGCGTGGGCGGCGGATAGCAGCGCTCAACGTGCGCGCCGAGAGCCCGGATCTGCTCGAACGCGGTGCCGGACCACGTTCGGCGCGAGCTGTTGGGCGTAATCGCCCCGCCCGGTCCCGCGCGGCGAGCCTGTGCTCGTGGCGACACCCTACTACCGGCTGCGCATCAAGAGCTTGAAGTTCATCAGCGCCGTGGATCACGGCGCCCAGGGGCCGATCAGCAACGTGGCGCTGATCAAGCGGGCGCCCGACGGCGACGAGATCGAGGCGGTGTGCAAGGTCGCGCTGGCCAGCGAGACGCTGGGGCTGGTGTTCGGCTGGGCGCTGGCGAGCACGATCGACGGCGGCCAGACGCCGCACGTCGATCTGCAGGACGATGCGGTGGTCGGCGATGACGAGCTGATCAAGGTCGCGGCGGCGTTCATGGAGGCGGGTGGTGCCTCCGACGTTCTGCATGCCGACATCCAAGACGGCAAGATCCTGTTCTGCCTGCCGCTGACCGGCGAGGTGCTCAAGGCGCTCCACCTGCAGAGCGACGTGCACGGCTTGGCGATCGGGATGCGGCCGAGTCCCGAGACCTTCCAGCGCTTCCTGTCTGGCGAGCTGAACGCATTCAGCATTGCCGGGACCGGCGAGCGCGAGCTCGTCAAGGCCGGAGCTGGCAAGTGTCCCGGCTGCGGAGCGACGTACGGCGCCGGCGACAACTACTGCGCGAGCTGCGGCATGAAGAAGCGCGTCGCCAAGCAAGCCGTTTTCACCGACGAGGTCGACGGCCACCAGCACGTGCTGGACCTCGACGATCCCGCCTGCGAGTGGCGCGACAGCTACGTGACGTCGAGCCAGACCGCGGCGGGCGCGGCGCAGCCGCACAGCCATGCCTGGACGTTCGACCCGCAGAGCGGCGCGGTCACCGTGGCGGCTGACAGCGGGCACAACCACACCGTCTCTGTCGTTGTGCCGAGCGACGTGCTCGCGGCCGCTGTGTTGAACGAGGCCGCGGAGCGCAAGCGGCGCGCCGAGCGCAACGCCCAGGCCGCTGCCGAGGCAGTCGGCTCGGGGACCGTCGCTGTGACCATCACGGCGATCGAGGCGCG
>VBLP01000288.1 GCA_005887925.1 Deltaproteobacteria bacterium | reverse complement strand
CGAGTCGCGCAGGACCGAGGAGCTCGACAACCTCGCCCACAAGCAGCAGCTGGTCGCCCGGGCCCAGGCGGTCGCCGCCGCCGCGCCCGGTGAGCGCGGCTGGGGCCAGTCGATCGCCGACATCAAGGAGCTGCAGCGCCAGTGGAAGGATATCGGCTTCGTGCCGCGCCGCGACGCCGACGCGGTCTACAAGGCGTTCCGCGCCGCGTGCGATGCGCTGTTCCATAAGCGGGACGAAGCGCGCGATCACGAGGCCAACGCGCACCGCGCCGAGATCGACGCCGTGCGCGCCGAGATCGACGCGGTGATGGCCGGCGGCGACGACGCGGTCGCGCGGGCGATCGCGGCGCGCGCCCGGGCGCGCGAGCTCGGCGTGCTGGCGGCCGAGGTCGACGCGATGGTCGTCCACGTCCTCACCACCCACGGCGACGCCGTGCGCGGCACCGAGCTCGATCCGGCGGCGTCGCGCGCGCGGCGTGACAAGCTGATCGCGCGCGCGGCCGAGCTCCTGCCCAGGGCCCCCCCCGCCGCCGAGGCCGGCGCCGATCTCGCCGCGCAGCTCAAGAACGCCATGCGCCAGAACGCCTTCGGCGACCTGCGGTTCTCCGGCCGCGATCCCGTCGAGGTCATCGACGAGCTGCGCGCCGGCTGGGCGGAGGCCGGGCCGATCCTCGACGACGAGGACCGCGCACAGCAGGCCACGTTCGACGCCACCATCCAGCGCGTCCTCGACGCCGGCGGCGTCCGGCAGCGGCCCCCGGCCGACGACTGGCGCGATGCAGAAGCCACCCGCCCCGGCCGGCGCCGCCGCCGCGACCGCCCCAGCGCCGAGCAGCCCGCCGTCGCGCCACCGCGCGACCGTGCGTCCGAGGAGGTCGCCGTCGTCCGGCCGCCGCTCGACCTCGCCATCGTCGAGACCGGCGAACCCGAGGCCGGTCAGCCCATCGAGTCCGCGCCGACGCCGCTGCCGATCTCCCCGCACGAGGCGATCACGCGCCCGGTCGCGTTCCCCGCACCGCCGCCGCCCGAACCGCCCGCGCTGCCCGACGAGGCCGAGCCCGGCTGGGACCTCGGCGACGAGGATCCGACCGCCGCCGCCGAGCCCGCCGACAAGCCCGAGGTCAGCACGCCGTCATCGACCGAGATGGCGGGCGACGGCGCGGTCGAGGGCGACGGCCTCGACACCGGCTGGGACTGACGAGCTCCTGTCCTCGCTGGCGCGCGAACGCGGCGAGGCTCGGCCGCGACGTCATGCTTCCTCGAGCGACACCGTCTGCCCCGCGGCACCTCGCGCCGCGTGGAGCCGCGCGAGCCGCGCATGCGCCGCGAACACGCCGGGATCGAGCAGCAGCGGCGCGTGGCTGGGCGCCGCGGCGAGCAGCGCGTCGATCCGCGCGTCCGAGGCGGCGAGCGTGGCCTCGCTCAGCACGCCCTGTGCGCGCGCGGCGTCGAGCTCCGCGGCGAGGCCGTAGGCGCGATCGTTGTTCGTCCAGTGGCTGCAGATCATGATCAGATCGGTTCCCGACGAGATCACGCGCGTGCACGTCCCGGGCGTGTCGAACATCGTCGACACTGCGCGCATGCCGATGTCGTCCGTGACGATCGCGCCGGTGTAGCCGAGCTCGCGGCGCAGCACGTCGTCGACGAGCACGCGCGACATCGTCGCCGGCACACCCGGATCGATCGCCGGGTACATGATGTGCGCGGTCATGATCAGGTGCACGTCGCGCGCGACCGCGCCGAACGGCCGCAGCTCGCGAGCTGCGAGCGCCGCGCGATCTGCCTCGACGACTGGCAGTCCGAGATGCGAGTCGATCGAGGTGTCGCCATGTCCGGGAAAGTGCTTCGGACACGCGAGCACGCCCTCGGACTGCATGGCCGCGATGAACGGACGGGCGGCCGCGATCACGGCGTCAGCGTCGCCGGCGAAGGCGCGAGGGCCGATCACGGGGTTCGCGGGATTCGAGGCGATGTCGACGACGGGTGCGAAGTTGACGTTGATCCCGAGCGACGCGAGCTCGCGCCCCATCGCACGACCGACGTCCTGCGCGCGATCGGCCCAGTCGCGGGCGAAGCTATACGGCGTGATCGGGCGCGGCGGGCGCAGCACGGTGCCACCCTCGTGATCGACGCACACCAGCACGTGGTCGCGGCCGATCACCTCGCGGATCTCGGCGACGAGCGCGGTGAACTTGGCGTGC
This sequence comes from Deltaproteobacteria bacterium, assembly GCA_005887925.1. GTDB lineage: Bacteria > Myxococcota_A > Polyangia > Haliangiales > Haliangiaceae > JABFXX01. Next base: position 36,582 of record VBLP01000288.1, on the reverse strand, counting down.
CAGACCTCGTAGGGCACGTCCGCGGCCAAGTTGCCGCGGTACACGATCACACCGGCCGGACGGAGCGTCGAGAGCAGGCGGCGATCGTCGGGATGCAGCTCGATCGTCGGCCGCAAGCCGATCAGGAAGTGTTTGCCCAGCACGCCTGGACTTTGCGACGCGGCCAGTAGCCGTGCAAGTACAGCTGTCACTTCCCCGGGTGGTAGGCGCGCTCGGTGTGCCCCTCGAGCTGCGCGGGATAGAAGTAGACCTCGCGCAGGTCGCCGCTGGCGTAGCGGCCGGCTTCGCTGTTGAAGTGCGGCGAGTCGGGGTGGCCGCTCTCGCCGCCCGCCGTCACCGCCAGCGCCCGCACCCTGGGACCGAACTCGACGACGGCGACGAAGCTGTTGCCGCTGGTGCCGTACATCCGCTTCGTCCCCGGGTAGGCCTTCGCGCCGAACGACGCCAGCGAGCCCCACTGCGCGCTGGTGAACGGCACCGGGATGCTCGGCGCCATGTCGTCGAAGTGCTGCACGATGTCGGCGGTCAGCCGCTGGAAGCGGTTGATGTCGCCCCACGGCGTGCGCCAGGTCCCGAAGTCCTGGGTGAGCCGGTCCGATGCCGCGGCGAGTGCCGCCAGCTTCTGCGCCGGGGACGTGCGCGCCGCCATGTAGTCCCAGACCGACATGCCGGCGCGCCGGGCCGCGCCGGCGGACTTCTGCCACAGCTCCTGGCCCCAGTACACCGCGAGCGACGTCGGCACCGAGCTCGCCGACCAGCGATAGTCCCAGTCGCGCAGCACGCGGATCTGGTCGGCCAGCCTGGCCTTGACCGTGTCGGACGCCGCGGTCTCGTCGTAGGCCGCCAGCAGCGCCGGGATCAGCGCCGCGAACGCGGTGAGGTAGCTGTCGAACGCGGCGTCGCGCAGGCCGGTGAGCGTGAACTGGTGCTGGCCGTCGAGCACGCGGATCGCGTGGATGCCGCGCGGGTTCTCGCCGACCGTGTCCATGTAGCGCGGGAAGCTCTCGCGCCGGGGGCTGTTGGACCCCGCGCACGAGTACGGCCAGTCGTTGGTGTTCATCACCCAGCCGTTGGGCGGATCGATGGCGTGCGGGCTGTCGTCGACACCGTGCACGCCGTTCCACTCCGTCGCCGGGTCCGCGCCGTTGACCGGGTGGGTCCAGTCGAAGCGGTCGTCGCGCCGCGGCAGGAACTGGGGATGGAAGTAGGCGATGTGGCCGTCGGCGTCGGCGTAGAGCGTGTTGTTGGATGAGTTGGCGGCGAGCTCCATCACCTTGCGGAAGCCGGCGAGGTCGCGCGCCCGGGTGCGCTCGTAGGACTGGCGCAGCGCCTCGATCGGCTTCTGCATCAGCCGGATCGCGATCCACTTGCCGTCCGCCGACCGGACGATCGGGCCGTGGTGGGTGCGCAGCACCGTGACGTCCTTGCTCGCCATCCCGCTCGCCGTCCGGTACGGGACGCGGATCCGGCCGGTCACCACCGGGCGCAGCTCCTTGCCGTAGCGGTAGTACAGCCGGCCGGCCTTGCGCACGATGGACTCGGCGTACTCGTCGACGGCGTCGGCGCCGGTCGAGGTGTGCATCCAGCCGATCCGGTCGTTGAAGCCCTGGTAGACGAAGAACTGGCCCCAGGTCACCGCGCCGTAGGCGTCGAGGCCCTCGTCGCTCGTCATCTGCAGCTCGGAGCGGAAGTAGAACGAGGTGTGCGAGTTGATCAGGAGCAGCGCGTGGTGATCGGCGGTGTTGGCGGGCGCGATCGCGATGCCGTTCGAGCCCGACGGCTCCTTGGGCTGCTCGCCGACGTCGACCGGCGCGGGGCGCGTCGCCTCGTCGCCGTAGAACGCGGCGAGCTGGGCGAGGTCGATGCGCTCGATGTCGCCGCCGATGCTGCCCTCGGTGAACGACAGCGCCATCCACGGCTCGAACCGCGCGATGACGCGCGGCTTCACGCCGGCGTGGGTCGCGAGGTAGTAGTTGAGCCCGTCGGCCCAGGCGTCCATCAGCGCGCGCAGCGCGGCCGGGCTCGCCGCGTACAGCGCCTTGAGCTCGTCGGGTTGGTCTCGACGCGGTTGAAGTCGTCCTCGGCCTGCGCGTAGACCATGCCGAACACGGCGTCGGCGTCGGTCGCGCCGTGGATGTGGGCGTGGCCCCAGTCGTCGCGGACGATCGTGACGCGCTGGGCCTGGCGCTCCCACCGCGTCGGATCGGGGCCGGATGCGCGCTCGGCCGCGATCGGCGCGCACGACAGCAGGAGGACGAGCGGCAGCCTGTTCAACATTTAGGATCTCCTCGTGGCGAGTGGCCGCACGGTAGCCTCGCGCCCGGCGCAACGCCAGCGGGGCGGCTCGCCCGGCGAACCGGCCGCGCGGTCGGTCGTGGTCCGACCGGTCTCGTCGACGCGCGATCGATCGTCTGTAACAGGCGAGCGAGGTCGAACTCTATCCGGGGGCAAAAGGGAGAGGGCAGATGAGTTACGAGACAAAGGACAGCGATATCATGTTTGACAGTGCATCTCATGACACCGCGCGGCGTCGCCGCGGCGGCAAGCTCGTCGCGGCGTTCGCCGCGCTCGCCGTGGCGCTGGCCGCGTGCGGCGATCTGACACAGCCCGAGGAGCCGGGACAGCCCGAGGAGCTCGGACAGCGCGAGCAGGCGGCGCTCGCGGAGACGCTGAACACCACGCCGACCGCGTGGTGGTGGTACTACGGCATCAGCCCGGCGCAGCTGTCGTCGATCGTCAGCAGCACCGGCGGGCGCATCGTCAGCCTCCAGGTCGAGCAGGCCTCTCCGCTGTTGTTCACGGTCGCGCTGGTCAGCAACACCGGCAGCTACGCCAAGAGCTGGTGGTACTACTACGGCCTGACCGCGAGCCAGCTGTCGGCCAACATCAACAGCCTCAACGCGCGCATCGTGAGCCTCGACGCCTACGACGTCGGCGGCACCACGTACTTCGCGGCGGTGCTGATCAGCAACACCGGCGCCGACGCCAAGGGCTGGTGGTGGTACTACGGCGTGACGACGTCGCAGATCGCCACGCTGCTGTCGCAGAACAACGCACGCCTGGTCGACTTCCGGTCGTACGTCACCGGCGGCGTCACCCGCTACGCGGTGGTGATGATCCCCAACACCGGCGGCGATGCGATGGCGTGGTGGTGGTACTACGGCGTCACCGGCAGCCAGGTCGGCAGCCTGCTGTCGCAGAACAACGCGTTCCTGATCTCCATCGAGCCGGCCGACGCCGGCGGCTCGACGTTCAACGTCGTCATGGAGCAGAACCCGGGCATCTACTGGTGGTGGTACTACGGGCTGTCGGCGGCCGACCTCGGCGATCGGCTGTCGCAGAACGGCGCGCGCCTGCTCGACGTCAAGAGCTACTTCATCAACGGCTCGCGCCGGTTCGCCGCGGTGATGGTCAACAACTCGAACGCCGCGTCCACGCGCGTCGGCCAGATCCTGCGCAGCGGCACCGACGGCGAGACCGGCCTCTACCTCAAGCAGGTCGGCGGCGGCGTGCAGGCCAGCCTCCAGGACAGCCGGATCTTCGAGCCGGCGAGCTCGATCAAGATCCTGATCGGCCTCCACGCGATGGAGCAGGTCGACGCCGGCGCCAGCCTGGGCCAGAGCGTCGTGGTCTACGCGCCACCCGCGTCGGGCAGCTGCCCGACCAGCACGATCACCGGCACCGAGCCGATGGGCAACGCGATCCTGCAGATGCTCGAGAGCTCGGACAACCAGCGCACCAGGGCGATGATCGACACCTACGGCTTCGCCGCGATCAACCAGACCGCCCAGAACATCGGCCTGACCGGCACGCACCTCAACCACTACCCCGGCTGCGGCGGCCCACCCGCCAACCAGATGACGCTCGCCGACGCCGGCGTGATCTACGAAGGCATCGCCAACGGCACGCTCCTGTCGTCGACCAACCGGCCGGAGCTGTACTCGCGGATGCCGGCCCAGGCCGGTGACTTCACCGGCATCCAGAGCGCGGTCAACGCCATCGTCGACGCCGAGGCGCCCGCGTTCGGCCTCAACGCGACCGAGATCAGCCAGTTCAAGAGCCGGCTCCTGACCCACTACAAGGCGGGCGGCTACACGCTGTGTCCGTCGAGCCCGTGCCTCGAGTACCGCTCCGTGGCCGGCTCGGCCGAGATCCCGCAGTGCACGCGCGGCCTCGTCGGCAGCCGCAGCTTCGTCTGGGGCATCTTCATCGACGGTTCGACCAGCGCCACGGCGGCGAACAACACGTTCAACGCCGCCAAGGCCGAGCCGCTGCGCGAGCCGATCCGGTCCGCGCTGTCGACCTGGGCGCCCTGCTTCTAGGGACATCAATGTCCTGACGATCCCCGTCGTTCCACGACATCCTGCGCTGAGGCCTGCCGGCGCTCACGCGGGAGACACCGGCGGCGTGTTGCGGCTGGTCGGGTCGTCGGAGAGCATCTTGTCGGTGCACTCGGGGCAGATGCCGTGCGTGAACTGGGCGTCGGTGCGCGCGCTGAGATACGCCTCGATCTTGCTCCAGTAGCCCCGATCGTCGCGGATCTTCTTGCACCACGCGCAGATCGGCAGCATGCCCGACAGCACCTTGAGCTCGCTGACCGCCTCCTGGACCCGCCGGTCGAGCTCGCGGGCGCGGAGCCGGAGCTGGCGCACGCGGACCAGCGGCACCGCCACGATCGCCAGCGCGATCGACAGCGCCGCCAGCGCGATGAACCAGCCGGTCTGGTAGAACAGCGGCGGCAAGGTCACCTCCAGCGTGGCGGCGTGGCCCCACGCGCCGTCGAGCCCGGCCTCGACGACGAAGCGGTACTCGCCGGGCGCGAGGTTGGTGTACTGCGCGATGCGCTGCATGCCGGCGTCGTTCCAGTCGTGATCGAAGCCCTCGAGCCGGTAGCGGTAGTGCAGCCGCTGCAGCCCGCGTGGCGTGGGCGCCGTGTAGCCGATCTCGAGGCGGCCGGCGCCGGGCGCCAGCGCGAGCCGCGCCGACAGGTGCTGCGGCTGGCCGTCGACCCGCGCGGTCTCGAGCACCGCGTTCGGCGGCCGGGTCGTGTGGAGGTGCGCCGGATCGATGACGACGGCGCCCTTGCCGGTGGGGAACCACAGCCGGCCGTCGTGGGCCCGCCAGCCCGCCGGGTCGTTCGCGCCGTTGCACTCGCGATCGCGCATGCCATCGGCCTCGCCGTAGACCACCGAGTCGATCGCGGCGCGCCGGCCCGCGGCACGGGCCTCGAGCTGCTCGCGGCTCACGCGCCAGATCCCGCGGTTCGACGACATCCACAGGTTGCCGCGCCTGTCGTCGAGGACGGTCCACATCAGGTCGTCGAACATCCCGTCGCGCGTCGTGAACGCGAACCAGCGGCCGTCGCGCAGCCGCCACAGCCCGCTGCCGCCGGTCCCCACCCACATCGTGCCGTCGGGATCGAGCAGGATCGTGTCGACCGGCGTGTTGCGCGGCGGGCCGCCCGGCGGAACCGGCACCAGCGAGCCGTCGCGCCAGTGCATCAGGCCACCGCCGGCGGTCGCCAGCCACAGCGAGCCGGCCGCGTCGGGCACGATCTGGCCGACCGCGACGCCCGACACGATCGCCTCGGCATCGTCGAGGCGCTGGCCTCGCAGCCGGTACAGACCGTGATCGTTGCCGATCCACAGCTCGTCGCCGATCTCGGCGAACGACCGGATGCGCTCCCAGCGCTGGTGGCCGAGCCAGGTGAACCGGCCGGCGTGCCAGCGGCCGATGTCGCCATCGCGCCCGCCGAACCACACGTCGCCGTGCGAGTCGGGATAGATCGCGTACATGATGCCGCGGTCGCCGACGACCTTGGTCGCCGCCGTCTGTCCGGGCGGGATCACGAACAGCCCGTCCGACGTGGTGATCCACATCGCGCCGGTGACATCCTCGCGCACGCCCTCGGCGGCCTCGTCGGTCAATCCCTCGGTGGCACCGACCGGGATCACGTCGCCGTCGCGCAGCCGGTCGAGCCCCTTCTTGCTGCCGACCCACAGGTTGCCCTCGCTGTCCTCGAACAGCGCCAGGATCAGCACCCCGGGCTGCGGCAGCCGCTGGATCTCTCCGTCCGGCGTCATCCGCGCGACCCCGGCGCTGGTGCCGATCCACAGGTTGCCGTCGCGATCGAACAGCACGCTGTGGGCATCGCCGGCCGGCAGCCGGCTGCCGTCGCGGAGCTCGACGGTGTCGCCGCGGACGCGGGCGACGCCCTTGTCGGTCGCGCACCACAGATCGCCCTGCGCGTCCTGCGCGATCGCGTGGATCGTGCTGCCGTCGAGCGCGGCCGGGCCCGGCGCGATCTGGCCCGCCCTCCAGCGCACGAGCCCCTTGAACGTGCCGATCCACATCGTGCCGTCGCGCGCGAGCAGGAACGTGCGGACGTCGTCGCTGGGCAGCCGGTCGTGCGTGGTCAGCGCGCCGACCAGCGCGCCGGCGTGCAGCCTGACCACGCCGCGATCGCGCATCCCGATCCACAGATCGCCGTTGCCGTCGAACGCCAGCGCGCGCACCCGCTGCTCCTGCGGCCCCGGCTCCCACGCCACCGCGCGGAACTCGCCGCCGACCAGGTGCAGGACGCCGTGGTCGTAGGTCCCGGCCCACAGCGTCCCGGCGGCGTCGACCGCGAGCGCCGTGAACACGTTGGCCGGCACGCCCTCGGTGTTGCGGTGGTCGAACGTGGTGAACCCCGTGCCGTCGAACCGCGACAACCCCTCCTGGCTGGCGCTCCACAGATAACCGTCCGCGGTCTGCGCGATCGCGCCGGCGTAGCCGTGCGGCATGCCGTCGCGCGCGGCGAAGTGCGTCTGCGCGTACTGCGCGACGTTGCGATGGCCATCCAGTGCATCGGCGGTGTGCGCTGCACCGAGCTGGACGGCGATGGCGATACTGACGGGCCACGTTCGCATCCGACTTCTCCTGGCGCCAGCGTACCTGGCTCGTCACGGCCCATTCCAGATCGAGGTGATCATCATGCCGCGCCACGTCATCACCGCCGTGCAATGCAGGCGCGCGGTGCCGGGCGCATCACATCTCGCCGGCATTGCTCCGTTTCCGGTGCGATCGCGCACGGCTCATCCTCGATCTTCGCACCGGCGCTCGGTGAGCCGCGGACGTCGCGCCTGGTCCTCGATCTCAGTGACGTCGGCGACCGATCACGGCGCGCGCCGTGACCGCGGTGACGACGATCGCGCCGCCGAGGAGCGCCCAGCCGCCCGGTAGCTCGCCGACGCCGAGCGCGACCCAGACCGGCGACAGGATCGGCTCGATCACCGGGATCAGGATCGCCTCGAGCGCGGAGGCGCGGCGGATCGCGCGCGCATAGAGCACGTAGGGCAGCGCTTGCTGGAAGATGCCGAGCGCAGCGAGCGTGGTCCATCCGGCGACGCCCGGCGGCGGCGACGCGAGCAGGAACGGAGCGCCGACCACCGTCGCGATCAGGTTACCGAGCAAGATCGGGCGCAGCGGATCGGTGGCCGCGGCGCCGCCGGTCATCGCGACCTTGCGGATCGACAGCGTGTACAGCGCCGTGACGATGCCGCTGACCAGCGCCACCAGGTTGCCGGCGACATGATCGAACGTCAGCTGATGGAAGAAGAACAGCGTGATCCCGACCAGCACCAGCGCGATCGTCAACCAGTCGATCCGGCGGGCCCGCTCGCCGAGCAGCCACGAGCCCAGCAGCGCGACCCAGACCGGTGCCGAGTACTGGATCAGGATCGCGTTGGCCGCGGTCGTGAGCTTGTTGGCGAGGATGAACAGCCCGGTGGTCGCGGCCAGCGCAACCGCCGCGCGCCACTCCGCCGCCGAGATCCGCGCGAACGACGGCCGGCGCACCGCACAGATCGCAGCCGCGCAGATCGCGCTGCGCGCCGACCAGATCGCCGGGGCGTTCCAGTCGACCAGCTTGATCAAGAGGCCGGCCGCGCTCCACAGAAGACCGCACAGCGCCAGCAGCACCAGCGCCTCGCGATGCTCGCGCGCGGCGCTCCCAGGCACGACTGCGCGCGGTTCCACCACCGACCCAGCATAGTGGACCGCCGCCCCTCCGACGACCGCCTGCCGCTGATCGCCGGATTCCGGCCCGACGTGTGCTCGTGCCGGATCTCGCGCGGCGGGCTCGCCGCCGGCGCATGACGCCGTTCAGTCGGTCGTGAGGACGTCGCCGAAGGTGACGAAGTTGTTGCCGTTGAAGCGGCCGAACTGGACCTGCTCGAGGGGGCGGTAGTCGCTGGGGCCGGTGGTGATCGCGATGCCTGGGCCGAGGACGCCGAGCGCGATGTTCTTGAGGTTGGTGGCCTGCTTCATGATGTTGTCGCGGGACAGGTCGTCGCCGCACTGGGTGAGCACCTTGACCAGCGTCTGGGCGACCGCGAAGCCGTAGAGGATGTTGCCGTCGTTGAGGTCGAAGCCGGTGAGGTACTGCTTGGCGAAGTCGCGGAACTCGTTCAGGCCGGCGTCGTTGGCGAGGGACGGGTCGGTGATGTCCTTGATGTAGCCGGCGCTGATCATGCCGACGGCCTTCTCGAGGCCGGCGGGGATGAGGACGGCGGAGCGCGACACCGCCACGCCGCTCATGATGTGGAGCGGCTTCCAGCCGATGTCGTAGATCTTGCGGATCGACTGGGCGGCGAACTTGGGCGTGGTCGCGGTGAGCAGGGTGTCGCAGCCGGCGGATTGCAGGCTGACGATCTGCGAATCGATGGTCGGATCGGTGACCTCGTAGGACTGGGTCTTGACCACGAACTTGTCGTGCTTGTCGCCGAACCCGGCCTTGAGGCCGAGCAGGTAGTCCTTGCCGAAGTCGTCGTTCTGGTACAGTACGCAGAGCTTGGCATTGGGCTTCTCCTTCATCAGGTAGCGGGCATAGATCCGGGCCTCGCCCTGGTAGCTGGGCTGGAAGCCGATCGTCCACGGGAAGTGCTCGCGGTCGGCCCAGCGGTCGGCGCCGGTGGCGACGAACAGGTGCGGGACCTTGCGCTCGTTGAGGTACTTCTGGACGGCGACGTTGGGCGCGGTGCCGAGGTTGTTGAAGATCAGCGCGACGCCTTCGTTCTCGACCAGCTTGCGGACGTTCTCGACCGCCTTGGCGGGGGAGTAGCCGTCGTCGAGGCTGATGAAGTTGATCTTGCGGCCGTTGATCCCGCCCTTGTCGTTGATCATCTTGAAGTAGGCGGATTCGGTCTTGCCGATCACGCCGTAGGCCGAGACCGGGCCGCTGTAGGTGGTCGACTGGCCGATCTTGATCTCGGTCGCGGTGACCCCCGGCGTGCCGGTCTTCTCCGAGACCATCGGGGCGGCCGCCGGGGTTGCGGTCTTGGCTTCCTGGTTCTCGGCCTTCTTCTTGTCGCATCCGGCGGTCAGCAGGGCGATGCTGGTCAACGCCGCGACCGAGAGCGCAGAGACGCACGACTTCGGCTTCGACATGGAGTCCTCCGTTTCGAGTCTACACACGCAGGCAGACGGACGACACCACACTACCCCATTCGCGCCATGCGAGCGCGGGGTCGGGCGCGATCTCGTCGTCGGCGCCGGCGCCGGATCGGTCGCGGGATCGGGAACCCGGCAGTTCCCGATTAGTTCTCGGTGAATACGTACTGGTGCTGGGCGTCGCGGATCACCAGCGTGCGCTTGCCGTCGGCCGAGCCGACCACGGCCTCGAGGCCGGTGATGCCGGGGGTGATCGTGATGAACGAGACCGAGCCGTCGGGGTTGTGGCGCGACGCGACCGGGGTCCGCCACTCGCCGACGTCGAAGTAGGTGGCGCCCTTGTCGCGCGACACCGCGATGTCGCCGAGCGCGTCGTTGTGGTAGTGGGCGGCGAGCTTGCCGGCGTCGTCGTCGGCGGCGGGGACGATCAGGCGCTCGCGCTCGCTGGCGATCGCGGCGCGCAGCTGGCGGCCGGCGGCGGCGAGCTCGGCGTCGGCGAGCGGCTGGCCGTCGAACAGCACCTCGAGCAGCTTGCGGAGGAACGCGCCGCGGATGACCGCGCCGGCGTCGGAGTTGGTCAGGATGACGGCGCCGACGTTGTGGTCGGGCAGCCAGATCATGTCGCTGTGGTAGCCGACGAGGTCGCCGCCGTGGTGGACGACGGGGATGCCCCAGGTGTGGTCGACGATCAGGCCCATGCCGTAGCTCGTGTCCTTGCCCATCGCGACCTGCGGCGCGCGCCGGGCGAGCAGGGCGTCCTCGGCGATGTAGCGCTTGCCGCCGGGCAGCTTGCCCAGGGCGAGCTCCATCTCGACGTAGCGGAGCATGTCGCGCACGTTGCTCCACGCGCCGCCGGCGGGGCGCACCGGGATCGCGGCGTAGTTGATGGCCATCAGCGCGGGCGCGGGGTTGCCGTCGATGTCCAGGCCGTAGGCGCCGGCGTGGTTGCCGCGCAGGGCGCGCGCGTAGTCGAAGGTGGTGGCGGTCATGCCGAGCGGGCCGAACACCTCGGCGTGCATCGCGGCGTCGTAGCCGGCGCCGAGCTCCTTGCGCGGCGAGACGACGTAGGCCGCGACGTAACCGGCCGCGGCGGCGAGCAGGTTGGAGTACTGGAACATCTCGCCGAACTGGCTGGTCGGCTGCATCGTGCCGAGGAGCTTGAGCGAGCTCGCCGGCGTCGCCGACTTGAACTCCATGACCCACTCGAGGTCCTGGCGCGGCAGGCCGGTGCACGCGCAGATCAGGTGCTTGACCAGCACGCTGCTGGTGGTCGCGTCGTCGCCGAGCTTGAACGACGGCATCAGCCGGATCACCGGCGTGTCCCAGGTCAGCCGCTTGCTATCGACCAGCTTGGCGAGCAGCAGCGTCGTGAGCGCCTTGGTGTTCGAGGCGATCATGAACAGCGTGTCGGCGTCGGGGCGGCCCGGTTTGCCGAGCTCCTTGCTGCCGAAGCCGTCGGCGAACACGACCTTGCCGTCCTGGACGATGCCGAGCGCGATCGCGGGAACGCCGAAGCTGTCGCGCGACTCGTCGATGAACGAGGTCAGCAGGTGGAGCCGCTCGGCGTCGAGCTTGCTGGCGGTCTTGCCGGCGAAGCTCTCGCGCTGGTAGTCCCTGGGCAGGAGCCGGCTGAAGATCAGGCCGATCTGGCTGGCGCGCTTCTCGGCGACCGCCTGGTCCATGTCGAAGATGCCGACGGTCCACACGCCGTCGTGGCGCGCGGCATGGGCGATGACGGCGCGGTGCTCGCCGGGCGAGGTCTCGTAGATGTACTGCTTCTGATCGACCCAGCCGTCGCGATCTTCCTCGGGGGTGGCGCGCTTGAGCGCCCAGTACCTGGGCGGGTTGTAGGCCGCCCAGGCGACCGCGACGGCGCCGTCGGCGGCCTTGGCGTGGACGTCGATCAGTGCGATCCGCGAGCCCGGCTCCGGCGCCTCGAGGATCGTGGCGGAGCCGCGCACGGTGATCGTCCAGCCGGCCGGAGCGATGAACGTGGCACCCTCGACGGTCGTGCGCGGCGTGTCCGCGGTGAGCTTCTGTGCCACGGGGGCCGCTTCCCGCGGCGCCGGCGCTGCGATGGGCGCCGGCGGCGGCGCCGGCCTGTGCACGAATGGGGCAGGCGGCGGTGACGCGTGACATGCGACGACAGCGATCAGGAGGGTAGCGAAAGCTCGCATTTGCACACCATACTCCCACCGGCGTACAGGTGGACGAGATAGATGAGGGGGACCTGCGGTCGCCGCGTGCGCGGGGCTGGGTATTCTCGCCCCGACGTGACCTCGCTGCTCACCTCCGACGACCTGTACCTGTTCAACCAGGGCACACATTACCGGCTTCATGACAAGTTAGGCGCCCATGTGGTGTCCGGTGCGACGTACTTTTCGGTGTGGGCACCGAATGCCACCGCGGTCGGCGTGATAGGTGACTGGAATTCCTGGCGTCCGGGCCGCGACTCGCTGGCGATGCGCGGGTCTTCCGGGATCTGGGAGGGCGTGGTCGCGGGGATCGGCCACGGGGCCCGGTACAAGTTTGCCATCACCGGCCGCGACGGGGTGATCCGCGACAAGGCCGACCCGTTCGCCGCGCGCGCCGAGCACCCGCCGGCGACGGCGTCGATCGTCTGGCAGCCGAACCACGAGTGGGGCGACGCGGCGTGGATGGCGACCCGCGGTCAGCGCTTCGCGCGCTCGGCGCCGGTCAGCATCTACGAGGCCCACGCCGGATCATGGCGGCGCGACCACAACGAGGTGCTGGGCTACCGCGAGCTCGGCGCGCGGCTCGGCGAGCACGTCCAGCGCCTCGGGTTCAGCCACGTCGAGCTGATGCCGCTGATGGAGCACCCGTTCTACGGCTCGTGGGGCTACCAGGTGACCGGCTACTTCGCGCCGACCACGCGCTACGGCGCGCCCGACGACCTGATGGCGATGATCGACGGGCTGCACCAGCTGGGGGTCGGCGTGATCATCGACTGGGTGCCGGCGCACTTCCCGACCGACGCGCACGGCCTGGGCCTGTTCGACGGCACGCACCTGTTCGAGCACGCCGACCCGCGCCGCGGCTTCCATCCCGACTGGACCAGCTACATCTTCAACTACGGCCGCCACGAGGTCCGATCGTTTCTGATCTCGTCGGCGATCTCGTGGCTCGACCGCTACCACGTCGACGGCCTGCGGGTCGACGGCGTGGCCTCGATGCTGTACCGCGACTACTCGCGCAAGCCGGGCGAGTGGGTGCCCAACGAGGACGGCTCGAACCACGACCGCGACGCGATCAGCTTCCTGCAGCACTGCAACCGCGCCGTGTACACCGCGTTCCCCGACGTCCAGACCATCGCCGAGGAGTCGACGGCGTGGGGCGGCGTGTCGCGGCCGCCCGAGTCCGGCGGGCTGGGCTTCGGCTACAAGTGGGACCTGGGCTGGATGCACGACACGCTCGGCTTCATGGCGCGCGACCCGATCCACCGGCGCTGGCACTACAACGAGCTGACGTTTCGCTCGGTGTATGCGTTCTCCGAGAACTTCGTGCTGCCGCTGTCGCACGACGAGGTCGTCCACGGCAAGCGCTCGCTGCTCGCCAAGCTGCCGGGCGACCCGTGGCAGAAGTACGCGACCCTGCGCCTGCTCCTGGGCTACCAGTGGACCTTGCCGGGCAAGAAGCTGCTGTTCATGGGCGGCGAGCTCGGGGTGTGGAGCGAGTGGAACCACGACGGCGAGCTCGACTGGGCGATCGCGGGGCACCCGGCGCACGACGGCCTCCAGCGCTGGGTCGCCGATCTCAACGCGACCTACCGGGCGTATCGCGCCCTGCACGTCGGCGACTGCGAGCCCTGGGGGATGCGCTGGCTGGTCGGCGACGACCGCGAGGCCTGCGTGCTGGTCTACGCCCGCCACGGCGAGGCCGGTGACTGCTCGATCGTCGTGGTCGCCAACTTCACGCCGGTGCCGCGCGAGGGCTACCGGATCGGCGTGCCGCGCCGCGGGTTCTGGCGCGAGGTCCTCAACTCGGACGCGACGGTCTACGGCGGGAGCGGGATGGGCAACCAGGGTGGGATGCCGGCCGAGCCGGTGGCGTGCCGCGGTCACGAACATTCGCTCCTGGTCACCGTGCCGCCGCTCGCCGTCGTAGTATTTGCGGCGGAATCGTGACCGACAAGTGGATCTGCATCCACGGCCACTTCTACCAGCCACCCCGGGAGAACCCGTGGCTCGAAGCAGTGGAGCCGCAGCCCAGCGCGCACCCGTACCGCGACTGGAACGAGCGGGTCACCGCGCAGTGCTACCGGCCCAACGCGGCGGCCCGGGTGGTCGACAACACGAACCAGATCATCGCGATCGTCGACAACTACCAGCGGATGAGCTTCGACGTCGGGCCGACGCTGATGTCCTGGCTCGCGGACCACGCGCCCGACGTGCACGAGGCGGTGATCGCCGCCGATCGCGCGAGCGCGGCGCGGTTCGGCGGGCACGGCTCGGCGATGGCCCAGGCCTACAACCACATGATCCTGCCGCTCGCGTCGGGGCGCGATCGCGCGACCCAGGTGCGCTGGGGCATCGCCGACTTCGAGCGCCGGTTCGGCCGCGCGCCCGAGGGCATGTGGCTGCCCGAGTGCGCGGTCGACACGCCGTCGCTCGAGGCGCTCGCCGCCGACGGCATCGCGTTCGCCGTGCTCGCGCCGCACCCGGCCCGGGCGTGGCGGCCGCCGGATGGCGCGTGGCGGACCCAGCCGATCGACACCGGCCGCGCGTATCGCTGCCAGCTGCCGTCGGGCCGCTCGATCGATGTGTTCTTCTACGACGGCGCGACCTCGCAGGCGGTCGCGTTCGAGCGCCTGCTCGCCGACGGCCACCAGATCATCTCGCGGATGACCGCGCGCGCCGCCGTCGAGGGCGGCGACCCGACGCTGTGCCACATCGCGACCGACGGCGAGACCTACGGCCACCACCACCGCTACGGCGACATGGCGCTGGCCTGGGCGCTGCAGCAGGTCGAGCACGGCTGGAACGGCACGCGGCTGACCAACTACGCCGAGTTCCGCGCCCGGGTGCCGGCGACCTGGGAGGTCGCGATCGCCGAGAACACGTCGTGGAGCTGCGTCCACGGCACCGCGCGATGGCGCGAGGACTGCGGCTGCAGCGCCGGCCACCCGGGCTGGAACCAGCGCTGGCGCCGGCCGCTACGCGACACCTTCGACTGGCTGCGCGACCAGGCCGCGGCCGCGCTCGACAACGTCGGGCGGATACTGTTCCGCGATCCGTGGGGCGCGCGCGACGCGTACATCGCGGTCGTCCTCGATCGCACGCCGGCCGCGCGCGACCGCTTCCTCGCGAGCCACGCCGCGCACCCGCTCGACCCCGAGGAGCGCGTCCGGGCGCTGTCGCTGATGGAGCTGGCGCGCCACGCGATGCTCATGTACACCAGCTGCGGCTGGTACTTCGACGACCTCTCGGGGATCGAGACCGTGCAGTGCATGCAGTACGCCGCGCGGGTCGCCGAGCTGGTCGACGAGGTCGGCGGCGCGCCGATCGAGCCCGAGCTGATCGACCGGCTGAGCGCGGCGAGCTCCAACCTCGCCGAGGAGGGCGACGGCCGCCAGGTCTGGACCCGCCGCGTCCAGCCGGCGCGGGTCGACTCGACCAAGGTCTCGGCGCACGTCGCGGTCCACGCGCTGATCGAGCCCGACGCGCCGCGCAGCATCGACGTCTACGGCTATCACGTCGAGTTCGTCGACCACATCGAGCGCCGCACCGGGCGGACCCGGATGGTCGCCGGCATCGTCCGCGTGCGCTCGCAGCTGACCGAGATCGCGACGACCTTGTGCTTCGCCGGCCTTCACCTCGGCGAGCAGCACGTGACCGGCGGGGTGCGGCCGCCGCCGCCGCGCGACGGGTGGGCCGCGATCGTCGAGGAGCTGACCGGCGCGTTCCGCACCGCCGACGTGTTCGCCGCGCAGCGCGCGATCGCGCGCCACTTCCCCGGCCACGAGCTGTCGCTGTCGTCGCTGTTGCCGGGCAGCCGCGAGCGCGTGCTGGGCGCGGTGCTCGCCGATGCGCTCGCCGGCGCCGACGCCGATCTCGCCGCCGCCTACGATCGCCACGCGCCGCTGATCCGCTGGCTGGTCGCCCACGACCTGCCGGTGCCCGAGGTCCTGCACGCGATCGCCGAGGCCACGCTGCGCCGCCGCGTGCTCGGCACCCTGCGCGCCGACCATGCGAGCTTCTCGCAGCTGCGCGAGCACATCATCGAGGCGCTCGACGTCAAGGTCAGCCTCGACACCCCCGAGATCGCGCTCGCCGCCAGCGAGGGCCTGCGCCGGCTGATAGAGCACGTGGTCGGGCCCGACGGGACGCTCGATGTCGCGGCCCTCGACACCATCGCCCGCGCCGCCGAGGTCGCGGCCCGGATGCGCAGCGCGGTCGATCTGTGGCTCGCCCAGAACGCGACCTGGCGCCTGCTCGACCGGCTGCCCGACCTGCGGCGCCGCGGGGCCGCCGGCGACGACGACTCCGCCCAGGCCGCCGCCAACCTCGAGCGGCTGGCCCGCGCGCTCCGGCTCGCCGTCCGCTGACGCTGATCCGGGCAAGCTCGGCCGCGCTGTAACACCCGGCCGGTTGCTGCAACTACCAGGGAAAGGCCGCCTCGGCCGTCGCGAGCAGGGCGCGACGGACCCCGAGCCGCGGCCAGGGAGATTGCGTGTGCAAGCGCCGGTCAGCATGATTCACGAGCATCGTCGATACGTTGTAGGCCTCGCCCGGCGGTTCGGCCGCGGCTGCTCCGACCCCGAGGACCTCGCGCAGGACGTCCTCGAGCGCTGGGTGCGCTCCGCCCCGTACCGGGCGCCCGTCGACAATCCGCAGGCCTGGATGGGCGTGGTGCTGCGCCACCTGATCATCGACCGGCTCCGCCACAACCGCGCGGCGCGCGTGGTCGTCAACGACGAGGTCGACGACGTGGCGGCCGAGACCGCGGCGCGGCCGTGGTGGCAGGACCTCGACACCAGCGCCATCGAGCGCGAGGTGTCGGCGCTGCCGCCGGCGCTGCGCGAGACGTTCCGCATGTTTGCGTTCGAATCCAGGAGCTACAAGGACATCGCGCGCCAGCTCAACATCGCCAAGGGCACCGTCGGCGTGCGGATCAGCCGGGCGCGCGCGCTGCTCAAGCAGCGGCTGACCGAGCGCGGCGAGGTGGTGTGCGCCCGCCGGCGGCCCGCCGCATGATCGCCGCGCAGCGGCGCGGGCTGATCGCCGCGCAGCGCATTGCGTTAAGGTACCCCGCGATGTTCGCCGATCTCGCCGTCGACACCGCCGCGCGCGCCGACTCCCACACGCCCGGCCGCTACCACACCCTGCTGCCCCACCACTGGGACTTCCTGTTGCCGTCGGGCGGCGTGGTGATGACCTGCGCGCTGCGCGCGGCCGCCGCCGAGCTCGCAGACCCCGCGCTGCGCTTCGCCTCGGCGACCACGATCTTCTGCACGCCGATCAAGCACGGACCGCTCGTGTCCGACGTGGTCGTGCTGCGGCGCGGCGGCAGCGCGGCGCAGGTCCGCGTGGCGCTGCACGACGCCTCCGGCGAGCCCGGCCTCGAGGTGCTCGCGACGTTTTTGCGCGAGCGCAAGGGCCCCGACGTGCGCGGCGTGCCGCTCCCGCGCGTGCGCTCGCTCGCCGACGCGCTGTCGGTCGACAACGCGTCGCGCTCCAGCCCGCACGTCCTCCTGCGGTTCCACCAGCAGCTCGAGTACCGGATCGCCGACGGCGCCCGGTTCGGCCACGACGGCGAGGCCGCGGGTCCGCCGCGCTATGCCCGCTGGGTGCGCTACCGCACCCCGCAGCGCGACGCACACGGCCGGCTCGATCGCCTCGCGCTGATGCCGCTGATCGACATGATGCCGGCCGCGCTCCACCGCGCGATCGGCCCGGGCAGCTACCGCTTCCACGCGCCGAGCCTCGATCTCACCACCTACGTCATCGACGACACCTCGCGCGAGTGGCTGCTCTGCGCGATCACCTCGCGGCGCGCCCGCGCCGGCTGGGCGATCTCCGACGTCGACGTCTGGGACGACGAGGGCCGCTACCTCGCCCACGGCGCCCAGGCCATGTTCATCCGCGGCGTCGCCGGCGAGCCGCCCGTGATCGACGCCTCCGGCCGCTAGCAGGCCCGGCGGCGGCTCGGCGCTTGCCTGTGCGTGACTTATATGTTACGTACAGTGGGGTGATGCCGATGCCTCGCAAGAAGACGGCTTTCGACAGGTACTTTGACCGCCGGATGAAGGATCCCGCGTTCGCTTCGGCATACACGGAGGCGCGCGCGGTCATCGACTCCACCGACGCCCTCATACGGGCGCTCGACCACGCTCGCCTGCTCGTGGGGGTGAGCAAGGCCGAACTCGCTCGGCAGATCGAGGCCCGGCCGGAGATCGTGCGGCGCCTGTTCACCGCCACCGACTCGAACCCAACACTCGCCACGGTGCTGAAGCTGGCCGCCGCTCTCGGCTTCCACCTCGAGCTCGTGCCGAATCGGCCATCGAGGCAGATATCCGACGGCGCGCGCGCATGAGCCTCATCGCTCGATGCTGCGTGGGATGTGTGATAGGTACTCGCGCCCGAGGTGCCTTACCTCTGCATAGTCTGCTGCCGCGAGCACCGTGCGGAATGGCTTGTCCTTGCCCGCGATGACCACCAGGCTCGGCCCTCCGAGACCGACCTTCGCTCCCTCACGCTCGAGCACACAGAACAGCCGATAGTGGTGGCGCTTCGGGCCGTCCACGCGGACTTCATAGAAGCCATTCATGTCGCCATGCATCGCTTCCCTCTTCCAGCGGCCGCTGATAGCAGGTGGCGGTGCGTCTGCAACGGCCTTCACCACGGCGACGAGCTTCGCGGCCACCGCGGTAGGGCAGCGATCGAGAAACTCGCGGGCGGGCACCGGCTGCGCCGGATCCTCGTCCATGTGCCGTTTGAAAACTGGATACGCCACGGCGCACGAGCTGTTCCTCTCTGCGGTGTGGGCGCTGGGCGCTTCTCCTTCTTCCTGACCATGGCCGGGTCGCAAGAATCACGGAGGACAGCGGAGCGCGCCAGAAAACATCCCGGCGTGTTCCGTGCGATGGTCCGGCCGTGCGGAGCAAGAACCTGCTGGTACCCTGGATCGCGATGCTGCTGGGCTGTCATGCGAGCGCGCCGGCGTCTCCGGCGGGCGTTGCCGAAGAGGGGCAGTTCGCGGGCGATGGTGCGAAGCTGTTCTATCGGGTGGTCGGCCGCGGGCCGGACGTGCTGGTGATGATCCACGGCGGACCGGGGATGGACAGTGGCTACATGGTGCCGGACTTCGCGCCGCTGGCGGAGCGGCACCGGCTGGTGTTCTACGATCAGCGCGGCGCCGGGCGCTCGGAGCTCTTGCGCGACGATCCGGCGCTGTTCACGATGGCGCGCCATGTCGCCGATCTGGACGCGCTGCGCGCGCATTTCGGCCTCGGCCGCATGACGCTCGTCGCGCACTCGTTCGGCCCGGCGATCGCGGCGAGCTATGCGATCGCGCATCCGGATCGGGTGGCGCGGATGATCTTCCTGGGGCCCGTGCCGCCGCGCGCCGGGGACTTCGAGAAGCGCTACGGCGCGACGCTGGAGGGCCGGCTGACGCCCGAGGAGCGCGCCGAGATGGCCCGGCTCGAGGATGCGATGGTCCACGGGCCGGATCCGGTGGCGGCGTGCCGCGCGTACTGGGCGATCGGGGTCAAGCCGCGCGTCGATCGCCCGGAGCTGGCGAGCCGCGTGACGGGCGACTTCTGCAGCGCGGGCGGCGATGCGATCCGGGCGGGCATGAGCGTCGCGGGCCCGCACACGTCGGAATCGCTCGGCGACTGGGACTTCCGGCCCGGCCTCGCCGCGGTCAAGGCGCCGACCCTGGTCATCCACGGCGAGAGCGATGCGATCCCGATCGACCTGGTCGAGGAGTGGACGGCGGCGATGCCGGCGGCGAAGCTGGTCAAGGTGCCGGGCGCGTCGCATTTTCCGTATGTGGAACGGCCGGACCTGGTGTGGCCGGCGATCGAGAGCTTCCTGCAAGCCACGCGGCCGTGAATGGGCGGACCGCCGGCGGTGGGACGCGGGCGGCTCGCAGCTCGGCGCTCGGATATGTCGCTCAGCCGAACCAGCCGCGGCGGCGGAAGAACCAGAGCTGGAGCGCGACGAAGCCGACGAACAGGCCGCACAGCGCCCAGAACGCCCAGTCCTCGTGCTGCAGCGGCACGCCGCCGACGTTGACGCCGAGCAGGCTGCACACGAAGCCGAGCGGCAGGAACACCGCGGTGATCATCGACAGGACGTAGAGCCGCTGGTTGGTGGTCTCGCCGACCTTGGACTGCAGCTCCTCCTGGGTGACGGCGGCGCGGTCGCGGGCGGCGTCGAGCTCCTCGACGGTGCGGGTCATCCGGTCGGCGGACTCGACGATCCGGGCGCGCGCGTTGGCGTCGAGCCACGGCACGGGCACCTGGGCGAGCCGGGCGAACGCCTCGCGCTGCGGGGCGAGGAACCGGCGCAGCGCGATCGCGCGACGGCGGTGGTCGGCGAGCTGGGTGCGGAGCTCGCCGCGGGTCTCGGTCAGCACCTGGTCCTCGCATGCGGCGATCGCGTCGCCGAGGGTGTCGACCCGGGTCGCGGCGTACTCGAGGACGCGCTCGACGAGCGACGCGGTGAGCGGGCCGATGGCGGCGGGTCCGGTGCCGCGATCGAGCTCGGCGGCGATCGCCTTGATCGAGCGCGACTTGCGGTGGCGCAGCGTCACCATGCGGTGCGGCTCGATCCAGGCGCGGATCGACAGCATGTCCTCGGGCGCGGCGCCCTCGTTGAGGTTGATCGCGCGGACGATCAGGAGCAGGGCATCGCCGTGCGCGGCGGCGCGCGGGCGCGGATCGTCGTCGAGCAGGGCGTCGCGGATCACCGGATCGATGTGCGATGCCAGCGCGAGCCAGCGCTGGGCGTCGGGCGCGGTGTAGTCCAGGTTGAGCCACAGCGCGCCGTCGCCGGGGGTCCAGCGCGCGATGCCGTTCCAGTCGAGGCGCTCGCCGCCGCCGCGGCCGTCGAGCAGGATCGCGTGCGCCAGGCCGCTGGGCGCGGTCGGCTCGGGAGCCTGGGTGGACATGGCGGACGGTTGTACTACGCTCGCGGTGGCATTTCGACGCACCCGATCGCGTGAAATACCCGCTGTCGGACGGGCCGCTGTAGCATCGAAGCATCGTGAGTCCGATCGACTCGCCGATCGCGCATTACCCGGTGAACGATTTCGGGCCGCTGATGAAGGGCCTGGTGATCGGCGGCGTCGGCATTGTCCACGTGTTCCTCGCACAGTTCGCGATCGGCGGCGGCATGCTGATGTGGTACTTCGAGCGGCTCGGCCAGCGCGGGCTGCCGGACGCGCGGACGTTCGTCGACGGCTACTTCAAGGTGCTGGTGCTGGTGAGCTTCGTGGTCGGCGCGCTGACCGGGGTGGCGATGTGGTTCACGACGATCCAGGTCGGGGCCCGCACGATCGGGCTCATGATCGACGAGTTTCACTGGCTGTGGGCCACCGAGTGGGTGTGGTTCGCGGTCGAGATCACCGCGGGCTACGCGTTCTATCGCGCGGGGCGGCGGCTGGGCGGCCGCGCGCGGCTCCGGCTGCTCGCGCTGTACGCGCTGGCGTCGTGGATGAGCCTGTTCTGGATCAACGGCATCCTGGCGTGGCAGCTCACGCCGGGGCGCTGGCTCGACGGCGGCGGCATGTGGGCCGGGTTCTTCAACCCGAGCTTTCTGCCATCGCTGCTGTTCCGCACCGCGGTGTCGACCACGCTCGGTGCGCTCGCCGCGTGCATCGTGATCAACACGATGGACCTGCCGCGCGACCGCCGCGCCCAGCTGATCCGGCGGGCGTCGCGGTTCGCGGCACCGATCGCGGTGATGCCGGTGCTCGCGCTGTGGTTCGCCGCGGTGCTGCCCGGCGACAGCCGGTCGTGGCTGCTCGGCGGCAGCATGGCGATGACCATGTTCGTCGGGGTCGCGGCCGGCGCATCGCTCCTGGTCGGCGGCTACGTCATCGCCGGGCTGATCGTGCAGCGGCTCTACATCAACGGCGCGACCGCGACCTTGCTGCTCGGGCTGGCGTTCGGCGCGACCGCGGCCGGCGAGTTCGTGCGCGAGGGCGCGCGCAAGCCGTACACCGTGCGCGGCGTGCTGTACTCGACCTCGATCCGGCCCGACGAGGTCGCTGCACTGCGCCGGACCGGCGCCACGGCGGCCGATCCGTATCCGCTGCGCGAGCGCTACCCCGGCGAGCAGCTCGCGCGCGGCGCGCGGGTCGAGCGCGCGCTGTGCGATGCGTGCCACACGATGCGCGGCGCCAACGCGCTGGTCGAGCTGACCCGGACGTGGGCCGACGACCAGCTGCGCTTGAACCTCGCCAAGCTCCAGCGCACCAAGGGCTTCATGCCGCCGTTCGCCGGCAACGCCGAGGATGTCGAGGCGCTGGTCCAGCTGCTGCGCTGGGAGCGCGACGATCGGCCCGCCGGGTTCGCCGCGCCGCCCGCATCGCCCGAGACGCTCGCGCAGATCGCGCGCTGGCTCGACGAGGCCGGGACCGCCGCGGCGGGAGAGCCGCGATGATGTGGCCGTTCGACGCCTCGACCGAGTCGCTGTGGCTCGCGCTCTACCTGGTCAGCTTCGCGCTCCACGCCGTGCTGGTGAGCTACGTCGCCGCCGGCACGGTCTACGCGCTCGTCGCCGCGCTGCGCCGGAGCGCCGATCCGATCGCCGAGCGCACCCGCGACTGGCTGCCGTTCCTGCTCGGCGCCGGCATCACCGCGGGCATCGGGCCGCTGCTGTTCCTCCAGCTGCTCTACCAGCGCCGGTTCTACACCGCGAACCTCTTGATGGGGCCGCGCTGGGGCGCCGTCGTGCCCGCGCTGATCCTCGGCTTCTACGCGCTCTATCTCGCCAAGGCGTCCGAGCATCGCCGGCGGCTCGCGCTCGGCGCCGGCGCCGCGTGCTTCGGCTTCGTCGCGTGGTCGTGGACCGAGCTCCACCAGGTGATGCTCGACGACGCGGGCTGGCGCGCGATGTACGCCGCCGGCGAGCGCTTCCACCTCGATGCCGCCGTCCTGCCGCGGCTCGCGATCTGGGCCGGCGCGATGCTCGCGCTGTTCGCGACCGTCGCTGCGTGGCCGGCCTCCGCCGCCGAGCGCCGTCGGCTCGCCGCCCTGGCCCTCACCGGGCTGATCATCTGCGGCGCGACCTCCGCGATCGCGCTCGCGATCCGCCGCGACTTCGACCCCGCGCACGGCTGGACCTACCTGCTCGGCATCGCTGCGATCGCCGCCGCGCTCGGCTGGGGCTGGACCGCCCACCGCCCCGACGGTCCGGGCCTTTCCGTGACCACCGCCGCCACGACCGCGGCGCTGCTCGCCGGCGCGGTGGTTCGCGAGGCGCCGCGGCTCGCGCTGATCGAGCACGGCCGCGCCACCGCCGTCGGCTCCGGCGGCCTGCCGGTGTTCGTCGTCACCCTCGCGGTCGGCGCCGCCGCCATCGCCTGGGTCGTCCGCACCGTGCGCGGCGCGGCCGAGTAGCGTCTTTCGCTGCAGCTTTCACTCCGGACTTCGTCGAGGCGAGCGCAGACGCAAGGTTCACCAGGCTCTTGTCCGTGATGCTGGCCATTCCTGTGTCTGGACTGCGATCCACGGTGAGGCAGGCCTCGCCAATCAATGAGTGTTCCCGAGGTCCACTCCACTCCCTGCGTTATCCGGGGAGCATTGTACCTTGTCGCCGCGCCCGCCCCTCGGGCGCCGAGCGCGGCTTGGGGGACGGCGGGAGGCTGAGAAACAGCCGGACCTGATCGGGGATCGGAAGGGGCGCTATGATCGCCGCAGCACCTCCCGTGTCGCAGCACGCAGCCCCCATGATCAAGGCCGCCGGCGGCAAGACAGGGCTCCTGCCTGAGCTCGTCGCCCACATGCCCGAGCACTTCGCGCGCTACTACGAGCCGTTCGCCGGTGGCGCCGCCCTATTCTTCCGCGCGGTCGGCGGTGAGCGCCATCATCGCGCCCACGTGGGCGCGCAGCTCGGACGGCAGCGGTGACGATTCCGCGAAAGCGCGGCGGGCGGTGCGTGGTCGGCGGCGAGCGCCATCATCGCGCCCACGTGGGTGCGCAGCTCGGACGGCAGCGACGATTCCAGCAACAGCATCAGCTGGCTCGTTTGCGACGGCGGCCGCTCTTCGACGTGGCCCACTGATCGACGAGCCTGGCAGCCCATTCGAGGGTTTCTACGGGAACGGGGCCATGCGCGCGATCGAGCTCGGCGAGCCATTCGTCGACGGCGCCGAGGTGACGCTGGTGTTGTACGTACGCCGCGATCGCTTCGTCGACGCTCGCGGACAGACGGCGCGCTCCTACCAGGGCACGTAGCTGCTGCAAGCTCGCCACATCGAGGGTCAGCGTGACCTTCTGCTTTGCCACGGTACACGATAGTACGTGTGCGCGGATGGAACACTACGCGCGGGTTGCGAGGAACTCCGCTTCGCGGAGCCAGGTCGCACCGTCGGGGCCGAGAGCGTCGCCGAGCCAGTGGAACGACCGCGGCGTGATCTCGACGAACATCCAGCGCGTCGTGGTGCCGTTGGGGCGCACGCCGAGCTGGACGATGTCCTTGCCGTGTGCGCGACCGATCTGCTGCTCGTAATGGTTGCTCGCGGGGTTGGACCAGGCGATCCGCCAGGCCTGGATCGACGAGTCCCAGAGGCGCAGCGTCGTGCCGTACATGTTCTGCGTCGGGTCGAGGCCGGTCCGGCTGCCGCGGGGCGGCATGATCCATGTGTCCTGGATGCCGCGACCCTCGAGCACGCGGGCGGCGTGGACCTCGCCGCGGAGGTTGCGGCCGGTGACGTCGACGCCGGCGTAGCTGCGGACCTCGAGGTGCCAGCTGCCGACGAGGAAGCCGTAGAGATCGGACGCTTCGGAGATGTTCGGGGAGCGGTCGGCGCTGACCAGGGCGGTGGGCAGCGCGAGCGTCATCGCGGCTCCATGCAGACGGCCTCGACGTTGTTGCCGTCGGGGTCGACGAGGAACGCGGCGTAGTAGGTCGGGGCGTAGTCGGCGCGCAGGCCGGGCTTGCCGTTGTCGCGGCCGCCGGCCGCGGCGCCGCGCTGGTGGAAGCGATCGACGGTGGCGCGATCGGCGGCGCGGAACGCGACGTGGGCGGTGCTGGCCGTGTTCGAGGCGTAGAGCCAGAGCGCGGGCTCGTTCGGGCGGCCGAGGCCGGCGCTGGTCTCGTCTCGCGAGCACAGCTCGTAGCCGAATGGTGCGAGGGCGGCCTGGTAGAACTTGATGGCGGCGGCGAGGTCTTTGACGTGCAGTCCGATGTGGTCGTACATGGTGATCTCCTTGTGGAGCCAACGTACGAATCGCGGGCGGGCCGATCTTGGAGAATCTTGCGATCGCCGGGCGCGGCCGATCAGCCGGCGAGCCCGCGGGTCAGACGATCCTGGAGGATCTTGCGATCGCCGCGCGAGGCCTGGCGGAACCGACGCGGCGAGACGCCGGCGGCGCGGTGGAAGGTGCGGACGAAGTTGGACAGATCGCCGAAGCCGACGTCGAACGCGATGTCGGTGATCGGCCGGTTGTCCTCGGCGAGCAGGCGGGCGGCGCGCCGCAGCCGCGCGCGGATCAGGTACTGCTTGGGGGTGACGCCGAGGACGGCGGTGAACAGGCGGAGGAAGTGAAACTCGCTGAGGCCGGCCTGCTGCGCGGCGGCCTCGAGGTCGATCGGCTCGTGGGCGTGCTCGTCGATCCACAGCGCGACCTGCACGGCGCGGCCGCGATCGCGCGCGGCGATGCGAGGCGAGCCGAGCGACCCGGGTGTCGAGCGCGAGGCCGACGAGCCGGAGCTGGTGGTGTGGCCGGCGGCGAGCTCGGTGAATCGCGCGGTGATCCAGAGGCCGACCTCGTCGAGGCCGACGTCGCTCCGGCCGTCGAGCGCGGCCTGGCCGAGCTCGCCCAGGACCATGAGCTCGGGGACCGGCGGGATGCAGCCGCGCTCCCAGAGCGGCGAGCGCGGACCGATCGCGTCGATCAGCGCGGGACCGGGCTGGAACGACAGGCAGCGGTCGCCGTGGGCATGATCATGGGTGCAGCGGTACTCGGTGCCGGGGCGGCCGACGAGCACCGAGCCGGCGACGAGCTCGTACGACCGGCTGCCGACGCGGTAGCCGAAGCTGCCGGCGCGGACGTAGGCGATCGAGTGGGCGGAGTGGATCTCGACGAAGCCGGGGTCGCCGCGCTGGGCGGTGCAGCGATAGTCGACGACGGACAGCGACGCGCGCGCGAGGACGGTCGTGGCTGCCATGCCGGCATTGAAGCATGCAGCGCGGTGCTCGTCACGGTCGCGGCCGGATGGACCCTCGAGCGCCGGCGATGCGGTCAGGCGACGGGGCGCGTCGGGATCGGCGCGGGGGCGGGCTGCCAGGCCAGGCGCTCGAGCGGCGTGCGGGTGTCGCCGATGCTGGAGCGCCGGCCCATCCGGCCGAGCCAGGCCTCGAGCGCGGGCCGCGCGTGCATCAGCGCGGCGCCCTCGACGGACATGTGGGCGTAGATCATGATCGGCGCGGCGTGGAGATCGGCCAGGCTGAGGCGATCGCCGGCGAGGTAGGGGCCATCGGCCATGAGCCCGACGATCTGGTCGAGGCAGGTCTCGGCCAGCGGCACGGCGGCCGCGATCCGCGCCTCGTCGGGCCTGCGGCACTCGAAGGCGGCGCGCACGCGCTCGACGAAGATGTCCCAGATCAGACTCTGGTACGCGTAGTTGTCGAGCAGCGAGATGATCTGGTGCATGCGGGCGCGGCCGCGCGGGCTCGACGGCTGCAGCGCGGGGCCGGTGAACGCCTCGTCGATGTAGCGCGTGATCGCGCCGGTGTCGTGGAGCCGGAACCCGTCGTGCTCGAACTCCGGGATGCGCCCGAAGCACTGCCCGGCGAGGTCGCGCGGATCGGGGGCTGCAAGGTCGAGCTCGATGAGGCGGTAGGCGACGCCCTTCTCGGCGAGGGCGAGCCGGACGATCCGGACATGGACGCCGTAGCAGGCACCGAACAGGCTGGGTTCGTTCACGGTCTACCCTGGGTTGCTCGGGAGCACGGGAGTGCTGTCGAGGGTGAGCGCGACGGCGTGGATCACCGCGGCGATGCGGACGCAGTCCTGGACCTGCTCGGCGGTGCCGCCGCGCTCGCGCACGGTGTTCTCGTGGTTGCGTACGCAGTTCTCGCAGCCGGTGATCACCGACGCCGCGAGGCACCACAGCTCGAAATCGACGCCGTCGACGCCGGGCCGCCCGATGATCTGCATCCGCAGTCGCGCGGGGAGATCTGCATAGGCGGACGCGTCGCCCATCATGTGCTGGAACCGGTAATAGATGTTGTTCATCCCCATGATCGAGGCGGCGCCGCGGGCGGCGGCAGCGGCCTCGGGCGATAACGTGGCATCGGCGGCGATCGCGGCGACGACCTCGGCGTTGCGCGATGCGACGGCGGCGGCGAGTGCAGTCCCCCATGCCTGCTGCGGCTTGAGCGTCGTCGAGCTCGTGATCGCGCCGAGATTGATGCGCAGGTCCCGAGCGTGATCGGGAAGCCGGTCCTTGAGGCGGTCGATCGACATGAGAGCTCCTTACGCGGCAGGGAACATCCGGTAACTCGGCGAGGCGCTCGATCTGGTGCCAGGTGAACGAACGCGACGGGAGTTTGGTTCCGCTTGCGCGGCTCGGCCACTTGCGTTCGACGCCGCGGTGGCTAAGCTCGACGAGCCGAGCGCCAGGTGCGAGACCAACGACGGGCTTGGCCTGAAACGCGAGAACAGGGCTCGGACGGTGAACATGACAGGCCTCTAGCGTCACAATGCCCGGACATTCCTGATAAAGTCCAATCAAGTAATTTTATTCATCTGATAGCTTTGCCCTATCATGGAGCGCCCCTCGATCCGCCAGCTCGAAAGTCTGGTCGCCGTGGCCGACAGCCGGAGCTTCCGGCGTGCTGCCACCACGCTCGGGATCTCCCAGCCCGCGTTATCGGCGCAGGTCCAGGCGGCGGAGCACGTGCTGGGTATCCAGGTATTCGAGCGCGATCGGCGCAGCGTGCTGATCACGCCGGCGGGGGAGGACGTGGTCAGCCGCGCGCGTGAGGCGCTGATTGCGGTAGATGCGGTCGGTGACGCGGCGCGGCGCCGCAGCGAGCCGCTGGTCGGAGCACTCCGCCTCGGAGTCATTCCCACGATCGCGCCGTACTGGCTGCCGGCCTTGCTCCCGGAGGTCCACCGGCGGTTTCCCAAGCTCGAGCTGATCCTGCGTGAGGACCAGACCTCGCGGCTGCTGATACAGCTGGCGGCCGGCCAGCTCGAGATCGCGCTGCTGGCGATCCCGGTGCAGGGCGATTTCACGACGGCGCCGGTAGCACGCGAGGGCTTCGTGGCGGCGGCGCCGCGCGGCGCGCCGCTGGTCAAGCAGCGCGGCAAGCTCACCGAGAAGGACCTCGACGACCAGACGGTGCTCCTGCTCGAGGACGGCCACTGCCTGCGCGACCAGGCGCTCGAGATCTGCAAGCGCGCCGGAGCGGTCGAGTCGGTCGAGGTCCGCGCGACCAGCCTGCCCACGCTGGTCCAGATGGTGGCCGGCGGGCTCGGCGTGACGCTGCTGCCCGAGGCCGCGATCGCCTCGCTGGTGCAGAAGCATGGGCCGGTCGCGCTCGCCGAGTTCGCCAAGCCGGTGCCCGGCCGCACGATCGGACTGGCGTGGCGGACCTCTTCGGGCCGGCTGCGTGAGTTTCGTCTCCTCGCCGAGACGATGAGCGTCTCGGCCGAGGCGTTCCTCACGCGATCCCGCGAGGCGACCCGCAAGCTGTCCGATGGCAGCGGCCGGCAGCGCCGCTAGCTGTCAGCCAGCGATCACTTGGTGACGTGGAGCTGCATGCGCAGGCCGAGCGGCAGGGCGATGCCGGGCGCGCCGTCGAACCGGGCGATCACCTCGAGCACGCGGGTGTCGACGCGGGCGCGCGGATCGTCATCGCGCGCGGTCTTGCGGCCGAGCTCGCGGGTCAGGCGGCCGAGCACGACCGGGAAGCGGCGGTCGCCGTAGGCTGATCTCGGCGCGCAGCTCGAGCTGGCCGAGGTCGGCCATCGACACGACCGGCGCGGGGGCCATCAGCGTGACCAGCGCGCCGACCTCGCCGGTGCGCCGGAGGATCACGCCGTCGCTCGGTGCGCGGAGCACGGTCTGATCGAGCGCGACCCGCGCCGCGTCGAGCTCGGCCTGCGCCAGCGCGACGGCGGCGGCGGCCTCGTCGACCTGCTCGCTGCGCGTGCCGCGGGCGAGCGACTGGTAGCGGGCGCTGGCGGCGGTGGCCTGCGCGGTGGCGACCCGGGCCGCGGCGTCGTCGGCATCGACCACGGTGGTGGCGAGCGCGCCGACCTTGCCCAGGTGCTCGCTGCGCGCCTGCTCGGCGCCGCGATGGCGGGCGGCGGCGGCGGCGGCATCGGCGTCGGCGCGAGCGGCAGCCAGGTCCTCGGCACGCGGGCCGCGGCGGGCGAACGCGAGGCGCGCCCTGGCCTGCGCGAGGCCGGCCTCGGCGGCGGCGACGCGCGCGGCGGGGAGCCGATCGTCGAGCCGCGCGAGCACCTGGCCGGCGTGAACGGTGTCGCCTTCGTCGACGAGGATCTCGGCGATCCGGCCCTGGGCCTCGAACGCGAGCCGGACCGGATCGCGGACCGGCTCGACCCGGCCGGGTGCGATCAGCACGCTCGGCCGCGCGACCTGCGTGTCGGCGTGGACCGCCGGCGTGGACCGGCCGGACCACCACCAGCCGGCGACGGCGAGCGGGAGGGCGAGGGCGAGGTAGCGTAGCTTGGTCATGACGGGCTCCTGGGGGACTCGCTGGTGGTGATGGCCTGGATCAGGCCGTCCTCGACGCGGACGACGCGGTCGGCGAAGCGCTCGAGGCGCGGATCGTGGGTGACGACGACGACGGCGCGGCGCTGGCGGGTCGCGAGCTCGCGCAGGAGCTCCATCACCGACAGCGCGGTCCGGGTGTCGAGCGCGGCGGTCGGCTCGTCGCCGACGAGGATCGGCGGGTCGCCCCGACAGATCGGCGGGCAGGTGATGCATGCGCGGCCCGAGGCCGACCTGCTCGAGCAGGCGGCGCGCCTCGGCGTCGGCGTTCCTGGCCCGCGGGTTCTTCATCCGGATCGCGATCGCGACGTTCTCGACCGCGGTCAGCGCCGGGAACAGGTTGAAGCCCTGGAACACGAAGCCGAAGTTGCGGGCGCGCAGCCCGGGCAGCTCGCGCTCGCCCAGGCCGGCGACGTTCTTGCCTTCGAGCCAGACCTCGCCGGCGGTCGCCGTGAGCAGGAGGCCCAGGATCGAGATCAGCGTGGTCTTGCCCGAGCCCGACGGGCCCTCGATCAGCATGACCTCGCCGGGGAACACGTCGAGGCTGGCCCCCGACAGCGCGGTGACGGCGTTCTCGCCGCTGCCGTAGATCTTGGTGATGCCGATCATGCGGGCGACGACGGACGGCCCGCGGTCGGGGCCGAGGTTGGAGACGAGCTCGTTGACGGCGAGTGCGATCATGGGGACCTCTGGCTAGCTCTTGAACACCGACGCGGGGTCGAGCCGGAACACCTTGACGATCGAGAGCAGCGCGGCGAACGCGCACATCACGCAGGTGATCGCGGCGGTCGCGGCGTAGAGCGGTGGGGTCAGCGCGACGGTGAGGTTGGCGCCCTTCATCGCGGCGCGCATCGCCATTGCGAGCGGCGCGCCGACCGCGAAGCCCAGCGCCGCCGAGATCATCGCCTGCGACAGGATCACGCGGACGACCGCGGTGTTGCGGGCGCCCATCGCCTTGAGCGTGCCGTACTCGCGGATGTACTGCAGCGTGCCGCTGTAGAGGATCTGACCGACGACGACGAACCCGACGATGATGCCGAGCACCGCGGTGGTGAAGAACCCGGCGCCGACGCCGGTGCGGGTCGACCAGTAGCTCCGCGTGCGCTCGGACATCTCGGCGGTGGTGTAGCCGGCGAGGAAGGGCAGCGCGTTGATCCGCGCCTGGACGGTCGCGACGTCGACGCCGGGCGCGACCCGGACCAGGACGTAGGTCACCGGCTCGCCGCCGATCTGGGACAGGAAGGCGCGCGCGCTGCGCACGTCGGTGAAGACGATCGGCGAGGTCGTGAACGACCGGATCCCGCTGGTCATCGCGACGACCTCGGCGCGGACGCCGGCGATCTCGGTGGTGTGGCCGACCCGGTCGATCTTGAGCTTGGGATACTCGGAGCGGTCGAGCACGATCGCGCCGGGCTCGGCGAGGCGGTTGACGTCGCCGGCGACGACGTTCCACGGCGCGAGCAGCGGCTGCCGGCCGGGCGTGGTCTCGATGCCGACGATCTGGACGCCGAGGTCGCCGCCGTCGGCGAGCTTGAACTGCGCGAAGTTCATCACCACGCGCTCGGCCTGCGCGACGCCGGGGACCGAGGCGACCTTGTAGAACGCGCGCTCGTCGAACGGCGACGCGAACTCGAACGACTCGTTGCTCTTCCTGCTGACCCAGATGTCGGCGTGGCTGGCGTCGATCAGCGACGACGCGGTGTTCATGAAGCCGAAGTACAGGCCGACCTGGACCAGTACGAGCATCACCGAGACCGACACGCCCGCGATCGCGACCGCGAAGCGCAGGCGATCGTGCAGCAGGAGCTTGCGAGCCAGGTTCCACATGTCTCTCGTGGTGAGAGCAGCTCGCATGCCGGCCGCGCGCGCGCGATTCCGGGCGGTTGCAGGGGCAGCGGCGGTAACGGGGCGTTACTGCCGTCAACCATGACGTTACCCGCGTGCGTGCGACCGCGTCGGGTGACCCACATGCGGCAGGTGCCGCGTCGAGGTGCGAGCGCCGCCGCGCTCAGGCCGGCGCGGGCAGCGTGATGGTGAACGTCGAGCCGGCGCCGAGCGTCGAGCGGACCTTGATGTCGCCGCCGTGCGCGCGGATCACCTTGTGGACGATCGCCAGGCCCAGGCCCGTGCCGTCGGGACGGGTCGTGAAGAACGGCTCGAAGATCCGCGGCAGGTCGTCGGGGCCGATGCCGCGGCCGTGGTCCTCGATCTCGATCGCGACGTGGCGATCGGCGGTCGTGATCGCGCGCAGCGTGACCTCGCCGCCGGGGCGCGACGCGTTGGCGGCGTTGTCGACGAGGTTGGTCAGCACCTGGCGCAGCCGCTGCGGATCGCCGTGCACGGTCAGCGCGTCGCTCGCGCCGGCCGGTTCGACGCGCACGGCGACGCCGCGCCCGGACAGGACCGGGGTCAGGTTCTTCCGGGTGGTCTCGATCAGCTCGACGACGTCGATCGGCTCGGAGCTCAGCTTGACCGGCTTGGCGAAGTCGAGGATCTCGGCGACCGAGCGATCGAGCCGGGCGAGCTCCTCCAGGGCGATGTCGAGGTGCTCGCGATCGTCGTCGGGCAGCTGCAGCTTGCGGCGCAGGATCTGCACGTTCATCGAGATGCTGGTCAGCGGGGTGCGGATGTCGTGCGCGATCGCCGCCGCGAACTGGCCGAGCGCGGCGAGCCGGCGCGCGTCGACGAGCTCGGACACCGCCTGGGCGCGCTGGACCGCGACCGCGACCCGCGCCGCGAGATCGCGCGCGACGACGTAGGTGTCGCGATCGACGAGGCCGCCGTCGAGGTAGAACGCGCCGACCAGGACGCGATCGGCGCCGAGCGCGGGCACGACGCAGCTCGCCGGCAGCTCGGGCATCTCGTCGCGCCGCAACGGCTCGCCGATCGCGAGCTGCTGGGCGAGGTCGGGCGACAGCTCGGTGTTGGCGACCCAGCGGACCTCGGCGCCGTCGCCGATGGACGCGATCCGGCGGCGGGCCTCGGCGATCGCGGCGGCCGCGTCGGCCGGCAGTGGATCGCCCTGCACGCCGAGCCGGCGCGCGCGGCGCTCGTCGAAGCCGGCGAGCACGCGGCGCTCGACCCGCGGATACATCGCGTAGCCCAGCGCGGCGAGGCCGAGCGGCACGAACGCCGCGCCGAGCAGCGCGAGCTGCTGCAGGCGGCCGGGCGCGACGTAGGTCATCGCCGCGGTCACCGCGCCGCCGCCGCCGAGCATGACCAGCAGCGCGATCGTCGCGATCGTGAGGGCCTCGGCGGCCGACGATCGGATCGAGAACAGCTCGCCGCGCAGGACCGATGTTCCGATGACGACGAACGCGATCATCGTGGCAAACGTGGTCTCGGCCCACACCGCCGCCTCGAACACACCGAGGAGCGGAGCGACCAGGTAGGCGAGAAAGCCGAACGCCCAGCGGAACCACAGGACCGCGATCACCAGCCGCGCATCGCGCTGGCAGGTGCACCGGAACGCGCGCACGCCGATCACGAACACCAGCACCGTCGCCGGCCCGAAGAACACCACCTCGGCCAGGATGCTGGCCGGGTCGGAGAAGTTGCTGGGCTCGGTCGCGACGAACGAGAGCGCGACGCCGACCGCGCCCCAGGCGAGCATGGCCGCGCGCCACCGCCAGCTCATCGGGCAGCGCCGCGGGAACCCGGACACGAACTCG
This sequence comes from Deltaproteobacteria bacterium, assembly GCA_005887925.1. Taxonomy (GTDB): domain Bacteria; phylum Myxococcota_A; class Polyangia; order Haliangiales; family Haliangiaceae; genus JABFXX01. Next base: position 3,536 of record VBLP01000288.1, on the reverse strand, counting down.
AGCGTGAGCAGCGCCAGGACGATCGTGCCGAGCATGCACGGCACCAGCACGCCCGGCGAGACGATCGAGCCGCCGGTCAGCACGTTGATGCCGCGCCACGCCGTCATCGCGGCGTCGGTCAGCGCGAGCAGGCCGAACATCAGGTTGTCGCGCCGCCGCCAGCCGCGCAGCACGATCGCCGCGTACGACGCGCCGATCGTCGCGATCGCGAGCGGGATCAGCCCGGGGTTCACGCCGGCTCCTCGCGGCGCAGCCCGTACTCCTCGATCTTGCGGTCGAGGGTCGGCCGGCTGATGTCGAGGATCGCGCAGCTCCGCCGCTTGTTCCAGTCGGTGTGCGCGAGCACGCGGATGATGTGGCGGCGCTCGAGCTCGCGCAGCGTGGGCAGCGTGCCGTCGGCGTCGGCCTCGGCGGCGCTCGCTGCAGCGTCGCCGGCGGCGATCGGCAGCAGGGTCTCGTCGAGGACGTCGGTCTTGGCCATCACGACCGCGCGGGTCAACAGGTTCTCGAGCTCGCGCACGTTGCCGGGCCAGCTGTGGGCCGACAGCCGCGCGAGCGCCGCCGGCGTGACGTAGCGGACGTCCTTGTCGAGGTCGCGGTTGATCTTGGCGAGCAGGCCCTCGACGAGGATCGGGATGTCGCCCGCCCGCTCGCGCAGCGCCGGCAGCGCGATCTCGACGACGCGCAGCCGGTAGAACAGGTCCTCGCGGAACGTGCCGCGCGCGACCATCGCGGCCAGGTCGCGGTGGGTCGCGGCGATGATGCGGGCCTCGAGCGCGATCGGCCGGGCGTCGCCGACCCGCTCGAACGTGCGCTCCTGCACGACGCGGAGCAGCTTGGCCTGCAGGTCGAGCGGGATCTCGGCGATCTCGTCGAGGAACAGCGTGCCCTTGCCGGCGAGCTCGAACCGGCCCGGCCGGTCGGCGATCGCGCCGGTGAACGCGCCCTTGACGTGGCCGAACAGCTCGCTCTCGAGCACGCCCGGTGCGAGCGCGGTGCAGTTGACGGCGATGAACGGCCGCTCGGGGTTCGCGGACGATGCGTGGATCGCGCGAGCGACCAGCTCCTTGCCGGTGCCGCTCTCGCCGGCGATCAGTACGGGCGCCCTCGTCGTCGACACCGCGCCGATCTGCTTCCACACGTCGCGGATCGCCGCGCTCTTGCCGAGGATGTCGCCGACCAGCCGCGCCTCGGCCGACCGGGTCACGAACGCCTCGAGCTGGTCGCGCGTCACGCGGCTGTCGAGCGCGCGCTTGACCACGGCGTGCAGCCGGTCGATGTCGATCGGCTTGACCAGGTACTCGTAGGCGCCGAGCTGGATCGCCTTGACCGTCGACTGCATGTCGTCGCGCGCGGTCACCACGACCACCGTCGGCGGCCGGTCGCGCTCGGCGAGCGCGGTCAGCACGTCGAAGCCGCTGCCGCCGGGCAGGCCGAGGTCGAGCAGCATCAGCTCGGCCTGGTCGGCCACCGCGATCGCGCCGGGGGCGTCCTGGGCGGTCGCGACCTCGTAGCCTTCGCCGCCGAGGAACTTCTCGAGCGTGCGACGGATCGAGCGATCGTCGTCGACGATCAGGATGCGCGCCACGGAGGTCACGGGTCAGCTCTTTCCACGGACCATGCCATCGTAACCCAGCGACCCCCCGCATGCACAGGATGGTCGCGGTCCTCGCCGCGAGCCTGCTCGGGGTGGTGGCATCGCGGCCGGCCACGGCGCTCGCCGAGCGGGGCGCGCGCGCCGCGCGAGCTGCGCCAGCGGGGCGCCGCGTGGCGATCGCGGCGCATGACGTCGCCCCTGCTGCGCCGGTGCTGCCGGATCCGCTCGGGATCAACGTGGGCAAGCTGAGGCGCCACGCCGAGGCGAACGCGAAGCTGGTTGGCCATCCGGCGCGCCAGCTGGCGGCGATGCTGGGACCGGCGGCTGCCGTCGGCGACGGCGCGATCGAGTGGAACCTGGGCGATGTCGGGATCGCGGCGGCCAGCGCGTACGGCTACGCGAGCGTCGTCGAAGGCGCGGTGACCGGCTTCGTGATCCGCGGACGGGCGCCGATCGAGCAGCTCGGGCAGCTCCATCTTCCCCGGCCGCTGCAGCTGACGCGCGCCGGTGGCGAGCGGCCGTCGTACTCGATCGCGCTCGGCGAGTGAGATCGACGACCCGAAGACATCGAAGGTCGTGTGGACGCGCGCAGCCGTTCGTGGGGCTGACCTCGCTGTCGCTGTCTCGCGATCCCGGGTCCTGCTTCCGGTCGTCACGCAAGTAATTGCAGTGAGTTGCGCTGATTCGCAAGGAACCTATTTGACAGTGAATATAACAGTGTTAGATAGAACGGCGTGGACAGGCTGTGGACTTTGCCCGAGCTCGTCGCCGAGGTCGCCGCGCGGATCGCCGCGCTGCCGCCGCCGAAGAACGGGCAGGTCCGCGCAGTGCCCGATGAGCGGACCGTCCGTTATTACGTGACGCTCGGGCTGCTGGATCGGCCGAGCGCGACGCGCGGGCGAACCGCGCTGTACGGCAAGCGGCACGCGGCGCAGGTGATCGCGATCAAGCGGCTGCAGACGATGGGCCGGTCGCTGTCGGAGATCCAGCAGCTGTGGCCGACGCTCGACGATCTCACGCTGGCGCGGATGTCCGGCGTGGAGCTGCCGGTCACGGTGAGGCCAGCGCGCGCCGAGTTCTGGAAGCGCGAGCCGCGGCCGAGCGATGGTGGTGTGCCGGAGGTGCCGGAGGTGGCAGACGCGAAGGCCGTTGCCTCTGCCGCGGGCCCGGTCGCTGGCGAGATACCGGAGGGGCCAGCGAGCTCGGATCCGGCCGCGCTGCCGCGCGCGCGGATCGTGAGGATAGGTCCGCCGGGAGCTCCGGCTCGGGTCGGAGGGATGACAGATGCGATGACAGATGCATCGACCGGGATGCCGGGCGCACCGGAGCGGCCGGACGCGTCGACGGGGATGCCGGGCGCATCGATGGAGCCGGAGGCGTCGGGGATGCCCGCGGGGTCACGGGGGAGGAAGCCGGTGCCCGTTCCCGGTGCGGCGGTGGAGCTGCGGATCGAGCTGGCGCCCCATGTCGTGCTGTCGCTCTCGGTCACCGACGAGAGCGTTGTCATCTCGCCCGCCGATGTCCGCGCGCTTCGCGCGGCCGCGGCGCCGCTTCTCGCCGAGCTGGCATCCCGCCGGCTGGCATCCCATGCTCCTGGAGAGGAATCATGACTGCATTGCCGATGGTGTTGATGAGTGACGACGAGGTCGCGAGCTACGGCCGCGATGTCGACGCCGGGTTCGGCGCGCTCGAGACGGCGCGCGGCGCGCTGCCGCTGGTCGCGATGGAGGTCGACGCGCGGGTCGCCGGCGTGGTCGCGACGGTCGAGCTGGCGCAGACGTTCATCAACACCACGGGCGCAGCGCTCGAGGCGACGTACATCTTTCCGCTGCCGGATCGCGCGGCGGTGCACCGCTTTCGCATGGAGGTCGCGGGGCGGGTGATCGACGGCGTGATCGACGAGCGCGCCGCGGCGCGCGAGGGCTACGATCGCGCGATC
>VBLP01000287.1 GCA_005887925.1 Deltaproteobacteria bacterium | reverse complement strand
CTCGAGCGTCGACGTCGCGACCACCCAGGCCGCGTGCGCGATGTCCCCCGGCGCAATCTCGTGTGCGAGGTCGACGATCATCGGCGCGGGACTACCGGCCAACCGGACGATCACGCCCTTCATCGCGCCGACATATCCGTCGGCGGTGCCGAAATCCGTGGTCAACGTGATGATCGCCATCGCCGCGAGCGGTAAGCATACCTGATGAACAAGGTCTTCCCGGACGCACGGGCGGCGTTGCACGACGTGCCCGACGGCGCCGTGATCCTGGCCGGCGGGTTCGGCCTGTCGGGCAACCCCGAGAGCTGCATCCGCGAGCTCGCGCGCAGGCACGTCAAGAACCTGACCATCGTGTCCAACAACTGCGGCACCACCGAGAAGGGCCTCGGCGTCCTGCTCGTGCAGGGCCAAGTCAAGCGCATGATCTCGTCGTACGTCGGCGAGAACAAGATCTTCGAGCAGCAGTTCCTGTCGGGCCAGCTCGAGGTCGAGCTCTGCCCGCAGGGCACGCTCGCCGAGCGGCTGCGCGCCGGCGGCGCCGGCATCGAGGCGTTCTACACGCCGACCGGCTACGGCACCCAGGTCGCCGAGGGCAAGGAGACCCGCGAGATCAACGGGCGGCGCTGCGTGCTCGAGCACGCGATCCGCGGCGACTTCGCGATCGTGAAGGCGTGGAAGGGCGACCGCTGGGGCAACCTGGTGTTCCGCAAGACCTCGCGCAACTTCAACCCGCTGTGCGCGCTGGCCGGCAAGGTCACCGTCGTCGAGGTCGAGCAGCTCGTCGAGGTCGGCGAGATCGATCCCGACCACGTCCACCTGCCGTCGATCTACGTGCAGCGCATCTTCCAGGGCACCGGCTACGAGAAGCCGATCGAGCAACGCACCGTCCGGCCGCGCCCGCAGGCCGGAGCGAGGAGCTAGCCATGCCGCGACTGACGCGAGATCAGATGGCCCGCCGGGTCGCCGCCGAGCTGCAGGATGGCTTCTACGTCAACCTCGGCATCGGCATCCCGACCCTGGTCGCCAACTTTTTGCCCGACGGCATCGACGTCGTCCTCCAGTCGGAGAACGGCCTGCTCGGTATCGGGCCGTTTCCGTTCGAGGGCGACGAGGACCCCGACCTGATCAACGCCGGCAAGCAGACCGTCACGACGCTCAAGGGCTCGGCGTTCTTCGATTCGGCGCAGTCGTTCGCGATGATCCGCGGCGGCCACGTCGACGTCAGCGTGCTCGGCGCCATGGAGGTCTCTGCGCGCGGCGACCTCGCCAACTGGATGATCCCCGGCAAGATGATCAAGGGCATGGGCGGCGCGATGGACCTCGTCGCCGGCAGCCGCCGCGTCATCGTCATGATGGAGCACACCACCAAGGACGGCGCGCCCAAGATCCTGCGCGAGTGCACGCTGCCGCTGACCGGCGTCGCGTGCATTCACACCATCGTCAGCGACCTCGCCGTGATCGACGTGACCGGCGAGGGCCTCGTCCTGCGCGAGCGCGCCCCCGGCGTGTCGGCCGAGGACGTCGCCAACGCCACCGGCGCGCGTGCGGTACCCCTGGGCCACGGCACAGACGCGTCGCAGATCGCCATTGCGGGTCGTCGCTGCCCTGGTCTTCTCCATGCGCCATGATGGCCATCGCCGCGGCGGCAGTCTTCCAGGCCACCCCGGCGACCCCGGTCCGTGCGTGACGGGGCCACACCGGGTGCGTGGTGCCGGCCGATCAGGGCATCGGAACGGGGCACGGCTTGCACACGTGGCCGTGGCAGGCGAGCTCGTAGGGGTTGAACTTGTCGGGCGGCTGGCAGTCGTCGTCCTTGGTGGGGCGCTTGCCGTCGTGGTTCCCGGAGCGCTCGTGCGGGACCGTGCGGACAGTGTGGTCGGGCGGGCGCGTGGTGTGCTCCACGGGAGGGCGCGGCGGAGCCGGCTCGGGGATCGGCGCGAGGGTCACGGTCTGCGTGTAGTCGGTGCCGAGGTCGATCGTGGCGACGACGTCCTGATAGCGGGTGCGATGGATCGTGAGGATCTCGGCGCCGCGGCGGCGCTCGATCTCGGTGTCGAGCGGCGTGGCGCCGAGCAGCTTGCCGGACAGCGAGACCTCGGCGCCGCCGGGCGTGGTGACGACGTGGAGGTGGATCGTGTCGTGGCGAGGCGGGCTGGTGTCCGCGCCGCTCTGCGGCTCGCGCGGGACGGATTCGGGCTTGACCGGCGGGGGCGTGACCGGACCGGGGTCGGCGATACCGGACTGCGCCGATACCGACGATGCGCCGTCCGGACTCTGCGACGGGATGGCGGTTGCCGGCGGGGAGGCCTCGTCGGGGCGCTCGGTGAACGAGTAGGCGAGCAGGACGACGATACCGATCACCACGATGCTGATCCCGAGGTACAGAAGCCGCCGGCTGGGCTGGAGCGAGATGTCGAGATCGAGCTCCTGGGCCTCGCCGCGCGGATACGGCTCGCTGCGCGTCATGGTCGGCGCGTTGGCGTACCCCGGACGGGTCTGGACGATCGGCTGGCCGGGCGCGACGTGCGCCATGCCGGACTCGGAGCGGTGGTCGGAGAAGCTGTGCCGCGGCGGAGGCGGAATCGCGGCGGCGGGGCCCGGCGCGGGGCCGCCCAGCGTGCTGGCGATCGCGAGCGGTGGCGCGGCGACCGCAGGTCGCGCTTCCAGCAGGGGTCCAGCGGCAGGAGCATACCCGGGCGGCGGTGGTAGCGGCTGCGCGCTCCAGTCGGGCGGCGCGGGCGCGGCGGCCTCGGGCGGCCGGTCGAACGCATCCGGCGGCAGATCGAGCGCGTCCGGCGGCAGATCGAGCGCGTCCGGCGGCAGGTGGAGCGGCGCCTGCTCGTGCGCCGACGACAGGCCCAGCGGCGGCGAGAACGGGCCGACGGGCGGCGGCGACGACGGCGACGACGGGCGCTGGATCGCTGGTGCGGACCCCGACCCCGGCGGCCGCTGCGCGAGCGGCGACGAGCCCGACCCCGGCGACATCCAGGGCGCTCCCACCGCCGAGCCCGACGGTGCCGACGGCCAGGGCACTCCCGCGGACGACGCCGAGGGCGCCGAGGGCCGCTGCGGTGGCGGCGCCGACGCCGACCGCGCGCGCGGGTGGTCGCTCGACGCGTTGGTGCTGGAGATCGTCTGTTCCTTGGCCTGGGCCGGCATCAGGCGCCCCGGCGCCAGCCACGGCTCGGGGACGTCGCCGAACATGTCGCGCATGAACCGGCCGAGCGCCATGGTCGACAGCGACATGCGCGCCGCGATGGCGAAGCTCTCGACCGCCTCGAGCAGCAGGCCGGCCGACTGGTAGCGCTGGCCGGGCTCGACCGCGAGGGCCTTCAGGACGATCGCCTCGAGCGCCTGGGGATATCCGTGGACGAGCCGGGTCGGCCTCACGATGTCGCCGGTGACGATGCGGTGCATCGTGTCGAAGTCGCTGTCGGCGCGGAAGCAGCGGTGCTGGGTGGTGACCTCGTAGAGGATGATCCCGAGGGAGAACACGTCGCTGCGGCGGTCGACCTCGCGCCCGCGGCACTGCTCGGGCGCCATGTAGGCGAACTTGCCCTTGATGACGCCGCTCTGGGTCTCGACCGAGCGTGAGGTCGCCTTGGCGATGCCGAAGTCGAGCAGCTTCACGGAGCCGTCGTAGCCGATCATGATGTTCGACGGCGAGACGTCGCGGTGGACGATGCCCATCGGGGTGCCGTCGGCGCTGCGGCGCTCGTGGGCGTGCTCGAGGCCGGCGGCCGCGCCCGAGACCACGGTCAGCGCGAGCTCGAGCGGCACGCGCGTCCCCGCGCTGCCGGCGCGCGCGAGCAGGGCACGGAGGTCCTGTCCGTGCACGTACTCCATGGCCAGGAAATGGATGCTGGCATCCTTGCCGACCTCGAAGACCTGCGCGACGTTCTGATGGTTCAGCGACGCGGCGAGTCGGGCCTCGTCCAGGAACATCTGCACCGAGGTCTCATCGTGGGCGCGCTCGGGCAGGATCATCTTGAGCACGACGTGGCGCTCGAAACTCCCGAT
>VBLP01000778.1 GCA_005887925.1 Deltaproteobacteria bacterium | reverse complement strand
CGCGATCTCCTGGATCCCGCGTTCGATCACCTGGGCGTCGAGAAATCTCGTCTTCTTGCCGCCTCGTCATGCCCTGCGAGAACGAGCGTACACCTCGCCTGCTCGGCCACCAGAGAGCCTGCCGAGCCAGCGACGGCCGGGTCGCGATCGCGAGCGGAGTGCCATTGCCCGAGTCTACGGCGCGGGGGCGTGGATGTCCCGCGTCGCTCGGGCGGAGCCGCCCTGGGCGCCGTTACTTGGGCTGATACACCCAGATGTGGAACATGTTGATGTCGCGGCCGGCGGTCACGGACTGCTGGCGGATGATCAGGCTGTCGGCGGTGACGTTCTCGGTGGCGACCAGCGCAGGCCAGTTGCGCCAGCGGTGGACGCGGTCGGTGCCGACGCAGGACACCACGCCGACCTTCTTGCCGTTGACGCTGAGCTCGAGCTCGTAGTCACCGTAGACGTAATCCATGCGGCGGAGGATCACGACCGGGCGGCCCGGCGTGATGTTCATGACCTTGAACTCGCTGTAGCCGTCGACGTGGGCGCGGCCGGTGTCCTCGACGGTGGTGCCGTCGGGGTACTTGAGCTTCTGGCGCGAGCGGTAGCTGTCCTTGGCTTCCTTGATCTGGAACAGGTGCCTGTCCTCGGACTCCTTGTTGAGGATCTCGATCTCGTCGACCAGCACCCAGGTCAGGCCCTCGAGGTCCATCGACGGCTTGGGCGCCGGCATCGCCTTGACGCCCTCCCAGTCCTTGATGTCGGCGGCCTTGGGCGCGGCCGCCTTCTCGGCGGGCGCCTCGATCACGGGCTTCTCGCCGGCGACCGCGAGCGACGCGATCTCGGCGCACTTGCTCTGGTACGCGAGCAAGTTCATGTAGGCGTCCATGTTGTTCTTGTTCTCGGCGAGCAGGCCGCGGATGACCTCGACCTGGCGGCGGTACTCGGAGAACTCCTTCTTCTGCGCGATCGACGGATGGTGGACGTCGACGTCGAGCGCCATCTCGCCCTCGCAGTCGACGATCAGCCGGAAGATGTCGAAGATGTTCCGCAGGTCGAGCAGGTTGGCGTAGAGCAGCATCAGCGCGGTGTTGCAGGCCTGCACGGCGTCGTGCGCCGCGATCACGCCGCGCCGGGTGTACTCGATCGCGCCGCGCCGGATCGCGAGCAGCATCATCTCGAGGCGCAGCCGCAGGTGCGGCGGCAGCTGCGAGCCCGACGCGCCGCCGCGCGGCGTGTACCGCATGTCGATCTCGTTGGGCTTGGGGTCGGCCGGGTCGCGCGCGTCGCGGACCCGCTGCACGCCCTTCTCGAGGTAGATCCGCGCGAGCTCGACCTCGCGCATGATGTCGGGCTCGGTCTGCGACAGCTCGACGCGGCATGACTCGAGCACGCGGCGGTGGCCCTTGTACTCGAGGTTCTCCTTGTACGCGATGAAGTCGGTGAGCTCCTCGTAGTAGCGCAGGACGACGTAGACGGTCTGGGGCAGCCGGAACTCTTCGAGGTTGATGTTGCGGATGGTCGCGTCGAAGATCATCAGGTCGTTGCCCATGCCGTCGATCGCGTAGCCCGGCTGGACCTCGACCGAGAGGTCGCCGCGCGCGCGGGCGGTGACCCGGAGGCCGCCGGCGTAGCCGTAGACGATGCCCGGCGAGTGCATCATCCGGTTGTGCAGGCGCCGCTTGTCGATGTGGTAGCGCTCGGCGTCGTTCCAGTCCTTCTCGGTGGTGAGGAACCCCTTGAAGAAGTTGATGCGCTTGAATCCCTGCTGCGGTGTCTCGCTCATGACTTTTCCTCGGACTCGTCTGTGGACTGGACGACCTCCGCGCCGATGCCGATGCCGGACCTGAGGCCGATCGCGAAGAACTCGCGGAGCTCGACCTCGCCCTTCTCCTCGGCAAAGCGCAGGTAGTAATGCGTGTGTGCCGGCTTCTCCATCTGGATGATCTGGTGGATGCGGATCACCTGGTCGGTGGTCACGTCCTCGTACTTCATCGGCATCGTGACCACGAAGCAGTGCGCGAGATCGACCGGCGGCATGATCACCGAGTCGAGCGCGACCCGCGCGCCGGTCTCGGCGCCCTCGCCCTCGACGCGGAACCCCTTGAACGGCCAGGTGTTCTCTGCAATGTCGGGCTCGCTGCCGGTGAACAGGCGCAGGAACAGGATGAGGCCGCGCTTGGTGCCCCGGATCCGGTACAGATCGACCGCGCGCTTGATCAGTGCGCGCTTCTGCGGCTCCGGCCAGTCGAGGTCGAGCGTGAACGCCGTCCAGCCCGACAGCCAGTTCAGGAAGTCGATCGGCGCGACGTGCGGGTCGTAGAACCGCCAGCCGTCGGCGAGGTTGATCTCGACGGAGTCGAACATGTGCTCGAACACGAAGCACAGCTCGCGGACCAGGTTTCGGCCGACCGCGTCGCTCCGGCGATAGATCGCCGGCAGGTTCTCGAGGTAGCCGCGCCGGGCGACCCAGATCACCACCTCGGTGTCCTCGTAGACCATCTGGGTGCGCGGCGGACGCTGATCGAGCACGGTGTCGCGGTCCTCGTAGCTCTCGCGGTACAGCGTCACGATGTTCCGGAACCCGGCATCCTCGAGCAGGATCCGCGCCTTGTTGACCGGGCGCCCCACGACGTTGGGGACCCGGATCACGCGGCGATTGAGCAGGTCGGTGGCCATGTTGGAGGACTACTTGATGTCGTCGCGGACCTTCTCCGCGACGTTGACGTGAACCAGGAACGGGAGCTCGTCGTCCTCGAGGCGGAGGTGCTCGACGCCGACGTTGCGCAGCTCGTCGCGGATCTCGAGGGTGTCGACGCCCTCGACGCCGGGGACCTCCTCGACCAGGTGGATCAGCTCTGCCTTGAGCACCGGCCGGCCGAACTCCCAGCCCTTGCCGTCGCGCCCGCCGACCAGCGCGTGCAGGAACCGGCGCAGCTTGCCCTCGATATCCTTGCGCAGTCGATCGGACGTGCCGACCGTGCGCCGGATCAGCACCACGCGCAGCGACAGGTCCTTGTAGCGCGGCCGCACCACGTTGAGCACGGTGCCGACCAGCTTGCGCTCGTCGAGGTAGCGCTTGACGTAGCGCAGGACCTCGTTGGACGGCACCTGCCGGCGCGAGAACTCCTCGCCGCGCAGCTCGCCCTTGGGCACCAGCGCCAGCGTGACATGGCCGCGGTTGGAGCGGTCCGGGACGCAGCGCGCGCGCGCCAGCGTGGTCGACGCGCGCAGCGCGAGGGTCTCGTAGTCCTCGGAGGTCACCGCCCGGTCGCGGCTCTTGATCGTATACGGCGCGCGGTCCTTCGCCTCGGCGATCGTCTCGCGATCGGCGCCGCCGGTCGCGGGCAGCGGGTTGGTGACCGCCTCGATGTAGGCCAGGGCGCGGCCGAGCGAGGTCAGCGTGTTGGCGTTGACGTTGCCGAGCGCACCGCCGCCGATCCGGTACGGCCGGGCGTGGATGTTGTCCTTGGCCTCGGGCGGCACCATGCCGCGCCGCCCGTCGCCGAACGTCACCGTGCCCGAGACGTAGTCGAGCGTGTAGTGCCGGCTGCGCGGGCCCGACGCGAAGAAGCTGTCGACCCGCTTGTAGCGGACCCAGACCTCGTTGTGCTGCGGGTTGTCGGGCTGGTCCTTGCGCACCGGCTCGGCGCTGAGGTCGGTCAGCTCGTCCGCCGGCGGCTGCTGGCGCTCGCGGACCTCGACCACCTCGTCCTCGAGGAGCGGGCCGCGCAGGAACTTGAACTGCTGCAGCGGCGAGCCGTCGGAGCTGCCGAGGATCTCGTCGGCGATCGTCTCCTGGTTGTAGGCGTCGATCGCGTTGGTGACGATCATGCGGACCCGCGGCGGCTTGACGTAGCCGCCCTGCTCGAGCCGCGCGCGCAGCCAGAACCGCTCCTCGGTGAACTTGCTCGAGATCACCCAGTCGTCGGGGGCGTTGAAGAACGCGAAGCCGCTGCTGGTGAAGCCCTGGGTCTCGTCGTTGACCGACAGCGACCGCCAGTCGCGGCCGTCCCAGTGCTCCCAGACCACGCGCTGCCCGCTCTCCCACGATAGCCGCCGCATCGCCTCGTACTTGTCGAGCTCGTTGGTCGCGATCTCGGCCTCGTCGGTCGGCAGCGAG
>VBLP01000286.1:20383-24975 GCA_005887925.1 Deltaproteobacteria bacterium | reverse complement strand
GCGACCCAGGCGATCGGCACGGGGTTCCGGCTGATCCGCGCCGGCCGCGCCCGCGCATGTGTCGCCGGTGGCGCGACGGTCATGCTGACGCCGCACTACGCGCTCGGGTTCGCCTGGCTGCAGGCGCTCGCGCTCGACCAGGCGGGCGATCCGCCGGCGGCGGCGTGCAAGCCGTTCGACCGGATGCGGCGCGGCTTCGCGCTGGCCGAGGGCGGCGCGGCGCTGGTGCTCGAGTCGCTCGACGCGGCGACCGCGCGGGGCGCCGAGGTGCTGGGCGAGGTGATCGGGTTCGGCGCGAGCCAGGACGCGTTCGACCTCAACCGGCCGCCGCCCGACGGTGCCGGTGCCAAGCTGTGCATGCGCCGGGCGCTGGCCGACGCCGGGTTGACGCCCGACGCGGTCGCGGCGATCAGCGCGCACGGCACGGGGACCCGCGCCGGCGATCCCGCCGAGGCGGCCGCGGTGCGCCGCGTGTTCGGCGATCGCGCGCTGCCGGTGACCAGCATCAAGGGCGCGATCGGCCACCAGATGGCGGGCGCGGGCGCGTCGCAGGCGGTCGCGGCGGTGGCGAGCTGTCGCACCGGCCTGGTGCCGCCGACCTGCAACCTGAGCGACCCCGACGACGGCTGCACGCTCGATCACGTGATCGGCCGGCCGCGCAGCGCGGACGTTCCGGTGGTATTGGTCAATTCATTCGGCATGGGTGGACAGAACGCGACCGTGATCTACGCGAGGTATCCCCGATGACGGCGACTGCGTCCGCGACCTTCGATGCGCTGGCCGGGCTGATCCGCGAGACGCTGTCGCTCGGCGACGTCGAGATCCGCGCCGATCAGCTGCTGTTCCACGATCTCGACTTCACGTCGCTCGATCTGCTCGATCTGCTGTTCCGGATCGAGGAGACGCTCGGCGTCCAGGTCGCCGAGGGCACGATCTACCGGCTGGCGCGCGGCGAGCTGCCCGACGAGCAGTTCGCGGAGAAGGGCTACCTGACCGCCGAGGGCCGCGCGCGGCTGATGGCGCTGCTCGACGACACGCCGGCGAACTTCTTCCCCGAGCGGATCCACGTCCAGACGCTGCCGCGCTACTGCACGGTCGGCGCGCTGGTCCGGCTGCTCGATCACCTGCGCGGGCAGGCGCCCGGGCAGCAGGAGCCGCCGGCCTGATGTTCGAGCTCATGCGATTGGCGCGCTTCGGCGACAGCCGCGCGTTCGGCCGCGCCCATGTCCCTGCCGATCTGACGCTGCTCGCCGATCATTTCCCCGGCGTGCCGGTGCTGCCGGGCTCGCTGCAGCTCGAGCTGTGCGCCCAGATCGCCGGGCCGCTCGCCGAGCAGGCGGTGGCGGCGCAGCACGGGGTCGAGCGCTGGGCGTTCCTGGCGATGGTGCGCCACGCGACGTTTCACCGCGCGGTCGAGCTGCCGGCCGACCTCACGGTCATGGCCGAGCTGCGCCGCGTCGAGCTCGCGACCGTGGTGGTGGCGGTGGCGGCGACCGCGAGCGGCGAGACGGTGTGCCGCGGCGAGCTGGTGATGGCGATGCGCGAGGCGGAGGGCCCGTGGGCCGATGCGATCGCGGCCGCGCGGGCGCGGGTCGCGGCCTGGAAGGCGGCGCGATGAGCCGCGTCGTGATCATCGGCGCCGGTCCGGCGAGGATCGCCCGATGATCGCGGTCGAGGTCGCGGGCTTCGGCGGCACCGAGGTGCTTCGCGTGGTCGAGCGGCCGGCGCCGGCGCCCGGACCCGGCGAGGTGCTGATCCGGGTCGAAGCGTGCGGCCTCAACTGGTCGGATTTCCTGCAGCGCGCGGGCGCCTATCCCGGCACGCCCAGGCCGCCGTTCATCGCGGGCCAGGAGGCGGCCGGGATCGTCGTGGGGCATGGCGCGGGCGTCACGGCGCCGCCGATCGGCGCGCCGGTCTCGGCGATCGCGAGCCGCGGCCTGTGCGCCGAGCTCGCCGCCGTGCCCGCCGCGTCGTGCATCGCGTGGCCGGCGGGATTCCCGGTCGAGCAGCGCGCGGCCCTGCCGATCGCGATGCTCACCGCGTACCACGCGCTCGCGACCTGCGGCCGTGCCCAGCCCGGCGAACTCGCCGTGATCCATGCGGCCGCCGGCGGCGTCGGCTCGATCGCGGTCCAGATCGCGCGGCTGCTCGGCCTCGGGGTGATCGCGACCTGCGGCGCCGACAAGCGCGCCCACGTCACCGCCGACCGCGTATGCGGCTACGGCGAGCTGCGCCGCGCGGCACCCGATGGCGTCGACCTCGTGCTCGACGGAGTCGGCGGCGACGCGTTCCGCATCAGCTGCGGCGTGCTCCGGCCGTTCGGCCGCATCGTCATGATCGGCGCCTCGAGCGGCGAGCCGCAGCACATCGACGCCGTCAAGCTGGTCCACCGCTCGCTCACCGTGATCGGGGCGCACCTGCGCCACCTGGTCCCGCGGCGCGACCTCGTCGATCGCGCGATCGCCGCGTGCCTGCCGTGGGCGCTCGACGGCCGCGTCCGCGCCCGGGTCACCGCGCTGCCGGTCACCGAGATCCGCACCGCGCACGACCGGCTCGCCGCGCGCGAGGTGATCGGCAAGCTGATCCTCACCTTCGACTCGCCGATCACGGACCCGTGACGTCGCGGCCGAGCAGCAGCGCCGCGAACTGCTGCTCGCGATCGCCGCCGAGGCCGCACTGGCCGACGAAGCGCGGCGGGTTGCGGAACGTGCCGAAGGCGATGTCGATCAGCGGCAGCTCGGAGTAGTTGTAGGCGTGCACGCCGTGCTGGTGGTGGACGCAGTGGCTCTCCGGCCGCTGCACGAGGTAGCCGACCCAGCGCGGCGTGGCGACGTTCCAGTGATAGAACAGGCCGAGCACGCCGCTCGCGGTGGTGATCGCGAGCGCGGCCTCGGGCGACACGCCGAGCACGGCGTAGAGCAGGATCGAGGTCGCGATCGACTCGCTGGTGATCTCCAGCGGGTGCTTGTAGTAGGCGGTCAGGACCTCGATGCGCGCGGGGCTGTGGTGCAGCTGGTGCAGCCAGCGCCACAGGAAGCCCACGCGGTGGCGCGCGCGGTGCGACCAGTACATCCACAGCACGTTGGCGAGGTAGCCAACTGCGATCTCGGCGGCGCGGCCGACGTCGGCGAGCGAGATCAGGTGCGCGCGCAGCCAGCGCTCCCAGGTCGCGCCGGCGACGAACACCAGCGCGATCTGGGCGCCGTTGATCGCGAGCGCGCGGGCCCACCAGGTCGGCACCGCGGGCCAGCGCCGGGCCGGGCGGAGGCGCTCGAGCGCGATCATCGCGAGCGCGAGCGCGACGACGATCGCGACGACGGTCACGACGACCTCGCCGCGAACGCGGTGACCGCCGCCCCGGCGATCACCACGGCGGCGATCCGGAACGGCGAGGCGTGGCCGGCGTGGTCGAACAGCAGGCCGCCGATGCCGGGACCGGCGACGCGTGCGAGCGCGCTGGTCGACTGCGCGAGGCCGAGCAGCTCGCCCTGCCGGTCGGCCGGCGACCGCCGCGAGATCCAGGCGGTCAGCGACGGCGACACGATCGCGAAGCCGATCGCCATCGCCGAGACCGGCGCGAGCAGGATCGCGACGCTGGTCGCCTGCGGCAGCACCGCCGCTCCGCCCGCGAGGATCACCAGGCCGAGCGCGATGCGGCGCGGCTCGTCGATCCGGCGCGCCAGCGGTCCGACGAGCACCACCTGGGTCACCGCGGCGATGCCGGCCAGCGCGCCGAACAGCCAGCCGTTGGCGGCGGGCCCGAGGCCGAGCTCGGCCCGGGTGAACAGCGCGAACGTCGCCTCCATGTTCGAGAACGCGTAGGTCAGGACAAACGCGATGACGAGGCACGGCACGATCGGCCGCCACGCACCGGCCGCGCGCGGGCCGCCCTGGATCGCGACCGGCGGCGCGTGCGGCAAGACGCCGGGCCGAGCACGAAGCCCAGGCCGCCGACGGCGCCGAGCTGGCCCATCACGCGGCTGCGCTCGTCGGGCGGCGTGGTGTCGGCGACCCAGGCCTGCGCGGTCGCCATGCCGACGCAGACGGCGCCGAGCAGCGCCCGGCCGACGAACAGCACCGCGAGCGACGGCGCGAGCGCCAGGATCACGAACCCGATGCACGCGCCCGCCGCGGCGGCCACGATCACCGGCCGCCGGCCGACGCGATCGGACAGCCGGCCCCACCAGGTCGACGTCAGCATCTGCATCGCGGAGAACACCGCCAGGAGCAGGCCGGCCTCGAAGCCCGACGCGCCGAACGTCTTGGCATAGAGCGGCAGGAACGGAATCAGGATGCCGAAGCCGACCTGATCGAAGAACACGGTCACGAACAGGACGGCGAGCCGGTGCCGTTGTGGCGGCATCGCGTCCACCATATCATCTCGCGATGAACCGGGTCGCCCAGCTGCTCCCTCACCTGCCCGAGATGCTGCGGCGCGACGCAGCCGGCGAGCCGCCGCTGTTCCCGCCCGCCGATCCGCTGCAGTATGCGCGGTTCGTGATCCCCGGCGTGCCCGGCCAGCCGTGGCACGACCCCGCGCAGTTCGCGTGGACGGCAGCGTTTGCCGCCGCGCACGCCGAGATCCGCGGCGA
>VBLP01000286.1:0-20364 GCA_005887925.1 Deltaproteobacteria bacterium | reverse complement strand
GCTGGGACGAGCACTGCCGCGAGTTCCCGCGGCTGATGGCGCTGGTCGACGCGATCCCGCGGCGCGCGGGCACGGTGTTCATCTCGCGGCTGACGCCGGGCACGCACATCCCCAGGCACTGCGGCTCGACCAACACCCAGCTGACCTGCCACTTCGGCATCGTGGTCCCCGATCGCGTCGAGCTGCGCGTCGCGCGCGAGACCCGCGCCCAGCCCGAGGGCCGCTGCATCGTGTTCGACGACTCGTTCGAGCACGAGGTGTGGAATCACTCGGCGGCGGTCCGCTACAACGTGTTCATGCAGTTCTGGCACCCCGACCTCAGCGACGAGGAGATCGCGGCGATCCAGCGGCTCGAGGAGCTGCCGCACATCCAGCACGTGATCGAGCAATACCGCGAGGGCGCATCGGCCCTGGCGCCGGTCCGGAACTGACTTGCTCGCGCGGCTGGTCCGAGCGATCTGGCACAACCCGCGCCGCATCCTCGCGGTCACGCTCGCGATCGCGCTCGGCGCCGGCGCGCTGGCGTCGCGGCTGGCGCTGCGCTCGAGCCTGGCCGACCTGTTGCAATCCGACGATCCCGCGGCGCGCGAGTTCCATCGCATCGCCGAGCGGCTGCCCAGCACGCTGACGATGGTGATCGCGATCGAGGGGCCGGACCGCGACACCAACCTGCGCGCCGCCGCCGCGGTCGCCGCGCAGCTCGATGCGCTGCGCCCGGCGCTGGTCGACACCGTGCTCGGCGATCTCCGCGCCGAGCGGGCGTTCTTCGACGGCCACAAGTGGCTGTACGCCGACCTCGTCACGCTGGTCCGGATCCGCGATGCGCTGCGCGGCGCGATCGCGCGGGCCAAGAACCCGCTGCTGATCGAGATCGACGACGACGCGTCGCCGCGCGCGCTGATCGACGAGATGACCCGTCGCTCGAGTGAGCTCCAGCGGTTCCCGAGCGGGTTCTTCGAGGGCGACGCCGGCCGCCTGGTGGTCGTGCTGGTCCGCCCGGCGCGCGGCGTGCTCGGCGAGGACGTGGGCCGCGAGCTGCGCAGCGCGACCGAGCGCATCCTCGGCGAGCTCGCGGCCGATCCGCAGATCGGTCCGCGGGTCCGGTTCGAGCTCGGCGGCAACCTGATCGTGCAGCTCGAGGAGCGCACCGCGCTGATGCGCGACCTCGCGCGGGCCTCGCTCGCGTGCCTGGTGCTGGTCGCGCTGGTCGTGTTCGGCTTCTTCGGCCGGCTGCGCGTCGTGCTGCTGTTCGCGATGCCGGCGCTGCTCGGCGTCGCGGTCGGCTACGGCATCGCACAGCTGGTGTGGGGCTTCGTCAACCTGTCGGCCGCGTTCATGGCGACGATCATCGTCGGCAACGGCATCAACTTCGCGATCATCCAGCAGGCGCGCTACGACGAGGAGCGCCAGCGCGGCCAAGCGGCGCTCGACGCCGCGATCACCGCCGTGCGCACGACCTCGGGGGCCACGCTGGTCGCCTCGCTCGGCGCCGCGACGGCCTACGGCTCGCTCACGCTGACCCGGTTCCGCGGGTTCTCGCAGTTCGGCGCGATCGGCGCCACCGGGATGATCGCGGCGTGGCTCGCGACGCTGATCGTGCTGCCTGCGCTGTGGGCGCTGCTCGACGCCGGCCCGGCGCGCCGCCGGTTCCGCTCGCCGGCCGACGCGCGCTGGCTGGGCTGGTTCGGCCGCCGCCCCGGCTGGCTGCTCGCCGCAGGCGCGCTGCTCGCCGCCCTGTCGATCGCACGCCTGCCCGGCTACCTCGCAGATCCGTTCGAGTACGATCTCACCAAGCTGCGCAACCGCGCCGGCGCCGGCGCCGCGGTGAGCGCACGGGCCGAGCAGATCTTCGGCGAGACCGTCGCGCCGCTCGTGGTGCTCGCCGAGCGCCGCGACGACGTGCCCGAGATCGCCCGCCGCCTGCGCGAGCGCGCCGCCACGCCCGAGGGCCGGCGGTTGCTCTCGGCGATCCGCACGATCGACGATCTGGTCCCCGCGGATCAGGGCAAGAAGCTCGCCGTGCTCGGCGAGCTGCGGGCGATCATCGACTCGCCCGACCTGCGCGACGAGCCCGACCTCCGGCGCGATCTCGCGGCGCTGCGCCCACCGGAGGCGCTCGCGCCGATCGCGATCGCCGACCTGCCGCGCACGATCCGCAGCCTGTTCTCCGAGGTCGACGGCACGGTCGGTCGCATAGTGCTGATCTACGATCACGCGCGGCTGACCGCGTACGATGGCCACGCCCAGCTCGCCCTGGCCGGGCTGATCGGCGAGGTCCCGCTCGCCCGCGGCGCGATCGCGCGCGCCCCCGTGCTGTTCGCGGGCCTGATCCGCGGCATCGTGCACGACGCGCCGATCGCGACCGGGCTGTCGCTGCTCGGCGTGATCGCGCTGGTCGCGCTGTTCGACCGGACCAGGCGCGGCGTGGCGCTGGTGATCGGCGCGCTCGTGCTCGGCGTCCTGTGGATGGTCGGCGCCGCCGCGTGGCTCGGCGTCCGGGTCAACTTCCTCAACTTCATCGCGCTGCCGATCTCGTTCGGGATCGGCGTCGACTACGGCATCAACATGTACCGGCGCTGCAGGCTCGAGGGCCCGACGGGGATCGGCCGCGCCGTGCGCGCGGTCGGCGGCGCGCTGGTGCTGTGCTCGTCGACCACCGTGATCGGCTACGGCTCGCTGCTCCTCGCCGACAACCAGGCGCTGCGCTCGTTCGGCGCGATGGCGATCCTCGGCGAGATCGCCACGCTGCTCGCCGCGCTCACGATGCTGCCGGCCGCGCTGCAGCGGTGGCCCGCGCCGGGCTCCACAGCCTCCGGATAGCCAGCTCGGCGATCACGAGCAGCGCGCCGACCAGCACGAGCAGCGCGGCCTGGAACGACCACGCGAGGGTGAACACGTGGGCGAGCGGCGGCCACACGCGGTGGCCGAAGTTGATGTTGATCCGCGCCGGCGCCACCAGGTAGCCGGCGACGAACGTCGCGGTGTAGCCGCACCACGCGATCAGCGCCGCGCGCCGCGGCAGACCGTGCTGCGCCACGACGATCGCGCCGAGCAGCGGCGGCACGATATGGACGACCGTCCCGGTCGGGTTCAGCGGATAGGTCGTGCACAGCCCGATGCCGAACGCCGGCAGACCGACCGCGACCTCGAACAGGAATGCGACGGCGACCGCGCGCGGCCGGCCCGCGACCAGCGCCACCGCGGTCAGCATCGCCGCGACGTCGCAGGTCGACAGCAGCAGCCAGCCGTGCTCCGGCCGCAGCGCGACGTGGAACGGCATCATCGCGAGCAGCGCCAGCCCGGCCCACCGCAGCATCGGCGACACCGGCATCTCACGCATCAAGGCCGCTCCATCAGATCGCCGAACGCGAAGCGATCCGCCGGCAGCTCGAGCGAGCCGCCGATCGGCGGCGGCACGAACGGTCGGTACCCGCCGTCGCGCCACACCCGCCAGCGCAGCGAGGCGTCCTCGAGCGGGACCGCGAAGTGAAACGCGACCTCGGCGGGCCGCGCATCGGCGGTGACGCGCTCGACCACGATCGCGAAATCGGGCAGCTCGACGCGATCGCCGGCCGCGAACGGCACCTGGCGCGACCGCACGTTGGTGTCCTCGAAGTAGCGCAGGTAGCCCTCGGCCGGTCGCAGCACCAGCGTCGTCGCGTCGGGCCGCGACACGCGGACCGGGTCGGCCGACACCCCGAGGCAGCGCCAGCGCCGTGGCGACACACCGCCGCTCGACCGCCGCACCACGCTGGCGAAGTTACACAGGTACTTGAACGGCACGTTGACCAGCACCAGGTCCTGCTGCGCGAGCGCCGCGTCGGCCGGCACCAGCGCGTCGATCCGCGCCAGCCCGCGGCTCAGCGCACCCGGCAGCCGCGCGCGCACCGGCAAGAGGATCGGCGCGAACACCAGGTGGATCGCGACGAACGCGACCGCGATCCCCGTCGCGCCGCGCGGCACGAGCTCGCCGTGCTGCCGCCGCTCGGCCCACGCCGCGAGGAACCGCGCGATCAGCGCCGAGCCGGCCACGCCGACCACCAGCAGGTGGCGATCGGTCGGGTGCGGGCCGCACACGAAGCCGAGCGACAGCACGAAGCCGAGCGCCCAGAACCGCGCGACGCGGTCGCCGCGCGCCAGGCGCCAGAACGCGTACACCAGGATCGCGAGGAACCCCGCGCCGGCCGCCACCATCACCCAGGTCAGGCCGTGCCGGACGAAGTACACCTCCCACAGGTCCGCCGCCAGCGCGCCGAGCTCGCTGTGGATCAAGATCGGCACCCGCTGCAGCGCCTGGATCGCATAGACGATCGGATGCCCGAACGGATCGGTGTACGACCCGGTGCCCTCGACGCCGTGGCCGAGCGCGCGGTACGCGATGTACCAGGCAGCGAACACCGCGGCATACGGCACCAGCGCGGCGAACCGGCGCGGGCCGCGATCGAGCACGACCGCGTACGCCGCGACCAGCCCGGCCACCGCCAGGCCCTCCTCCGACGACAGCAAGGTCGCCGCCAGCGCCAGCGGCCCGAGCACCGCGCCCGGCCGCCAGCCGTCCCGGCGCAGCCGATCGTGCGCCAGCAGCGCCGCGATCCCGAACGCCGCCGCCATCAGGCTGCAGCGGTTGGCCAGCCACCCCACCGTGAAGCCATGGCCATCGTTGACCGCATAGAGCAGCGCGGCGAGCCCTGCGACCCAGGTCGCGCCGAAGATCTGGCGGTACAGCGCGGCGACCAGCGCCGCGAGCGCCGCCATCCACAGCACGCTGTGCAGGTGCATCCAGGGCTCGCCGCCGCGCTCGAACGCGGCGAACTCGGCGTGGTGCGTCCGCGCGGCGAGCGGCCGCAGATTGCGCCTGCGCAGGTGCGGCGCCGCCCACTATGACTTCTCACCGCTGGCCTTCGCCGCGCGGACCCCGTCCGGCCGGTCCGGATCGGCGAACTCGAACATGTGGTCGGCCGACCGTGCCGCCGGCCAGCCCTCGAGCACCCGCGCGCGGTACAGGTGATCATCGATCTCGAGGCCGTTCGTGATCGACGGCAAGGTCAGCGCAAACGCCACGAGCGCAGCGATCGCCGGCATCCAGCGCGAGGCCAGCGCGGTCTTCACCATCGCCCGCACTGTACTGTGACGCGGCCGGTCGAGGCGAACCGGACGGCCGTCGATCGACCTTTGGTCCGGCAATCGTCTCGCAGACTTGGCCGGTCGCCAGGTCGCCCGCGCAGCGGATCACGCCGCGCCGGTACCGCACCGATCGGCCTGCCGCGATCGATGATCCATATCCGGTACTGCGCGTTTCCGCACGATCGCAATACCGGTCAAGCCATCGAGTTAGAAGCGCGTTAACTGTAAATATGCAGGATTCATAGATTCCGATGCGTATGCAACTCTCGTTGCGATTGTACGTAATGCAGGATTGTCACCTCCGGAGGATTCCATGTGGGCTCGAGCGATGATGCTGATGCTTGCCGTCGGATGCGTTGGTGTGGGCGACGTTCCCGACCGGCCGACCGCCGCGATCAGCGAGAACTCCACCGTCAAGTTCCACTGCCTGAACCACGAGAGCATTCACATCGTGACGTGCTCGGGCTCGATCTCGCTGTTCCCGATCACGATCAACATCAACAGCCTCCGCATCCTCAGCGACAACGAGATCGACATCCTCAGCGGCGACCTCGACGACCTGTCGCTGCTCGACGGCGACGTGCTCGACGATACCAAGGTCCTCAACGACGTCCAGGACCTGGTGCTCGACGACTTCCTCAACGACTTCCGGCTCACCGTGCACGACGCCGAGACCGCGGTCTGCACCACGGTCGGCGGCTCGCAGGTCTGCGTGTAGACGCAAGACGCGTCGCGGCAGCTGGGCGAACCGGACGATCACGGCCGGCCTGCGTCGTCGGGCCAGTACCCGGTGACGCGCACGAGCTCGATCGCTGGCCAACGATAACGCTCGTGGGGCCGCGCCGCGAATGCCAGAGCCGGAAGGCCGCGACCGCGGAGTCGCACGATCCCGATGATGACGCCGAAGTCGCCGCGGATCTGCGGGTGAGCCTGGAGCTCGGTGCAGGTCGCGTATGGCGCGCCGGTCATCCGTGATGAGCGGTTGCGCACTGCAAGTTGCTCGCCGATCGTGCGCCCCGGATGAAAGAATCCAGGTGAGGCGAACGACGCCTGCCCGACATGGCAAGCCTGGCCAGCGCCATCCGCTCGCCGGATACATCGCCCTTCCTTGACGCCAGGTGTTTCGCAGTCTAATATAGATTAGATCTGGGCGAGGAGGATGGGATGAGCGGTTGGGGATTATCGACCCGGCGGAGTGATCCGGGCATCAAGTGGGGCAGCTGGTTCGGCCGGGTGGTGCTGGTTGGCGTGTTCGTCAACATCGCGCTGGCGCTGCCGACGGTGCTGCTGCCGAACCTGTTACTCGGCGTGCTGCAGCGGCCGCTCACGCAGGAGCCGATGTGGGCGAACTTCGCCGCATTCCTGCTGATCCTGCTGTCGCAGTTCTACATTCCCGGCGCGATCGATCCGGTGCGATACCGCGCGAGCGCATGGCTCTCGGTGATCGCCCGCTTCGGCGGCGCGTCGTTCTTCCTGGTGACGCCGTATCGCCATGACTGGTGGCTGTTCGGGCTGATCGATCTGTCGTTCTTCGTGCCGCAGGGCATCCTGCTCGCGCTCGCCGAGCGAGCCGCCACCGCGCAGCAGGATGGCGGGCTGCGCCGCGCACTGACCGGGTCGCTCCGGGCGCGCTGGCGCTGGATCGCGATCCTGGCGGGCGCGCTCGGCGTCGCTGCGCTGCTGTCGTTCGTCACCTGGTACAAGCTGTTCCGCGAGGTGCCGGCGACGGAATATGCCAGCGACGAGGACAACTTCAAGTACGGCTCGATCGGCACCGAGGACGAGTCCGGGATCCCGCTGTACCTGTGGAAGGCGCTGCCGCGGGTGTGCCCGAACCTCGCGGGCGGCCGCAGCGACTATTCCGCATTCGGTATGCTCTACGAGCCCGGGCATGACACGCCGATCGGAATGTCGATCAGGACGATCGGGTTTCCCCGGATCGGGGTCAACTGCGGCGTCTGCCACACCGGGACCGTGCGCGACCGCGATGACGCTCCGCCGCGCCTCACCGTCGGCGGCGCCGCGATCCAGTTCGATTCGCAGGCCTACGTCCGGTTCCTGTCCGCGTGCGCCGCGGATCCGCGGTTCACGCCCGATCGCATCCTCGACGAGATCGATCGCGACGGCGCGCCGCTGTCGTGGCTCGACCGCCTGCTGTATCGCCACGTGCTGATCCCGCAGACCCAGAAGGCGCTGCTCAAGCAGCGCGAGGCGTTCGCCTGGACCAACACCCGGCCGCGCTGGGGCCGCGGCCGCGTCGATCCGTTCAACCCGCCGAAGTTCGGCATCCTCAAGCTCCCGGTCGACGACACGACCGGCACGATCGACATCATGACCCTGTGGAACATGACGCCGACCGAGGGCGCGAGCTACCACTGGGACGGCCTGAACACCGACCTGGGCGAGGTCGAGCGCAGCTCGGCGCTGGGCGACGGCGTCACGCTGCACAGCATCGCGCTGGGAAACCTCGAGCGCATCAAGCACTGGATCACCCACAATCCGCCGCCGCGCTATCCATATCCGGTCGACCCGGCGCGCCGCGAGCAGGGCAAGCGGGTGTTCGAGACCGCGGGCTGCGCCGACTGCCACGCGCCCGGCAGCAAGCGGTTCCGCACCGTGATCCCGGTCGACGAGCCCGGCCTGGGGACCGATCGCCACCGGATCGACATGTGGACGGTCGAGGCCAAGAATGCCTACCAGAAGTACGCCGACGGCACGTCGTGGCCGTTCCGGCACTTCCAGAAGACCAACGGCTACGTCGCCCTGCCGCTCGACGGCCTGTGGCTGCGCGCGCCGTATCTTCACAACGGCTCGGTGCCGACCTTGTATCACCTGCTCAATCCCGATCAACGCGTGGCGCGCTTCTTCCGCGGCTACGACGTCTACGATCCCAAGCTCGTCGGCTTCGTCTTCGAGCTCCCCACGGACCCGGCGAAGGCCGAGGACTTCCGGCGGCGCACGACCGAGCTCGATACCAGCCTGCCCGGGAATGACAATCACGGTCACACCTACGGCAAGGACCTGCCGCCCGACGACAAGGCAGCACTCATCGAGTACCTGAAGACGCTATGACCGAGATCCCCAGGATCCAGAGAGAGGCGGGCACATGAAGGGCGATCCGATCTTCGAACCATTGAAGTTCCGCACCGTCACGGTGAAGAACCGGATCTTCCGGTCCAACATCTCGGGGCGGTTCGACAACTACGACGGCAGCGGCAACCGGGCGCGGATCAACTGGGAGATGAAGTTCGCGCGCGGCGGCGTCGGCGGCATCATCACCTCGTTCGTCCCGGTCCACGGCAAGGGCCGGATCCTGCCCAACTACGCGCGGATCGACAGCGATGACAAGGTGCCGTTCTGGCGCGAGCTGGCGCGCCGCGTCCACGACGAGGATTGCCGGCTGTTCATCCAGCTCAGCCACTCGGGGCGCCAGCGCGACCTGCCCAGCCTCGAGTATCCGGGGCCGGCGGCGAGCTCGACCAGCCACCCCGAGGACCTGCACGGCCTCGAGTCGCGCGCGATGACCGTCGAGGAGATCCGCGACGTCGTCGGCTATTTCGCCGAGGGCGCGCGCCGCGCCCGCGAGGCCGGCGCCGATGGCGTCGAGCTGCACGGCGCCAACGGCTACCTGTTCACGCAGTTCCTGTCCTCGGCGATCAACGATCGCAAGGACGAGTACGGCGGCTCGCTCGAGAACCGCGCGCGGTTCGCCCGCGAGGTGGTCCGCGCGATCCGCAAGAAGGTCGGCCCCGACTTCCACGTGCAGTACAAGATCAGCGCGACCGAGTATGCCAACTCGCTGTTCCCCTGGAAGAACAAGGGCAACACGATCGACGACTCGGTGCAGGTGATCAAGTGGCTCGAGGAGGACGGCATCGACGCCGTGCACGTATCGTCCGGCTCGAGCTTCCCGCACCCGCACAACCCCGGCGGCGGCTTCCCGCCGAACGCCAACGCGGTCTACGACGTGATGATCCGGAGCGGGCGCAATACCGCGATCAACTACTGGCTGTTCAATCACTGGCCGTTCTATCCACTGTTCCGGTGGTGGTGGAAGCGCCGCGGCGGCCCGATCAACCCCGAGGGCGCCAACCTGCCCGACGCCCTCCGGATGAAGAAGGCCGTGAAGATCCCCGTGATCTGCACCGGTGGGTTCCAGACCGCCTCGGTGATCCGCGACGCGATCACGAGCGGCCAGACCGACGCGGTATCGATCGCGCGCCCGCTCCTCGCCAACAATAACCTCGTGCGGATGTTCGAGCAGGGCCTCGATCGCGCACCCCGGCCGTGCACGTACTGCAACAAGTGCCTGGGCGCGGTGCTCAAGTACCCGCTCGGCTGCTACGAGGAGAGCCGGTTCGACTCGTACGACGCGATGATCAAGGAGATCATGACGGTGTTCGACCCGCCGTCGTACCCGGGCGACGCGAGCGTCGAGGCCCCGCCGGTGGTGGTGCCGCTGCGGCGGAGCGGAGAGAAGTGATGTCGCGGCGCAGGAAGATCGCGATCGCCGCGGGCGTGCTGGTCGTCGTCGCCGTCGTGCTCGGCGTGCTGATCAAGCGCTTCATGGACCGCAATCGCGCACCGATGTACGCCGATATCCAGGAGCACTTCAAGTACGGCTCGATCGGCACCGAGAAGCGGCTCGGCGTGCCCGCGCCGCTGTTCGACCTGTTCCCGGTCATGTTCGCCGACCTCCTCCCCCAGGACCGGCCCGGTCAGGGCTACGAGAAGCTCGGCTTTCTCTACGAGCCCGGACACAAGCGACCGATCGGCACCACGGTGCGCGAGATGCCGGTCGAGATCGTCGGCCTGAACTGCGCCGCATGCCACACCGGCACGATGCGTGACAAGCCCGGCGGCGAACGCCGCCTGCTCCTGGGCGCTCCGGCGAACAACTTCAACATCGAGGGTTACTTCCTGTTCATACTCGCGATCGCGGAGGACCCGCGGTTCACCACCGAGCGCCTGCTCGAGGGCATCGAGCGTCAGGACCCCGACTTCGGCACGCTCGACCGCCTGATCTATCGCTACGTCGTGCTGCCGCAGGTCGAGAAGGCGTTCAAGGGCTTCGTCACCCAGTATGCCTGGCTCAAGCAGCACCCGCCGTTCGGTCCCGGCCGCGTCGACACCTTCAATCCGTACAAGGTCTATCACCACCTCGCCATGGACGACTCGATCGGCACGGCCGACTTCCCGGCGCTCTACAACCAGAAGCCGCGGATCGGCATGCACCTGCACTGGGACGGCAACAACGACGTGGTCGAGGAGCGCAACATCAGCGCCGCGATCGGCGCCGGCGCCGAGCCGTCGAGCCTCGACATTCCCCAGATGATGCGAATCCGCGACTGGACGCTGACGGTCCAGGGCCCCGCGTTCCCCGCCGACCGGATCGACCACGACAGGGCCACGCGCGGCGAGGCGATCTGGCGCGCCCAGTGCGCCGACTGCCACGCATTCGGCGGCAAGAAGGTCGGTCAGGTCACCCCGGTCGGCGACGTCGGCACCGACGCCGAGCGCGAGCGCTCGTTCACCGCCGAGCTCGCCGACAAGCAGAACACGCTCGGCACGGGCTATCCCTGGAAGCTGTCGCATTTCCGCAAGACCGGCGGCTACGCCAACGCGCCGCTCGACCGCGTGTGGCTGCGCTCGCCCTATCTCCACAACGGCTCGGTGCCGACCCTGCGCGCGCTGCTGTTCCCCGACGAGCGGCCCGCGCAGTTCTATCGCGCCTACGACGTGTACGACTTCGACAACGCCGGGTATGTCTCGAACGGCCCCGAGGCCGAGAAGCTCGGCTGGAAGTACGACACGACCGTGCGCGGCAACACCAACCGCGGGCATCGCTACGGCACCGAGCTGCCCGCCGACCAGAAGCTCGACCTGATCGAATACCTGAAGACGCTGTGACCGCGGCCGTGTAGTGTGGGAAGGGGATCTGTGATGCGCGAACAGTACGATGTGGTCGTGATCGGCTCGGGGTTCGGCGGCGCGGTCACCGCGGCGCGGCTGGCGCAGGCCGGCCGCTCCGTGTGCATCCTCGAGCGTGGCCGGCGCTGGGACAAGCGCGAGTTCCCGCGCTCGATCGGCCAGGTCAAGAACGCCATGTGGCGCGACAACGAGAGCTACGGCTTCATCGAGTACAAGGTATTCCGCCGCATGGACGTGATCCAGGGCGCCGGCGTCGGCGGCGGCTCGCTGCACTACTTCAACGTCCATCTCCGCGCACCGCGCGACATCCTCGAGCGGCCCGAGTGGCCCGCGCGGATCAAGCGCGACCTGATGGAGCCTTACTACGATCTCGCCCAGGACATGCTCGACTCGAAGCCGCTCGAGCCGCGCCTCCCGCGCTATCCCCTGCCGAAGCGGACCGAGGCGTTCGCGGCGGCGGCCGCTGCGGCCGGACGAACCGCGGAGCGCGTCCCGATCGCGGTCTACACCGGTCCGCCGGCGCCCAATCGCCACAGCGGCGTGCTCCAGGAGCCGTGCGATTACGCCGGCGATTGCCTGCTCGGCTGTCGCACGCACTCCAAGAACACTCTCGATCTGACGTACCTCGCCATGGCCGAGTCGAAGTACGGACTCGAGATCTGCCCGCTGCATTCCGCGGATTACATCGAACCGGACAGCGCGGGCTATCGCGTGCACTTCACCCGGCTCGATCCGGAGCACCCCGGCCGCGGCGAGGCGGGCTCGGTCGTCGGCAAGCAGGTGGTCGTGTCCGCCGGCTCGCTCGGCTCGACCGAGATCCTGCTGCGGTCGCGCGACCGGAGCAAGACGCTGCCCCGGCTCCCGGCGAGCCTGGGCCGGCGGTTCTCCAGCAACGGCGACATGCTGTTCTCGGGCACGCTCGGCGCCGAACGCGCCATCGAGCCCGGCGAGGGCCCCAGCATCACGATCGGCGCCGACTTCTCGCGCCCCGGCTCCCGGCACCGCATCTACATCGAGGACCTCGGCTTCCCCAATCCGTTCCTGTGGCTGCTCGAGGGCTCGCTGCCGTCGGTGAGCCGCAGCCTCGGGCTGGTGCGCGCGGCCGGCAGCTACCTCGGCGCCGCGCTCGGCCTGCACCACAAGAACCACAGCCGCATCGGCTTCGAGAGCGACAACCTGTTCGCCGGCAACCGGACCGAGCACTTCCTGCCCTACCTCGGGATGGGCACCGACGCCGGCGACGGCGTGCTGTCGCTCGACGACAACGGCGACCTCGATCTCGACTGGGACCCCGCCAGTAGCATGGAGATGTTCCTCGAGATGGAGCAGGGCTTCCAGGAGCTCAGCACCGCCGGACGGCGTCGTCAACGATCGCGGCGAGGTCTGGGGCCACCCCGGGCTGTTCGTCGTCGACTGCGCGATCATCCCGGGCGCGCTCTCGGTCAACCCGTCGATGACGATCACCGCGCTGTCCGAGCGCGTCGCGCAGTGGATGATCCACGGCCGCGAGCTCGGCGAGCGCCGCGCGATCATCCGGCCCGCCGCGGCCGAGCTGCACGTCTCCGACGCCGCAGCGGGCTCGGGCTGAGCACATCTCATAACCCGGTCCGAGTCGAAGCGGTTCCGATCGACGGGACTACGGAGATGCTGGGGAAGCAACCCCGGTCGGAGAGCTCCCGGGCGGTGCGCGCTTGCGGATCATCGGTCGGCCACCGCGCGACGTGCCGTGGATGATCTCGATCACCGCGCGCGCGGTCGCCATCGCCGATGGCGGATCGAAGTTCGCGAGGACAACGACATGCCACGGACCGTCGAGCTCCACGGTCGCGTTGACGCCGGGCGCACCTCCGGCGACGCCGATGGACGGCTCGCGGCGCGCGTCGTCGAACGAGCCGTTGACCATCCAGCTCGTCCACTTCGCGGACAGCAGCTTGTCGGCGAGCAGCGCGTCGTAGAACCGTGGACGGCCGGACAGCGACTTCGTATTCGGTGTGCGATCCGTGGAACCGTGCAGCGTGTAGCCGGTGGCGCGGTTCGGGACGCGCTCGTCGACGGCCCACCAGCCGGACTTCGTCATGCCGGCCGGCGCGAAGATGTGCTTCGTGACATAGTCGCGATAGGTCTCGCCGGTCACCCGCTCGATGACCAGGCCGAGGGTGATGTATCCCGCGTTCGAGTAGCGCTGGCTCGTGCCCGGCTCGAACGCGAGCGGCTCGCCGGCAAACAGCGGGACGAAGTCGGCGAGCTCGCGCAGCCGCGACGGCGGCGCGGCGTCGTACTTCGCGCCGAAGACGTCGCCCATCCCGGAGCGATGTTCGAGCAGCTGCCGGATCGTGATCCGGTCGGCACCGACGATCGTCGTGCCCGCGAGGTGCTTCGCGACGCTGTCGTCCAGCGAGAGCTTGCCCGCTTGCGCGAGCTGCGCGATCGCGACCTTCGTGAAGTCCTTCGTGAGCGAGCCGATATTGAACACCGTGTCGACGGTGTTGGGTGTCCTGTCCTCGATGCGCGCGAGCCCGTGCGCCGCGGTGGCGATCGGCTTGCCCGCCTTCGTGACGACGATGACGCCGGAAAAGTACCCGCCGTCGGCGAGCCTCCTCGCGTGATCGGCGATCGCGGTCCCGATCTGGGCGTCGCTCAGGCCGGGCGTCAGCGCCGGCTCGGGCCAGTCCCTGGTAGCATCGGGATCGCCGGCGGCGATGTGGCGGTGGATGATCGCGGCAACCGCGATCGCGAGGAGACACGAGAGCCAGGTGCGCATGCGTCTCACCGTAGAGACGCGGTGTGAAAGCGTCATGAAGATGCGCGCGGAATCGTGAACGTGACGGTCGCGCCTCGGCCCGCGACGCTGTCGGCCCACACCCGGCCGCCGTGCAACTCGACGATGCGGCGCACGATGGCGAGCCCGAGCCCGGTGCCGCCGCGATCGCGCCCGCGCGCCTGGTCGACGCGATAGAAGCGCTCGAACACGCGCTCGAGGTCGCCGGCAGGAATCCCGGGAC
Source organism: Deltaproteobacteria bacterium (assembly GCA_005887925.1). Lineage (GTDB taxonomy): Bacteria > Myxococcota_A > Polyangia > Haliangiales > Haliangiaceae > JABFXX01. The sequence continues at coordinate 6,307 of VBLP01000286.1, read as the reverse complement.
CGTCGTCGGCCACCGCAACGGTTGCGTCGCAGCCATCGCGCGCGACGCGCACGCGGATCCTGCCGCCGGCGGGCGTGTGCTTCAGCGCGTTCGACAGCAGGTTCTGCATCACCTGGCGGAGCCGCGTGACGTCCGCGTCGACGACAATGCCGTCGTCGGCGGTGACGTCGGCCTGGGCGCCGACGATCCGCGCGACCACCGCGCCGAGGTCGACGCGCTCCTTGTCGAGCCGGAGCGCGCCGGCATCGGCGAGCGCGAGCTCCTGCAGATCCTCGACGAGCCGCTGGAGATGCAGCACCTCTTCGTGCAGCGAGCCGACGCGCGCCGCATCCGGCGAGACGAGCCCGTCCTGGATCGCCTCGAGCTCGCAGCGCAGGTTCGTCAGCGGCGTGCGCAGCTCGTGCGCGACGTCGCCGGTCATCCGGCGCCGCAGCGCTTGTTCCTTCGCGACCGCATCGGCCATCGCGTTGAACGAGGTCGCAAGGCGCGCGATCTCGTCGCGGCCGTCGACGCGTACCGGGACGGGTACGCTGCCGCGTCCCATCTGCTGCACCGCCACCGTGAGCTGCTCGATCGGCCGCGTGATGCGCCGCGAGATCACCGCAGTGAGGATCAGCGCAACGAGCGTCGCGATCGCGAACAGCAAGATCAGCCGCCGATCGACCGCTGCGATCTCGCGCTCGGCCGTCCGCAGTTGCTCGCGCGGTCCTCGCGCGGTCGTCGTGATCGTGACGCGATCCTCACCACCGACGGAGATCTCCGCAGTCCGCAGATCGCGCGACACCGCGATGACGTCGCCGTCCATGCTCGCGAGGATCAACCGCGACGGCAACTCATCGGTGAGCCGATCGATCACCGCGTCGACGCCGCTCCAGCCGCCGGTCACGCGCAGGTGATCGCCGAGCGCGCGCGCGACATCATCGAAGCGAAGCGGCGCTCGCGTGATCAGGAGGCGGTGCACCTGATCGTGCGTCACCCGGCGCGCAAATACCGCGCTGAGGCCGATCGTCACCGCGACGAGCGCGACCATCGCAGCGAGCAGCTTCCAGCGCAGCCGCGTCATGCGAGCTTGTACCCGAGGCCGAAGACCGTGACAATTCGCTTCGGGTTTGCACGGTCGTCCTCGATCTTCTTGCGCAGGTTCTTGATGTGGACATCGATCGTGCGGTCGAGCGCGTTGTAGGACGAACCGAACGCACGCTGCACGAGCTCGTCGCGGCTGAACACACGGCCCGGGGCGCGGAGCAACGCCTCCAGGATCCGGAGCTCCGCCGCGGTCAGCGCGACCGGCACGCCGCGCACGCGCAGCTCGCGCGTCTCTGGATCGAGCGCGAGATCGCCGCACACCAGCGTGTCGGCGACCGGCTCGAATCGACGCAACACGACGCGCACGCCCGCGACCAGCTCGCGCGGGCTGAACGGCTTCGTGATGTAGTCATCCGCGCCGAGCTCGAGCCCGAGGAGCTTGTCGTCCTCCGTCGAGCGCGCCGTGAGCATGATGATCGGGACGTGCGAGCTGGCGCGCAGCACCTTGCAGATATCGAGACCGCCGACGTCGGGCAGCATCAGGTCGAGGACGATCAGATCCGGCGGTTCGCGGGCCTTGTCGAGCGCCTCGGTTCCGGTTCGCGCGATCGCGGTCCGAAACCCGCCGTGGCGCAGGTACATGTCGATCGACGCCGCGGTCTTCGGATCGTCTTCGACGACGAGGATTCGCCGAGCACGTTGCACGACGCATTGTACGTCGAAGTTGTGAAGATGCTATGAACGACGCTCGCCCCAACCCCTGTGCGAGCGGGACTCGACCGGGGTGCATCTCGGAAGAGAAGATCACGCCCGGCCATGAACCCACGATAAGCGTCCCGCTGTGAGGGTCGAAGCCGTCACGATCGCGAGACTACGGAGACGCCGAGGCTTCGCGCGTGCCTGCGGTGCTCGCAGAGCCGCGGGCTCAGTGGTCTCGGGGAGTACGCTTGGTCCTACTTCGCCTTCCTGCCGGGGAAGTACATCGTGGAGCGCTTCTGGCCCTTGGCGCTGATCATCCTGTCAGCGATCAGCTTGCGGATCGGCAGCGCGAGGTCCTTGGTGGTCGTGCCCAGCTCCTTGTTGATCTGCTCGATGCGCAGACCGGGGTTCGCCTTGACGAACGTCGCGAACTTCCCCGAGAGCGCCTCGAGATCCTCAGCCGTGCGCTTGGCGCCGCGGCCACCTCTGCGGCGGCCGACGTGTACCGCACCGTCGTTTGCTGGGGCGACCGCAGCGCGGGTGCCGCCTGCACGTCCAGCTCGGCCGCCAAACGCCGATTCGAGCGTGTCCACCGCTGCGCGACGGGCGAGCTCGGTGATTTGTGCCACGAACGCCTGGACTGCATGGTTCATATCATTTTGAAAATCGCTCATTCTGTCCTCACTTTGCAGCCGTCAGCACATCAGGTACTTTCGGATGTGTCAAGATCATATGTGATTGAGACCGACGGCACCCCTCCAGCTCGCGGCGCTGGCGCAAGCCGAGCCGTGTGGCGAGGTGGTGCGGACACTGCAATCAGCAGCTCGCTGGAATAGCTGAGCCATAAACGCTATTTAGATAGGTGCCCAGATCATCTCGTGCAGCTTCTCGCGTGTCTCCGCACACGACAGCTTGCGGTTCATGGTGATCCAACCCCTGCGTTAGCAGGCGATCGGTGTGCGCATAGGCACGTCTCATTCATCGACTTCTCATCCGAGGCCGCGTCTACATGATGGCTTGCCAGGTAAAATGCCGGCGGAGGTATTGGAATGCGCACAGTACAACGTTGGGTAATTGCGATCGGGCTCGTTGGGCTCGTCGGATGCGGTGCGGTCTCGGATGAGACTGCTGTCACGGCGAGCGATGTCACCGGCGGCGACTTCGCGCTGCTGAATGGACCGGATACACCGAGCACGCAGACGGTCAAGCGCGGCAGCGGCACGTTGTTCGACATCCTGCTGGAGTCGTCAGGCGGCTTCAATGGCGTGGTGACCTTTTCCATCGCGGGTGTGCCGATCAAGACGACGTCGCACTTCTCTCCAGCGACGCTGACCGGTTCGGGAGACACGTTTTTTATCATCCAGACGATCAACCCGTCCCACGACACGAACGGTGGGTTCGGAACGCCGTCCGGCACCTACCCATTGACGGTCACCGGGACGAGCGGCGCGCTATCACACTCGGTTGGCATAACGCTCATCGTCAGATAGGAGGCGCTACTTGCGGCTGCTCGCGGCCGCCATCCGACCGAGCGCGAGCGCGCTGACCAGCGTCCGCCGACCCGGCACGCGGGGAGTCAGGTCCTCGCCACGTCGGAGACCACGGGACGCTGCCCCGGCCGGCCCTCGCGTAGCCTGCTATGCGCATGCGCTGTAGCAATTTGCTGCGGTGATAGCAGCGCCAGACCACACGCTGTACCTCGCCTGACTCCGTCTGTTAGATTGCCGCCGCGGCGTACCCGATGTTGCGTCGACCTGATTCGATCAACCAGAAGGAGGACACATGAACAGAGTAACCACTACCTTCCTTGTCATCTTATCGGTGGCTGTGTCCGGATGCCAGACCGACGACCCAAAACACGACCCGGAGACCATCGACGTTGCCGCCAAGCTCGCCGGCAATGCGCAGTACAATATCGACCTCACCCGCGACGATGCCATCTTCAAGGTCGTCGCCGGCCTCGATGGGAGTCGGCTGAGCGTGACCTGTCCGTCGCGGGCGACCATGCAGTTCACGGACTATGTCGCCAATCGGATCCGTCCGACCGGCGCAACGTATGACCCCGCGACGATGGACCTGGTACTTGCCAACGACGCAGTACCCGTGGAGATCTTGGCCCCGCCCAGGAACGCATTCGATGAGAGTTGCATAACCACCTGCACGGACGGCCTTCTCTGGGAAAACTGCACCACCGACTGCAATGGTGGTGGGTCTGCCGCCCCAACAGGGGCGAATTGATTCGTAGCAGCTTCGGGACATCGAGCCCGGCGTGCCGGGACCTATGGCCTCACGCCACCCGATCCGTCGGTCGCGGCGACCACCAGCTCGGGCGTGGTGATGGGTGATCCAGACCGGGATCGCAGCCTGCCACGCCTGGGGATGGCCACGGAGCCGGAGCGTAGTCGAACAGAGCGTAAGCAGGATGACAGATCCTGCAGAGCGCTGACGAGATCGTCACGCGGTGACGTGGTTGCGAGCGAGGTGAGCGCGCGATGCGAGTGCTGCTTGTGGATCTTGCCCGGTCTGTGCGCCTACCAGGTGTCGACTTGCCGCTGCGACGCGATTCCTTTGCATGGCCCAGGGTTGCCTGGGTATGGCTCGCCATGTCCATGCTCGGCGTGCACGCTGGCTGTTTGCGCGAGGCGTCGCAGACCTGCGCGAACGGCGGCGTATGCCCGCCGGGGCTGCAATGCATCGAAACCCAAGGCACCACGCCCGACGGCAAGATCTGTGTCGTGGGAACCTGCGGCAACGGCCGGCTCGATCGGGGCGAGGTCTGCGACGACGGCAACAACCGCTCGGGCGACGGCTGTCCGGCGGACTGCATGGCGCCGTGCGGCGATGGTGTCCTGGATCCGGGCGAGGCGTGCGACGACTGCAGTACGGTCGATGGCTTGTTTCTGGTGTCGCCGCAGGTGGTGACGTTCATGGCCACCGAAGGTGATGTCGTGCCGGCCGCCGTCGCGGTCGCCGTTCGCCTGCCGCATCGCGACGATGCGGTGGCAGCGGGCTTCGCGCCGACCTGGCTATCGCTCACATCGGGGCCGCGGACCGCGAACACCGCGGAGTTCGAGCTTCGGGTGACAGACACGTCGATGGTCGGTGAGCGGTCGACCAGCGTGCGATTCACCATCAGTCATCAGAGCAGCACCGGGCCGCTGACGTTCGATCTGCCGATCGTCTACCATGTCGCGGCCTCGGATCTCGCGTTGCAGGCGACACCGGGCACGCTCGCGTTCATGGCAGTCGGCGGCGGCGCCGCGCCCCCGCCGCGGTCGGTGAGCGTGACGTTCAACGGCGCAAACGCGTCGGTGGTGTCCGCCCCGTCCTGGGTGGCGGTATCCAGCCCTGCACCGGCAACCAGCCCTGCGGCGTTCGCCGTGTCCATCATCAACACGTCGTTCTCGCCGGGGACGGTGCTGTCCGGTGACGTCGTGCTCGGCACCACCCAGGAGGCGTTTCAACGAGTCACCGCTGTCCATGTCAGCTACAGCCTCGTCGCGTCGGCACCGGAGGTCCAGTTCGTCGCGCCGTACGTGGGCATCGCCGGGCGAGGCGGCACGCTGCGCGTCCGAGGCCCCCGGTTCCCGATGTCGGGCTACCCTGTCACCGTCAGCCTCGGGGATCTCCAGCTCGACCCGGCGATCCCCGACGGTGACACGCAGGTCACCGTCGGCTATCCGCCGTTGCCCGAAGGACGGTATCCGGTGAACATAGCCGACCCGCCCGGCGTCTCCCCGACCGGTGCCGAGCTGGTCATCGTCGCGCCGCCGCCGTCGACCTACCAGGCGATCGACGCGCCCCGCGAGCGGACCCGGCTGGTCTACGACGCCGAGCGACAGGCGATCTACGGCGTGAACCAGTCCGATCAGCAGATCGAGCACTTCGCGTACCGCGATGGCAGCTGGTCGGCAGTTTCGCCCCACGTCATTCCCAGCTTGATGGATATCGCCATGACACCGGATGGTCGGTCGTTGATCGTGTTCGATCCAGCGGCGATCTACGAGATCTCGCTGACCGACGACCGGTTCGTCGCCGCGAAGCGCGCCGACATTCCCGAGCCATCTTGTGGCGACTTCTTCATGCAGGCCGCGGCAGCCAACAACGGAAAGATCTTTGCCGTCACACAGCTGTCGGAGTGCAGCGGTTCCGCACCGACCTACCTGTATGACGTCCTGGATCACTCGATCTTTCAGATGGATCTTCTATATTTCGGGACTTCTGCTGCCAGCGGGGATGGCAGCCGAATTTACGCCGGCACCACGAATGGTGCGCAGCCGATGCTCATCTTCGATTCGCTATCCGGTACGACGTCCACCAGCTTCGGGGACGTGAATGTGGGCCTGATGAGCGTCGGCGGTGACGCGTCGCGCGTGATCCTGGACGGCCGGGACGTTTACGATCGGGCGCTGAGACTCACCGGTCATCTCCCTTCCTTTCGCGGCCCGGCTCTCGCGTCGCGCGATTCGAGCCGGGCGTTCATGTATGTCCAGGAGGGAGCGACTGCCCATCTCGAAGTGTACGATCTGAACGGAGCGCTGCAATCGGGCGGGCTGTATCCGTTGCTCAAGACCGTGATGAT
>VBLP01000037.1:3762-15190 GCA_005887925.1 Deltaproteobacteria bacterium | reverse complement strand
CGCGGCGTGCGGGCCGCCGAACCCCATCGGCACGCCGAAGCGCTGCGCCGAGCCGATCGCGATGTCGGCGCCGAGCTCGCCCGGCGGCACGAGCACGGTGAGCGCGAGCAGATCGGTCGCGATCGCGACCGAGGCGCCGGCCGCGTGGACCTGGCCGATCAGCGCGCGGTGATCGTCGATCCGGCCGTCGGTGGTCGGGTACGACAGCAGCACGCCCGCGACGTCGGGCCCGAGCCCCGCGGCGATCTCGGCCGCCGTGCCGACGCGCAGCGCGATGCCCAGCGGCTCGGCGCGCGTGTGCATCACCGCGATGGTCTGCGGGTGGGTCTCGGCCTGGATCCAGAACGTATGGCGGCGGTTCGCCCCGTCGTGCGCGTGCTCGATGCACATCGCCATCGCCTCGGCGGCGGCGGTCGCCTCGTCGAGCAGCGACGCGTTGGCCATCGGCAGCGCCGTGAGGTCCTCGACCATGGTCTGGAAGTTGATCAGCGCCTCGAGCCGGCCCTGCGAGATCTCGGCCTGGTACGGCGTGTACTGCGTGTACCAGCCCGGGTTCTCGAGCACGTTGCGCAGGATCACCGGCGGGGTGATCGTGTCGTGGTAGCCCTGGCCGATGAAGGAGCGGAACACGACGTTGTCGGCCGCCAGGTTCCTCATCTCCTCGAGCAGCTCGTGCTCGCCGAGCGGCAGGCGATCGCCGAGCGCGAGCGGCGCGCGCAGCTTGATCGCGGCCGGCACGACGGCGTCGGCGAGCTCGTCGAGGCTGCGGTAGCCCAGCGCCGCGAGCATCTGCTCGATCTCGGCCGGGCTGGCCGAGATGTGGCGGCGCGCGAACGTATCGGAAGGAGCCAGGATGTCGGAATCCACCGGCGCACCCTACCGCGGCGACCTGGCATTGAAAATAGCCGGTGCCGTCGCTGCGCGCGCGGTGGCGACGCGATCTCCGACCGAGCGGTAGCCGATCACGCGCGGGGGGCGAACACGCCCAGGTAGCGCTCGGGGAAATCGGCGAGCTCCATCGCCTTGCCGCACTCGGGGCACGGCATCGGCGGCGCGCGCATCTGGTGCAGCACGGCGGCGTGCACGACGGCATCGACCAGCGGCGTGGCCTCGCGACCGCACCCCGGACACAGATAGACCGCGTGGAACGACGCGATCCGGACCGCGCCGCCGTGGAACTCGGCGAGCAGGTTCATCTGCACCATCAGCACGTCGCTCACCGCCTCGAGCGTCACCGCGCCGCGCTCGCGCAGCGCGCGCAGCAGGCGGACCCACTCGCGCATGCCGATCGAGTTCACGAACGTCACGCCGGCGGTGTCGATCGCGACGTCGCCGGGCGGCAGCCGGGTCGCGAGCTCGCCGAGCTGGACCATGTCGTCGAGCCGGCCCGCGAGGACCGCGCGCGCGCCGGACAGCTGTACATCGAGACGGCCGATGCGGAGCGTGGTCATGTCTCCCCCGGGGTGTCGACCACGAAGGTGTGGAACGACGCCGACCGGCACAGCTCGGTCGGCTTGTAGCGTACGTCGAGCAGCGCGATCACCTCGGTCATCACGTCGGGCTCGAGGTCGATCACGAACTGGTTGCAGCACGCGTAGGCCAGCGCCAGCCCCAGGCCGCCCTCGCTCGACGACGCGGTCTTGCCGCTGATCAGCCGCCCCGCGACCCGCGCGGGCTCGAGCGTGCCCCAGCGATCGCGGACCTCGACCGCCAGGTAGCGCGCGTCGGTCGCCCACCGCACCGTGACCACGTCGCGGCCGTGCAGGGGCCGCCGGCGCTCGCGCGCCTCGCTCGCGCGGTAGCGCTGCTTGTGCTCGTCGAGCGGCGCCAGGTACAGCGCGTTGGCGAGCAGCTCGTCGGCGATCACGCTGACCAGCGAGCCGACGCGATCGGGCAGGCCGACCCCGATCACGTCGCGCGCCAGCGTGGTCACCGCGTCGTCGCGCTCGCGCGCGTCCCCGAGCGTGTAGCTCCGGGTCTCGGCGCCCCACGCGATGTACTTCTCGAGCCCGAACACCTCGCGGCGGCGCAGCTTCTGGACCGTCGCGAGCAGCTCCTCGGCGAGGATCGGCATCGGGTGCGCCACGACGTGGCCCCACCCGGCGGCCAGCAGCGCGTCGACGATCGCCGCGTCGGCCGGCGCCAGCCCCTCACCGGGCACCGCGATCCAGGCGCGCGCCGGCCACTCGCGCAGCCCCGGCGTGGCGTGGGCGAGCCCGGCATCGACGATCGCGATCGTCTCGCGGTCGACCGCGGCGATCAGCGCGGCCTGGTCGGCGACGATCTCGACCGGGCACAGCGTGGCGCCGACGAGCCGCTGCAGCGTGCGCTGGGCCCGTCGATCGGGGTGCGCGACCACCAGCTTGCCCGGCGGCCCCGGCGTAGAGGTCGGCTCCACGCCCCGAATGTATCAGCACGGCGCGCGCCGCGGGGCGGACGACTCGCGCAGCCGCGGGCGACCGCATAGGATGCCCTGCATGGCGTGGGTCAAGATTCCGGCCGAGCACCACCCGATCTTCCTGGCCGCGCTCCCCCGGGATCCGCGGGTGTCGACGGTCCAGATGTTCGGCGGCATCGCGGCCAAGGTGAACGGCCACATGCTCGGCGGGCTGTTCGCGCGCTCGGCCATGGTGCGGCTGTCGCCGGCCGATCGCCAGGCCGCGCTCGCCCTGGACGGCGCCGTGCCGTTCGACCCGATGGGTCGCGGTGCGGTGATGAAGGATACGGTGCTCCTGCCCGACGCGGTGATGGACGACCCGGCCGCGCTGCGGCGGTGGCTCGCCCGCGCCATCGCCTACACCGCGACACTGCCGCCCAAGGCCGGCACCGCGCGCGCGGCCCGGCCCAAACCCGCGAAACCGGCCGCGCGCCCCGCCCGGCCTGCGACGCCCGCGCGCGCCAAGCCCGCAGCCCGGCCCGCCCGCAAGGCGTCCGCACCCCGCAAGGCGTCCGCGCCCCGCAAGGCCGCGGCCGGCGCACGGCGAGCGCGCTCGGCGTGACCGCCGATCAGTACAGCACGGCGAGCGTCGCCGACCCGCCGATCGAGCGATCGGCCAGGCCGCCGACGTCCTGATGCATCGGATCGCCGTCGAGCGAGTTGGCCAGCGTGTTGGTCCCCCCCAGGAACTTGTAGCCGATCTGGACGAACTCCCCGGAGAACCGCAGCGCGACGTGGCTGCCGAACACGATGTCGACCGCCGCGGTGGCCTCGCCGCCGTAGACCTTGGCGCGGCCGTACGAGGTCGACTTCACGATCGGTCCGGCGTCGGTGACGACCAGCCCGCGGCCGCCCAGCGTGAACTGGACCATCCGCGTCACCGGGAGCCGGAACATCAGGCCGGGATCGATGATCGTATAGCTGGTCTCCGGGGTGTCGCGACGGACCGCGTTGCGCTCGGTGTCGGTCGCCATCTGCGGGATCGGCGTCGAGAACAGCCGCTTGCCGTAGCCCACGCCGAGCGTGACGCTCGGGCTGGTCTCCGTGGCGCCGAACACCAGCCGGTAGCGCGCGCCGATCGAGTAATGGCTCTGCTTGCCGGGCACCGTGACGCTCGCGCCCCCGCCGTTGGGATCGCTGGCGACGACGTTCAGGCGCAGCGTCTTGTCGTAGTCGAAGCCGAGGCCCAGGCCGGCGAGCGCACCCGACGGGCTCGCCAGCGCCAGCGGGTAGAGCTCGCCCTCGAGCCGCACGCCCGGAACCGGCGAGATCGCGAGGTTCCTGGGCTGATTGGCGAACTTGGTGCTGTTGAACTTGAAGCTGTGCTGGACGACCGACGCGCCGAAGTCGACGCGCGCGGCGACCCGGTTGGCCCCGCGGCGGGGCGCGGCCGTCGCGACCAGCCCGCCCTCGACCTCCTCGCCGTCGTCGGCCGCCGCGACCTTCTTCTTGGCCTTGCGCGGCGCTTCCTCGTCGTCCGCGGCCGCCTTCTTCGCCGGCCGGGTTGGCCTTCTTGGGCCCGGCGTCCTCGTCGTCGGCGGCCGCCGCCTTCGCCTTCTTGGCGGGCCGCGCGTCGGCCTCGTCCTCCTCGCTCGCCTTGGCCCTGGCCGACTTGGCGGGCCTGGCGTCCTCGTCCTCGCTCGCCTTGGTCTTGGCCGACTTGGACTTCTTGGCCGGCCGCGCCTCGGCGTCCTCGTCGTCGGCCGCCTTCTTGGCGACCTTCTTGCCTCTGTCCTTCTTGGCCGCGAGCGCCTCGTCGTCGTCGTCGGCCGCCTTCTTCTTCTTGGCCGGCCTCGCCTCGTCGTCGTCGCCTCCCGCGACGCCGATCTTGTCGATCATCTTGTCGTGCAGCAGCGCGCGGAACTTCTCGGACTTGGCGTCCTTGAAGCTCACCGTGAAGCCCTTGGCCATCTTCTTGTGGACGAACAGCCGGAACTTCAGCGTCTTGGCGGTGCCGACCTTGTCGAGCTTGCCGGCCACGATCGCGTCGGCCTCGAGCTCGGTCGCCAGCTTCTTGAAGTCCTTCTCGGTGAGATCGGCGAGATCGCCGAGCTTGTCGACGGCGCGGTTGACCTCGCGGCTGCCGATCAGCGACAGCTCCTTGCCCTCGATCGCCTCGGCGACCGCATCGCGGACGTCACCGCTGGCATCGCCCTCGATCTGGGTGAGCGCCACCTTTGGCTTGGCCGAGGCAGTGCGGCCAAACGAGAGGAGTAACAGGAAGCTAACGGCGCATGACAACGCCAGGGCTCGGGTCATTCGCATCTCCGCGGTACGAGCTCAGTCCCGGGATGAGCTCGAGCGACGAGTATACACGTATATGACAGTGCCCACCGCTTTGCGGTGTAGCTCACACAGCGCTTGCCAAGTGCCCCAGGCCATGGCCAGCTGGACGCGCATGGACCCCGTCGATCGCCGCAACCTCACCATCACCGGTCGTCATCGCGCGGTCACCGGACCCCATGTCACCGTCGAGGACGACGTCCTGGTCATCATCACGCAAGCGTACGGTCCGCGCGGTGACAACCTCGTCGGCATCTCCGGCGTCGAGTTCGACGGCCACCCCGCGGTCACCCTCGCGATCCGCGCGCTCGGCCGCGACGGGCTCGTCCACCTCTCGCCGATCCACGGCGATGGCCGCAAGACCAAGCCGTTCGACATCCCGGCCGGCACGCGCTGCGAGCTGCTGTGTCCGGTGTCCGGCCAGCCCCTGGACTTCGTCACCGAGGTCGGGGATGGCTCGGACGCGCGCTACTACGCGATCTATCTCACGCCGCAGCTGTCGCAGGGCTCGATGGTCATGGTCAGCGACCTGTGGGGCCACTACCACTCGCGGATCATCGATGACTTCGAGCTGATCTCGGCGTGGGCCGCGCGCCATCCCTGACCGCGCGCATCACAGCTCGTAGAGATAGAAGTACGCCCGCAGGTTGGCGTTGGCGAGCGGCTTCTTGATCCGCGGCCGGCCGATCGCGCGCTGGAACGCGAGCTCGAGCGCGGGGCTGCCGACCAGGAATCCGGCGCGCCAGCCGCGGAACCGCCGGCAGGTCGCCGCGATCGCCGCGTACAGCTCGTCGAGGCCGGGGTCGTCGAGCCGCTCGCCGTACGGCGGGTTGGCGAGCAGGAGCCCCGTGGTCGGCGCCGGCCGGCCGCGCTCGCGCGCGATGTCGGCGACGAGGCCCGGCGCGAGCCGCGCCACGTCCGCGCGCTGCCAGACCACGTCGCCGGCGACGCCGGCGGCGCGGGCGTTGTCGCGCGCCACCGAGAGCACGGCGAGGTCGTGATCGCAGCCGATCACGAGCGGCGCGGCGTCGGGGAACAGCGGCTCGGCCGGGCGCGCCAGCCCGAGCACCGCGAGCGCCGGCAGCGCCGACGCCGGGCGCGGGGTCGCGCGCGCGGCGTGGATCGCCTCGATCGGGATCGTGCCGGAGCCGCACATCGGATCGACCAGCGCGTCGCGGCGCGGGTCGAACCGGCCCAGCATCAGCAGCACCGCGGCCAGGTGCTCGCGCAGCGGTGCCTCGCCGGCATCGCGCCGCCAGCCGCGCTGCGACAGCGAGCCGCCGCCGAGATCGATCGACACCACCAGCCCGCTCGCGTCGCCGCGCGCGACCCAGCGCGTCGCCGGACGCTCGGGATCGACGTGCAGCCGCACACCGCGCCGCGCCGCCGCGTCGATCAGCGCGTTCTTCACCGTGCCGACCACCTGGCGCTCGCCCGCGGCGACCACCTCGACCCGGCGGGCCTCGACCGAGATCCCGTCGCGATCGCGGATCAGCGGCCGCGCATCGCCGGCGATGTCGGCGACCAGCTCGTCGTACAGCGGCTCGAGCCGGGTCTGGCGCGAGCGATAGACGTCCCACAGCACGCGGGTCGGCGTGCGCAGGTAGGTCACCGCGGCCCACGCCAGCGCGCCGTCGAACGGATAGATCAGCTGGCCGAGGCCCTCCTTGCGCGGCGCCGGCGGCCGCGCGCCGAGCGCGCGCTGCGCGACCCGCGTGACCTCCGCCGCCATCACGACGTTGGTCTGCGTCGAGCCGATGATGCGCAGCTCGTCGGCGATCACGCGGGTGCACCCCGGTTCGCCCCGGCGCCGCGGGCGTCGCCGTTGAGCGTCGCGAGCAGCCCCGCGTCGGCGAAGAACCGCTTGTGGAGGTACAGGCCCCGGGCCGCGCTGCCGGCCGGACCCTTGGGCCGATCGTGGAGATCGCGGCGGGTCAGGCGCGCGATGCCGGGATCCCAGTCGAGCAGGTACCACGAGACGATCGTCGCGTCGGTCGCCGAGGCCTCGACGTCGCAGCGCGCCAGCCACAGCGTGCGCGCCAGCTTGGCCAGCGCCGGCTCGCCCGCCATCGCGATCGCCGGGTCCTCGACCACCCGCCACCAGCCGCTCGCATCGCGCGCGATCGCCACCGTCTTGACCTCGACGTCGCCGCGCCAGTCCGGCTCGCGCTCGTTGCGCTCGACGATGCCGAGCAGCTGCGCCGCGCGCACCCCCCACGCGCCCTTGTCGCGGCCGCGCGCGCCGAGCCGGACCCCGATCGCGCGATCGGCCGCCGCGAGCAGCTCGTCGAGCGTGTCCGGCTCGCCCGGCGGTGGAGCGGGCGGCCGCGGCGCCGGCACCGGCCGCGGCCAGCGCAGGCTGGGCGGGTACAGCCCGCGCGGCGGCGCCTGGATCACCAGGTGGCCGCCCAGCACGATCGGCCGCGGCTGCACCACCGGCGGCACCTCGGCATCACCGCGCTCGAGCGCCGCGCCGCGGTCCCACAGCGCCTGTCGCAGCGCCGGCGCCCGAGGCGCCGCCGGCACGCCCAGCTGCAGCGCGAGCGCCGTCAGCTCGCCGCGCGTCATCGCGTTGAGCAGGCCGCACAGCTCGCCGCCCCAGCGCGCGAGCACCCGCGCGCTCGCCTCCGCGACGTCGAGCGCGCCGCGCGGCCGCCCGGCCGCAGCGCCAGAGGTCCCATGCGCGCGCAGCGCCGCCAGCCGCCGGATCGCCTCCGTCGGCAAGAGCGAGATCATGTGGGCGACCGCGTTCACGAGGGACCGCGCCGGCTCCCGTCCGCGGCGGGCGGCACGCGCCAGCATGCTACCCCGGGCCGAGCGCGGCAACCTCGCCACGGTCGCGATCGGGGCGATCTCGGCGCGCGTGATCGACCGACCGGCCCCTGCCGTCACCGCCGGGGCAGCAGCGCCCAGTAGTCGAGCTCGAGCACCAGGCGCGGGTCCTTGGTCCCCGACAGGAGCGACGGCACGTTCGGCAGCTCCGTCGCGCCGACGTTCTTGACCGCCGACAGCCGCAGCCGCAGCGCCCCGACGTCGCTCCGCCCCGGGAGCTCGGCGCGCTCGACCACCTCGGTGAACGCGCGCAGCGTGTCGCCGGCGAACGTCGGGGCCACGTGGGCGCCGCCGTTCCACGCCGCCATCCCCAGCGCGGTCTGCAGCCCGTTGCGCGCCAGCGCCGCCGCCACGCTGATCACGTGCCCGCCGTACACGATGCGCCGGCCGAACCGCGACTCGGCCATCGCGCGCGCGTCGAAGTGGACCTGCGCCGTGTTGTGATACAGCCGCGTCGCCTGGACGTGGTCCGCCTCCTCGATCGTCATCGCGTCGGGGTGGTCGAGCCGCTCGCCCGCGGCGTAGTCGTCCCAGCGCGCCGCGCCGCCGAACGCCCACGCCAGGTCGCGGAAGCGCTGCAGGTTCATCGCGTCGGCCACCGGGAGCCGATCCGCGGTCACGGCCGACGGCAGATGCGGCACCGTGCTCGGCGCCGGACGCGTCCTGTCCGCCGCCTCGCGCTTGGGGATCAGCACCCAGCGCACGAACGTCACCACGTCCTGGCCCTTCTGGTTGGTGCCGCGCGTCCGGACGTAGACCACGCCCGCGTCGCCGCTCGACACCTCGCGCAGCCCGATCACCTCGCTCTCGGCGATCAGCGTGTCGCCCGGGTAGACCGGCCGGAGGAATCGCACGTCGGCGTAGCCGAGGTTCGCCGTCGCGTTATGCGAGACGTCCGGCACCGACTTGCCGAACACGATATGAAACACCAGCAGCTCCGGCACCACCTCGCGCATGAACCCCAGCGAGCGGGCGAGCTCGGTCGACGACGCCAGCGGCGGCCGCTCGCCGGTCAGCGCCATGTACAGCGCGATGTCGCCGCCATGCAGCGTGCGCGGCACCGCGTGCACGAGGCGCTGGCCCAGCGTGAAGTCTTCGAACAGCCGACCTGTCGTTACCTTCTGCATGGCAAGACGGCGACCCTATCCCCGCTCCCCGCGGCCGACAAGCCGGTCGTGTCGCGGTCGGCGGCGCGCGGCGGATCAGCGCGGCAGCCGGTAGTCGTGGCGGAAGCTCTGCGCCGCCCCGGTCCACGCCGGGAACGTCGCGCTGCTCGCCGCGCGCTGGACGCACGTGCCGACCGGCGTGCCGGCGAACGAACCGACCACCGAGATCGCCGCGATCTGGCCGGTCGGCGCGACCGTGAGCTGCAGCTCGACCAGGCCCGGCGTGCCGTTGAAGCAGGCGCGCACCTTGCCCACGACCGCGGCCATCGCGCGAGAGATGTCGCCGGCCGACAGCGATGTGCGATCGCCCGTGGACGGCATCGGCGTCTTCTGTCCCTTCGCGTGGGCCAGATCCTCGCGCGAGGCCTCGCCGGACCCCGAGGCCGGGCCCGCCGGCGGCGGGGACGCCTGGCCACCGCCCGGCTCGTTGCGGCTCGCGGCGCCGTCGTCCTTGAACCTGCCCTCGTCCGCGAGCTTGCCCTCGCTCGCGGGCTTCGCGTGCTTGGTCGCGAGCTTGTGCGGCACCTCGGGCTCGGCGAGCGCGGGCGCGGAGCCCGCGGCCCGGTCCTGCGCGATGTTCCTGGCGATCGATGGTGCCTCCGGCGCCGCGGCCCGATCCTGCGCCGGCGGGCTCGCCGCTACCACCGAGCGGTCGCGCATCGCCTCGGACGCCGGGCGATCGCGCACCGTCAGAAAGATCACGAGGCTCGCTGCCGCCGCGACTCCGAGCCCGGCGATCGCCACCGTCCGCCGCCGGCTGCGCCCGCGGCTCGCCAGCGCACCCGACGCGGGTTCGTCGAGCCGCGCCAGCGTCCGCTCCGGCAAGGCGTCGAAGTAGCCCGCCGGCACCTCGCGGTCCAGGCTCGCCATCGCGCGCCGCAGGGCAAGAGTGAGGTCGTCGTCGTCGGACATGCTACCTGGCCAGGGTCACGGGTTCGGTCGTGGACAATCGCAGCTTCAGCAGGCGGCGCGCCTCGTTGACGCGCCAGGCAACGGTCCCTTCCGGGACCTCGAGGATCTCGGCGATCTGCTTGTGCGGCAGCTCCTCGATCGTGGCTAGCACGATGGTGACCCGAAGCGCAGGGGACAGCTGCGCCACGGCATCGAGCACGCGCGCCACCTCCGCGGCGTCCTCGGCATGCTGCGCCGGGCTGCGACCGCCCTGCCCCAGCGCCTCCGGCCGGCCGCCGACGTGCGCCGCCTCCGCGCCGCCCCGCTGGTGCAGCGCCGCACCGCGCTTGCCCGAGCGCAGCGCGTTGAGCGCCGTGTTCACCGCGATCCGGTACAGCCACGTGAAGAAGTCGGCGCGGCCGTCGAACGACGCCAGCCCGCGGTACGCCCGCACGAACGCCTCCTGGGTCGCGTCGTCGGCGTCGCTGTGGTTGCCGAGGATATGGAGGGCTGCAGCGTACACGCGTCGTTGATGGCGCCGCACCAGGCGGCCGAAAGCGTCGCGGTCGCCCCGGCGCGCTCGGTCGAGGTCATCATCCTCGTCGGCCATCCCCGGGCACTATAAGGCGACCCCCGATTGGACAACAGCCGCCCCCCCGGCTTTGGGTCACCGCCGGCGATCCGCCTCGAACAGCTTGGGGATCAGCCCCGCCGCCAGATCCGTCAGCCGCGCCATCGCCCGCGACGCTTCCGCCTGGGTCGCCAGCCGGGCGCGGATCCGGTCGACCCCCGCCGCGCCGGCATCCGACGCGCGCTGATGCGGCGCCGCCTCGAGCACCGACAGCGGATCCGCCCCACCGAGCTGCGACCTGAGCGCCGCGATCCGCGTCCGAGCCTCGCGCAGCGCGTCCGCCACGTCGTCGGCAAACGCCGCGATCAGCTCCTGCGTGCCGTCGCCCGCGAGCAGCGCGTCGATCTCGACCAGCGCCAGGTCGCGCAGCCGGGTCGACAGCGCCTCGTCCACGTCGTGGCTCGTGCCCGGCGCGCCCACGCCCACCGTCGACGACAGGCTGCGCTCGCTCACTTGTCGGCCTTGTCCTTGGCCGGCGCGTCCTTGGCCGCCGCGTCCTTGGCCGCCGCCCCCAGCTGCTTCTGCTTGGCCGCCTTCTGCTCCGCCATCTTGTCCTTGAGCTTGGCCAGCGCGTCATCGGGCCTCCGCCTCCTCGCCGCGCATCGCCGCGTCGACCTCCGTCGCGATCGCCTCGGAGTCGATCCGGTCCTCCGCCGCCTTGAACCGGTCCCACACCGACGTGTCATTGCCGAACGCATCGCCGCCCGCCGAGCGCGCCGCCGCGATCTGCGTCGCCAGCGTGCCCTTGCGCATCTTCAGCATCTGCAGCTTGGTCTCGAACTCCTTGCGGCTCTTGTTGAGCTGGATCGCATAGCTCGCCGCCTCGTGCTTGTCGCGCTCGATCTTGACCGCCTCTGCCTCGGCCGCCCGCTTCTCGCGCAGCGCCGCCTTCGCCGCCTCGTCGTCGCCGACCTTCACCGCCAGCATCGCGCGCTTCTCCCACTCGGCCGCCTTGGCGCGCCGCTTCTCCAGGTCCGCCTCGAGCTGCTTGGCCGTCGTCTTGTACGACACCAGCTCCGCGAGCGCCTTCTTGCGTCCGTCCTCGAGCTCGAGGATCGCCATATCCAGCTCCTTCGCCGGATCGACCGCCTTGTCGATCGCGGCGTTCGCCTTGCTGGAGATGCCCGTCTTGATCCGCGAGAAGATGCCCATGGCGCGCAGCTTAGCTCGAAACCCGTCCACCCTCAC
>VBLP01000037.1:0-3722 GCA_005887925.1 Deltaproteobacteria bacterium | reverse complement strand
TCGCGGCCGACCACCTCGCGGAGCCTGCGCAGCGCCGCGCTGCCGGTCGCTGCCTTGATCAGCGCGCCGCATCCTCGGCGCCGGCCGGGCGAGGACCGAGCAGGTCCCAGCGGTTGCCTGCCATGTCGCGAAACACCACGACGCGACCATACGGCTCGTCGCGCGGCTCGGTCACGAACTCGACGCCGGCAGCGCGCAGGCGATGATATGCGGCCGCGAAATCATCGACCCGGAGGAACAATCCGACACGCCCCGCGAACTGATTCCCGATCGCGGCACGCTGGAGCTCGCCGTCGGCGCGTGCCAGCACGAGCCCGGTAACTGCGCCGGGCGGCCGGACCACGACCCATCGCTTCGGCTGCCCGCCGTGCGTCGAGATCGCCGGGCTGTCCTCGACCAGCTCGAAGCCGAGGATGCCGGTGAAAAACTCGATCGCACGATCGTAATCATCGACGATGATCGAGAACAGCTCCAGGTGCATCATGCACTCGAGTTCTAGCAGCGATCCGATTCGAGCCGACCGCGACAGTGGCCGATGCACTACGTCATGTAGAGCCCGCCGTTGACCTGGAACGTCTGGCCGGTGATGTAGCCGTTGGCGGCGATCTCGCAGATGAGGCCGGCGACCTCCTCGACCCGGCCGAGCCGACCGACGGGGATCCGGTCCGCGCGCGCATTCACGCTCGCGGTCGTCATGTCGGTCTCGATCAGCGCCGGCGCGACCGCGTTCACCGTGATGCCATCGCGTGCGAGCCACGATGCGTAGCCATGCATCAAGCCGATCAGGCCGGCCTTGGACGCGGCGTAGTGCGGGCCCACGATGCCGCCCGTCTGCGCGGCGGTCGACGTGATGTAGATGATGCGTCCCCAGCGCCGGGCGCGCATCGACGCGATCACCCTGGTCGAGACCAGGAACGCCGAGCGCAGGTTGACCGCCATCGCCTCGTCCCACCGCGCCAGGTCCAGCGTGTCGATCGTCGCCGGGTTGGCGATGCCGGCATTCGACACCAGGACGTCGATCGGTCCGAGCGCAGCCGTGACATCGGCAACCAGGCGATCGACATCCGGCTCGCGCGAGACGTCGGCGCCCACCGCGATCGCGCGACGACCCAGTGCCTCGACCTCGCGTACGACCGCGGCGGCCTCCTCGCCCCGCACCCGGTAGTTGACCGACGCGGCCGTGGAGAGCTGTGAGCATTGCGCGCGCTGTCATCGGCTCAAAGGCCGCCGCGCGCCGACGGGCGCTGGCGTCAGGAAGGTCGCCGGGATCGCGAACACCTGGGGCTCGGTGTCGGTGAACGGCACCTCGACCCGAACCAACTGTTCAGCTCCGACACCGATCATTCCGAGGTCTTCCACCACGGTGCCCGTAACGACGTGCGCACCAAGGTGGAACCGAACCCGGTCACGGACCTTGATGCGGAGCTTGGTCTTCGTGGACACGTTCATTCAAGCGGCAGCCCGCCGGCGGGGTGCCGGCGTCAGCAGGGCAGCCGAGAGTTCGAACACCTGCGGCTCGGTCGACTCGAGCGGCACCTGGACCCGAACGAGTTGTTCACCGCCGACGCCGATCTTTCCAAGGTCCTCGACCACGGTGCCCGTCCAGAGGTGAACTCCGAGGCGGAACCGGACACGGTCGCGGACCTTGATGCGAAGCTTGGTCTTCGTGGACACGTTTCACTCACGCGGCAGCGCGCCGACGGGGGGCTGGTATCAAGAGCTCGGCTGGAACGTCGAACACGTGCGGCTCGGCCGCATCGAGCGACACCTGGACCCGGACGAGCTGTCGACCGCCAACGCCAATATTTCCCAGATCCTCGACCACGGTGCCTGTCACGACGTGCGCACCGAGGCGAAACCGGACGCGGTCACGGACCTTGACGCGGAGCTTTGTCTTCGTGGGCACATCCATAGGTTACCAGCCTGCAAGCGGTCCTGCGACCGCTCTGATGTACGCAAGAACCACTGCATCGAAGTCTCGCGCCAAGTGGCTACAGGTGCCCCGAAACGCTCGCACCTCATGCAACTTGATCTCGGTACGCCCACCGAGCTCCTGAGCGTGCGTCGCCGACGTGAAGTCCTGATGCGCGATCGCGTTGCGCCAGGGAGTCATCCGGGCGAGCTTCGCCTTTCGAGTCACGTTTCGTTTCCGGAACGAAGTCACGTCATCCCAGAAGCGCATCCCGAGCCTGCCGAAATCCGCGCCAAGGTTTCCAGGGCTCGGGTTGCCCTGATCGAGCTTACGCCCGACGGTCAGCGCTAACTGGAGGATGGAACGCAGTGTCGGGTCGACGTTGCGTGTAAGATGATCGGCGGCTTCCGAATGCAGGCTTCGGCAGAACTGCTGGAAGTGAGACGACAGGAGCACGAGGTAGCTCTGGTTGATCTGCTGTGTAGCCTGTCGCCCACCCCGCCCCGTTCCGCGCATGGCTCGGTGTGCCGTCTCCATCCAATCCAGCGCGATTGCGGACTGTTCATTCCAGTGCTTGAGCGACTGCGACGGCATGGTGAGAATCCAAATGGACCCGCACCATCGCATACCGGTCTGACAACGCTGCTGCTGAGATCGTCGCTGGCAGACATCATGCGGCGTCCATCGTTGATTCGCGGGCGCCTCGAGACTCAACATCGACATCATGGTCGCCAGGTCGCGATGAACGTCGATCGAAGTGCGGCGGACGCTGTCGCGACACGGATAGCCACATGGCAAACACCGGCACCCACGTGGGCACGATGCGACCGGAGAATCTCGATCTGGATCCCATGATCGATATTCATGTCGAAGTGAAATTCACAGCCGTTGTTCCAAGATCATTGACATTCACGAAGATCGGCAGTACGCACGAGTGTCCGCAGCGCCGCGGACGTAGGCCGCGCCACCTGCTGGCGCATGATCCATAGCGGCCCGCCGACGGTTGCACCCGCCGACGAGCCAAGGAGCCACGATGAAATCTCGTCATCGCAGCACCCAGGTCAGGGTATCGAACGAACCCCACAACAGCAACTTCGAAACCGGCACCGCGCTCGAGAACCTCCGCGCCGAGATGGTCGAGGTCGAAGCGCTCGCCCGCGCCGCGGAAGCAGCCGCCGATACACTCCCGGCCCCGACGACCGATCGCCAGCGCCTGGTGTTCGGCCGGATCCAGGCGCTCACGACGAAGACCTCGCACCAAGCGAGCGCATCGCTCGACTTCGCCAACAAACAGGTCGCCGCGCTGGCGGCGCACATGGAGGCGCGCCGGAAGGCGGCCACTGGCTGAGCAGCACCGGCGGCGATTCCGCGGAATCGTGGTCCCACGTGGGACCGAAGCGGCCCGCAACATGCCGCCGCCACTGCCATGGTCCCGCTCGGCCTCGGCAGCGATTCCGCGGAATCGTGGTCCCACGTGGGGCCGAAGCGGCCCGCAACATGCGCACTCACCGCAACCCGCTGCCACTGCCATGGTCCCGCTCGGCCTCGGCAGCGATTCCGCGGAATCGTGGTCCCACGTGGGGCCGAAGCGGCCCGCAACATGCGCACTCACCGCAGCCCCGCTGCCACTGCCATGGTCCCGCTCGGCCTCGGCAACGATTCCGCGGAATCGTGATCCCACGACCGAAGCGACCTCAACATGCGCACTCACCGCAACGCCGCCGCCACTGCCGTGGTCCCGCTCGGCCTCGGCCGCGATTCCGCGGAATCGTGGTCCCACGTGGGGCCGAGGTGACCTCAACATGCGCAC
>VBLP01000282.1:10338-25883 GCA_005887925.1 Deltaproteobacteria bacterium | reverse complement strand
GCCGGTGGTGCTCGCGGTGATCGCGCCTGGGCTGTACTACCTGTTCCGCTTCCGGGACATCCCGAGCGTCGCCGGCCGCTACGCCGCGACCGTGATCGGCATCGTCTACGCCGGCTACCTCACGACCTACCTCGCCAAGCTCAAGCTGCTCGATCAGGTCGCGCCCGGCCGCGGCGGCGACGCCGTCGTGATCGTCCTGATCATCGCCTGGATCGCCGATACCGGCGCCTACTTCGCCGGCCGCTTCCTCGGCAAGTCGCGGCTCTACGAGGCGGTCAGCCCCAAGAAGACGTGGGCCGGCGCGTGGGGTGGCCTCGCCGGCTCGGTGATCGGCGTCGCCGCGCTCCAGCTGGTCAAGGCGGACTGGCTGACCTGGCTCGACGTCGCGCTGCTCGCGATCCCGGGCGGCATCCTCGGCCAGCTCGGCGATCTCACCGAGTCGCTGATCAAGCGCTCGGTCGGCGTCAAGGACTCCGGCGGCCTGCTCCCCGGCCACGGCGGCATCCTCGACCGGATCGACGCCGTGCTGTTCATCGCGCCCTACGTCTACGGCTACCTCGTGATCCGCGGGGCGGTGGGCTGATCGCGGCGACCGCGCGGCCGCGTCACATGGCGATCTGGTCGAGGTAGCTGCGGGCGTGGCGCGCCCAGTCGCTGGCGCCGTCGAGCTCGAGGTAGCGCTCGAGGCACTGCCGGGCCTGGGTGGTGCCGCCGACCTGGGCGAGCATGATGCCGAGGTTGTAGTGGGCGTCGGCGAACTCGGGGGTGGCGGCGCAGACCCGGCGCAGCTCGGCGATCGCGAGCTCGGTCTCGCCGAGGTCCTCGAGCAGGTTGGCGAGGTTGTAGCGGGCCTCGGGCTGGGCCGGATCGTGCTCGAGGGCGCGCTCGTAGAGCCCGCGGGCCTCGTGCAGCTCGCCCTGGCGGTAGACCAGGTTGCCGAGGTTGGTGAGCGCGGCCGCCATGCGCGGCTCGAGATCGATGGCGAGGCGGAACAGGTGCTCGGCGGTGCCTCCGTCGCCGCGGTCCTCGGCGGCGCACGCCTCGACGAAGTGGCGGTAGGCGGCGGAGCCGCCGTTGGCCTCGGTCGGGCCGTCCTCGACCGGGGCAGGGACGGCGGCGGACGCGCGCGGCATCGCGAGCGTGGCCTGGATGTGCTCGCCGAAGCTCGGCACGGTGAACGCCATCACCACCTGGCCGCCGATCGGCTGGAACGCGGCGTCGTCGGCGAGCGCGACGATGGTCTCGCCGTCGCAGCAGATCCGCAGCTTGGTCATCGGATGGGTGTCGTCGGGCAAGGCGTGCTTGAGCGCCTCGACGTTCTTGCGTACGCGTTGCAACGGCATTCCAGTTGCAAGAAGGTCCTTGGCGGCCTTGACCGCGACGAGGTCCAGAAACGTGTAGTAGAACCGGCCGCCCTTGCGCACGGTCGGGCCGACGAAGCCGGTCTGCGTCCAGTAGCGCAGGCGCGACTCCTGGACGGCGAGGATGCGGGACACATCGCGGATGGAATACAGCTCGATCATGCGGCTCTCCTGATCAGCGTGCGGGGGACGGCGAGGCGCGCCGCTCGCGCTGCGCCTCCACGTTGAGGCTCAGGTGCAGCTCGTGGCCGCGCGCGCGGCTCTCGAGGTCGACGCCGGGCACGACGAGGTCGCAGCCGGCGATCCGGCGCGCCTCCTTGACGGCGACCCGGCGCGCGTGGTCGCGGCAGCGATCGTCGGCGGCGTAGAGCAGCGCGGCGCGCTGGGCGGTGGCGCCGTCGGGCGGGTCGCTGACCCGGTCCGCCGTGCGGCGGAGGTCGACGGTGAGCATGGTCGAGCCGGTGTAGGCGTCGCCGGAGAGCTCGCCCTCGCTCAGCACGCGCGCCACGCCGTGCAGCAGCTCGAGCGCGGCGGGGGCGAGCCGCACCGTGACCTCGCGCTCGAACAGCGACACGCGGCGCGCCATCGCCATCGGTTTGCGAGCCAGTCGTTCGAGCCGGGGACGCCGCGCGCGGCGGGACGTAGCCATGCTGCAACGGTAAACGGGTTCTCGCGTGGTGGCCAATTTTCCTACATGTCGTATGGCAAACATCGGTCGAGGCTGGATCCGCTGCAGCGGATCGGCCGCACGACGGCGCTGCGCAGTCCGTGCCGCCGCTCGCGCCGGCGATCGATCGCGGCAACAGCGATGCACGCGTGCGCGCCGCCCTATACGGAATCTTGATCCGCGCGCGCGCGTGCGCTGGCGCTGGATGATTGTGCGCGTGGCATTCGCGGCGCGTTGTGTGGGCTGCCTCGCACGCGGCGCGCGATCGCGCGATCGCGCGATCGCGAGCGCTGCGGCGAGCCGCGACGCGGCGTCCACGTGAGGCGCTCTCGACGGTGCGGCCGCGGGTGCGGCAGCGCGACGTGGCGCGACGCTGCGTCAGCGCGCGGCGCAGCGCTTTGTTTCCGTCGGGAGCGCGCCGCGGCTGACCTTGACGTTCGACCGGCGCGAACTATCTTGATCGACGCAATGACGATGTTGCTGTGGGTGGCGGCCGCGGTGGTCAGCTTCGGGCTCGTTGCGATGTGCGCGGTATCGCGCAAGCGCTGAGCCGGCGAACTGGCCGCGAGCATCCAACCCGAAATCCGGGAACCAGGCTTTCCACCGAGCGATGCCCGGCGTGGCTCGCCGCGTCGCAATCGTGGTACACGTTGGACGGCCGTGTCGTTCGACGTCAAGCGCTATCCGATCCTGGTCGTCGACGACGAGCAGGACAACCTCGACGCGTTCCGGTTCAACTTCCGCAAGACGTTCGACATCGTGACCGCGAGCGGAGGCGCCGAGGCGCTCGGGGTCCTGCAGGACCGCGAGGTCGCGGTCGTCGTCACCGATCAGCGGATGCCGCGGATGACGGGCGTGGAGCTCCTGCGCGAGGTCCGGGTGCGCCAGCCCGACGCGGTCGGCATCATCCTCACCGCGTTCACCGACGTCGACGTCCTGATCGAGGCGATCAACCTCGGGCAGGTCTATCGCTACATCACCAAGCCGTGGGATGCCAAGGAGGTCCGCGGCGTGCTGCAGTACGCGATCGAGCGGTTCCACCTCCAGCGCGAGAACAAGCGGCTCGCCGCCCAGCTCGCCGAGTACACCGGCTATCTCAACCATCAGCTGCACGGCGAGTTCGACTTCGGCAACATCATCGGCGACAGCGCGCCGCTGCGCGACGTGCTCGAGAAGGTCGAGCAGGTCGCGCCGACCAACTCGACGGTGCTATTGCGCGGCGAGACCGGCACCGGCAAGGAGCTGGTCGCCCACGCGATCCACATCAATTCCCCGCGCGAGGAGAAGCCGTTCGTGCGGGTCAACTGCGCGGCGCTGGCGCCGGGCGTGCTCGAGAGCGAGCTGTTCGGCCACGAGCGCGGCAGCTTCACCGGCGCGATCGCGCGCCGGCCCGGCCGGTTCGAGCTCGCCGACGGCGGTACGCTGTTCCTCGACGAGATCGGCGACCTGCCGATGGAGGTCCAGATCAAGCTGCTCCGCACGCTGCAGGAGCGCGAGTTCGAGCGCGTCGGCGGCGCCGAGACCATCAAGGTCGACGTCCGGCTGATCAGCGCGACCAACCGCAACCTCGAGAAGATGATCGAGGACGGCGAGTTCCGCGAGGACCTGTACTACCGGCTCAACGTGTTCCCGATCAACCTGCCGCCGCTGCGCGACCGGCTCGACGACCTCGGCGCGCTGGTCGGCCACTTCATCGCCAAGTTCGCGCGCCAGATGGGCGCGTCGGCGGCGCCGGCGTCGGCCGAGGCGGTCGGCAAGCTGCGCGAGTACAACTGGCCGGGCAACGTGCGCGAGCTCGAGAACATCATCGAGCGCGCGATGATCCTCGCCAGGGGCGCACCGCTGGCCGTCCAGCACCTCGACTTCGGCCGCCGCGCCGGCGGCCACGCCACCCCGGCGCCGATCGCGGCGGTCCAGCCGTCGAGCCAGCCCGGCGCGACGCCCGCGGCCGCCCCGGCGCTCGCCGACGACGGCAAGAGCCTGGCCGAGCGGCTGCTCGACAGCGAGCGCAAGGAGATCGTCGCCGCGGTCGAGAAGTCGCGCGGCAACATCGCGAGCGCGGCGCGCACGCTCGGCATCAACCGCTCCACGCTGTACTACCGGCTGCGCAAGCACGGCCTCGAGCACCTGTTGCCGACCAAGATCGGCGTCGGCGGCGACGAGCCGGGCGGCCCCGGCGGCGGCGAGCCTGCACCGACCTGAGCGGCAGCCCGCCCCGGTGAGGTTGACGGTGCACGGAGCGAAAACCGGCGGGACGCTGCGGCCGGAGCGAGGGCGTCGCGGGTGTAATTCGAGGAGCGGCAACGAAGAATCGCGGAAAATGCGACGCGAGGCGGGGTCAGATCAGGTGAGCGCTGGGGGTACAGTCGCGGTGTGCGGCTCCTGTTCATCGTCGATCCGCTCGATCGCCTGGCGCTGGCCGGCGACAGCTCGTATGCGCTGATGCTCGAGGCGGCCGCGCGCGGCTGGGGCGTCTGGACGTGCCAGGTCGAGCAGCTCGGGCTGGTCGACAACGACGCGGTGTGCGACGCCGCGCCGACGGTGGTGATGCCGGCGGTCCGGCCGGCCGAGGCGTTCCAGGTCGAGGCGCCGACGCCGCACCGGCTGGCCGACTTCGACATCGTGCTGATGCGCAAGGATCCGCCGGTCGATATCACGTACCTGCACGCGACCTGGATCCTCGAGCACGCGCGCGGCAAGACGCTGCTGGTCAACGACCCGCGCGGCCTGCGCGAGCTCAACGAGCACCTCGCCGTGCTGCACTTTCCGCAGCTGACGCCGCCGACGATCGTGACCCGCTCCGCGGCGCGGCTGCGCGCGTTCCAGGCCGCGCAGGGCGGCGCGATCGTCGTCAAGCCGGTCGACGGCTACGCCGGCCTGGGCATCTTCGTCGTGCGCGACGGCGATCCCAACGCGTCGTCGATCCTCGAGACCTCGACCGGCGCCGGCACGCGCTGGACGCTCGCGCAGCGCTACCTGCCCGAGGTCGTCGACGGCGACAAGCGGATCCTCCTGGCCGACGGCGAGCCGGTCGGCGCGGTGCTGCGGGTGCCGGCCGAGGCCGAGGCGCGCGGCAACCTCCACGTCGGTGGCCGCGCGGTCAAGACGGCGATCACCGCGCGCGATCGCGAGATCATCGCCGCGGTCGCGCCGTTCCTGCGCGAGCACGGCCAGATCTTCGTCGGGCTCGACGTGATCGGCGGCATGCTGACCGAGCTCAACATCACGTCCCCGACCGGCGTGCGCCACGCCGCGCAGCTCGACGGCCGCAACGTCGCCGGCGACATCCTCGATTGCCTCGCCCGGCTCGCCCGCGCCCGGCGGTCGTGATCGCGTCCTGTGGAGCTCGATCCGAGGTACGATCGCGCCGTGGAGCAAGTCGACGAGGCCCGGCGCGTGTCGTTCGACGCAAGGGCCGAGCTCTACGATGCGGCGCGGCCGTCGTATCCGGCGGCGCTCGCCGACCATGTGATGGCGCGCTGCGGCCGGCGCATGCTCGAGATCGGCGCGGGCACCGGCAAGGCGACCACCCTGTTCGCGCGGCGCGGCGCCTCGATCGTCGCGATCGAGCCCGGCGCGAGCCTCGCCGCGGTGCTGCGCCGCAACGTCGCGGGCCTCGACGTCACGATCGAGCAGACCACCTTCGAGGCGTGGCCGATCACGCGATCGTTCGAGGTCGTGGTGTCGGCGCAGGCGATCCACTGGATCGACCCGGCCGTGCGCTACGTCAAGGCCGCCGCCGTGCTCGCGCCGCGCGGCATGCTCGCCGTGATCCGCAACGAGCAGGCGGCCCTCGAGCCTGCGCTGCGGGTCGAGCTCGACGCCGCCTACGCGCGGTGGGGGCCGGAGGAGAGCGAGCCGCCGCCGGATGACCCGATCGGGGCGGCGCGGGAGGAGCTGGTCGGCGAGATCGACGCCAGCGGCCTGTTCGGCCCGGTCGACGTCCGCATGTATCCATGGACACAGGCCTACTCCACCGCGCGCTATCTCGATCTGCTCGATACCTACTCCGATCACGCGACCCTCGCCGACGAGCTCCGCACACCGCTCTACGACGCGATCGCCAAGGTGATCGAGCGCCGCGGTGGCGTCGTCGAGATCCCCTACGTCTCGATGGCCTTCGTGGCACAGCGTACCCCATAAACATCCGGGCGCGGCCGCGCCTGGCTTTTCAGCCGGGTGGTCGATCCGGACCGCGCTCGCTGTCGTAGTGCCACCGGACGCGTCGGCCGACGAGCGAGGGGCTCGCGGCGTCGCACGCACCGCCACAGAGGGAGAATGACAGTGCACGATCGGACCACACTCCTGCTTGTCGCCGCGGCCGGCCTCGTCGGCGGCGCCGCGTACACCCCGGCGAGCTTCGCGTCGAGCCATCGCGAAGCCCCGCTGATCGCCGAGGACCCCGCGATGGATCCCACGGACTTCTACATGTTCCGCGGCCCGAGCGAGGACCCCGAGGCCAGGGACACCGTCACGTTCATCGCCAACTACTGGCCGCTCGAGGAGCCGGGCGGCGGCCCCAACTTCCCGCGGTTCGCCACCGACGTCTATTACCGCATCCTGATCGACAACGACGGCGATGCCAAGGAGGACATCGTCTATCAGCTGTCGTTCGAGACCAGGAACCACGCCGCGAACGACAGCTTCCTCTACAACCGCGGTCCGATCACAGGGGCCGGCGGCGAGAACCTGCTCGTCGAGCAGACCGCGACCCTGGTCCGGATCGAGACCAAGGGCGGAAAGCGCACCGAGCAGAAGGGCATCCCGGTCGCGCCGATCTTCACCGGCGCGGCGAGCTATCCCGCCGCCGGCGGCAAGACCTCCGAGCAGGTCTACGACGACGTCGCGGCCAGGGCGGTCACCCCGCTCACCACCAGGGGCGGCGGCAAGATCTTCCTCGGTCCGCGCGACGACCCGTTCTTCGCCGACCTCGGCTTCGTGTTCGACCTGCTCCAGATCCGGGGCGGCGCGCCCGGCGGCGCCGGCAAGGGCGGCGGCATCGACTACCTCGCCGGCTACAACGTCCACACCATCGCGATCCAGGTCCCGATCTCGGCGCTGACCAGGGACGGCAGCATCCCGCCGCACGGCAAGGCCTCGATCCTCGGCGCGTGGACCGGCGGCTGGCGCCACAAGACCACCACGATCGGCCCCGACAACAAGCGCACCGGCACCGGCTACCAGCAGGTGTCGCGGCTCGGCATCCCGCTGGTCAACGAGGTGCTGCTCCCCGTCGGCGTCAAGGACTTCTTCAACGCCAGCTCGCCCAAGGACGACGCCAGGAACGCCGCCGGCTTCCTCCAGGATCCCGAGCTCGCCAGGCTGTTCAAGCTGCTCTACAAGCTCCCCGTCCCCGGCAAGGGCCGCACCGACATCATCAACCTGATCTCGTTCAACCTCGGCGTCGCCCCGCTCGACGTCCCAGGCCTCCAGCCCGCCGACATCCTCCGGCTCGACGTCTCCGTCCCGGCCGGCTCGCTCAACCCCAGGAGCCGGCTCGGCCTGCTCGCCGGCGACCCCGCCGGCTTCCCCAACGGCCGCCGGCTCGCCGACGACGTGGTCGACATCGCCGAGCGCGTCGTCGCGGGCGCCCTGTGCACCAAGGGCAAGACCTGCGACGTCGACCCCGTCACCGTGCCGCTCGGCGACGCGGTCGATCAGAACGACAAGCCGTTCCTGACCCGGTTCCCCTACGTCGCAGCGCCCTGGGGCGGCTCCGCCGGCACGGCGATCCACGGCAAGCCCGCCGGCAAGCCGTAGCGCGGGGTCAGAATCGCCTCGCCACCGCACCGCTCAACCGGAACGCAACTCTCCGGTAGAAGCTCGAGTCATCTGGAGGCTCCGAGAGTAACTCTGCGGTGCGCTTCAGGCTGCTGTTCCAGACAACCCTGTATTGCTCGGAGGTCAATGGCTCGGGTAATGCCGAGTCGAGGAAGTCGAGCATGTCAGGGGCGAACTTCTTGCGATGAGGATTCTCGTGTCCGCCCGGCCAGGTCGCCAGGCAAACGTAAGGCGCGCGCCGTGTCACGGGCATCGTCGGAAACGGACCGAACCCCATCGGCACGGAGAGCAAACCGGTGGGTGTTTGCCATCGAACACCGATGAGTACGTCTTCTGTGATGAGGTCCTCGACGACTTCGCGGGATAGTCCCCATCGATCTCCTGTGTCGAGTAATCGCAATTGATCGATGAGCTCGGTCTCGGTGCGGATCGCAGAGAAGATCGCTACTACGGGAAGGTGTTCGACCGCCGCGAGGTCGAACATTGCGTCGATCTCTTCGGCGCGAACGTCACGGTCCACGGCGCCGAGCAGCAAGCGACTGTTATTAGCGAATGACTGCGCAAACCCACATCCTGTGAACCCGCTACTGAGCCAGCGCCTGAATTGCCGGACACAAACTGGCTCAGTCTCCGCCGACCGGCTCGCGTGGGATCCAGAGACTGAAGATTCGCTGCCCCTTGTTATCGACGACAATGCAACCCCCATCCTTCTTCATCGCACGGACGATACGCGAACGGTCATGGCGCAGCTGATCCAGCGTGAACTGTCGCGCCCCATGCTTTGCGCGTTGCGTTGGCATGGTCTGTACATACCACGTGCGGCTGACAGTCTGCACTCGTCTCCCCCGTCTGGAGCGTGGAGCATCTCCGGCATTCCCGCTGCAGCGTCGTAGTGATATCGAGTGCGAAGCTCTGGCTTGAAGCTTCGGATCGTTGGTTTGTCGCGCTCGAAGCTGTTGCCCGGGGCGGCGCCCGGGTCAACGGCGGAGGGCGCCGTCGAGTCGATCGGGTCGGGTACGGCGGGACCTTCGCACGGCGGGCGGTGCGCGTTGTGCGGGGTGGCGAGGCCGTGCTAACGCGGCGGGGTGATCGAATGGCTGCGGTCCGCCGGGCGATGGCTGGTGAACAGCCCGGGGGCGCAGCTCGTGCTGGGCGCGGCGGTGCTGGCGCTGGCGTTTCCGGCGCACGCGTCGGGGGCGCTCGGGCTGGCGACGCTGGGCGGGGCGCTGGGGATCGCGGTGCTGGCGGCGTGGCCGTACGTGCCAATGTGGCTGCGGTCGCCACCGGAGCGGACGGCGAGCGCGCTGGTGCTGGTGGTGGTGGCGATGGTGGGGGTGGCGGTGTTCCGCGACATCTGGAGCGAGTCGCCGGACTGGCAGATGGGCGACTGGGGGCCGCAGCATGCGGTGCTGGCGCGCGTGATGCCGGCGCTGCCGGGGCTGGATGTGCCGGTGTGGAACCACGCGGTGTCGACGGGGGACGCGCCGCTCGAGCTGTATCCGTCGCTGAGCTACCTGATCGCGGGGCACGTCGCGCTGGCGCTCGGGCTCGGCGACGATGTGCCGCTGGCGATGATGATCGTGGCGGTGATCGTGCACGTCGCGATCGCGGTGGCGACGGCGGCGATCGCGCTCGCGGTGGCGCCGCGGCCGGTCGCGCTGGGAGTGGGTCTGCTCGCCCTGGTCGATACCGGCGCGGTGGCGCATGGCGGGACGGTGGGACTGTTCCGCTGGGGCCTCTTGCACAGCGCGATGGCGCTGGCGTGCTCGACGATCGCGGCGCTCGGGGTGCTGGCGGCGCTGCGCAGGCCGCGCCTGGCGGCGTCGCTGGCGATCTGGGCCGCGACGGCGGTGGCGACGATCGCGCACCCGGCGGGGCTGATCGCGGCGGCGGCGAGCATGATCGCGCTCGGCGCGGTGGCGCTCCTGGCGTCGGACGTGCCGCCGCGCCGGGCGCTCGCGGCGCTCGGCCACGTGGCGCTGGGGGTGGCGCTCGGGGCGGCGGCGTGGATGCCGCTGGCGGCGCGGATCCTGGCATACGGCCAGCACTTCCCGAACCCGCTGCGCGCGCCGGCGCGGCTGCTCGAGGACCTGCTGGCGGCGCCGTCGCCGATGACCGCGTTCGCCGCGCTCGAGTACGCGGGGTACGCGGGCCTGATCGCGGCGCTGTGGTCGCGGCGGGCGCGGGCGGTGTTCATCGGCGCGGCCGGCTTCGTGCTGCTGCTGGGGCTGTGCGACGCGCCGTACCTGGCGCTCGAGCTGACGCCGGGGCTCGGAGTCGCGCGGCTGGGGACGGAGCGGCTGGCGCAGCTCGCGCGGCCGTTCGTGTGGGCGGCGAGCGGGTATGCGCTGGCGATCGTCGGGGCGCACGTCGCGGCGCGCTGGCGCGGTGCGCCCCGGCGCTGGCAGTGGGTCGCGGCGGCGGTGATCGGTGTGATCGGTGGCGCGACGCTGCGCGCGCTGCCGGATCTGTGGAGCTCGGTGTCCGACCGCGCGGCGAACGAGGCGCGGGTCTACGCGCCGGATCCGTGGGGCCGCGCCGAGCTGACCCGGTGGGCGGAGGCGCGTGCGCGCGACCTCGCGCCGGGGGCGTGGGCGCGGGCGCTGTTCGACGAGGACACCCACGAGCACTTCCACCTGACGGCGCAGACCGGGCTGCCGTCGCTGCACATGGGGCCCGAGCCCGATCTGTTGCTGCGCGAGCGGATCGAGGACACCTCGGATGCGAGCCTTGCGCGCTTCAACGTGCGCTGGGTGATCGGCGTGGGGCGCTCGCCGGAGCTCGGCGATCCGGGCAGCGAGCGCATGATCGGCTACTACCACATCCGCGAGCTGCCTCGCTGGGATGGCCGGTTCGCGCGGATCGAGCGCGGCGCCGGGCAGGTCGTGGTGACGCGGCTCGACGATCGCGCGGTCGAGGTCGAGGTCGCGGCGGAGGGGCCGGTGCTGGTGGCGCTCGGCACCGGGTTCTATCCGCGCTGGCGGGCGCGGCATGCCAGCGGCGCCGCCGAGCCGGTGTATGCGTACCCGGCGTTCCCGGGCGCGCGGCTGCACGTCGTCGCGGCGTGGCTGGCGCCGGGGCACACGACGTTCACGGTCGACGGGCCGCTGCCGTCGGACCACGATGGCCGGCTGATCACGCTGCTCGCGGCGCTCGCGGCCGCGGCGGGCGTGGCGGTGTGGCGCGTGCGGCGCTGGCGGTACCGCGCGCTGCGGGTGCTGGCGGGCTGGCGCGCGCGCTGGCCGCGGCTCGGCGCGGTGGCGATCCGCGCGGGCGTGCCGCTCGCCCTGGTGGCGCTGGCGGCGCGCGGCTGCCGCGAGGCCGGTGACGACGCGCGCGCGCTCGAGCTCGGCGGCGGGCTGCGCGCGACGGCGAGCGTCGAGGCCCGCAAGCTCGATGGCGCATGGCAGGACTGCGATTACTCGCGGCTGACCGGCGAGTACGACTGCGACGGCCTGCTCGAGGCCCGCGACGCGACCGCGAACCTGCTCAACGATGCGGTGCCGAGCTGGGGCTTCGTCACGCCGGCGATCACCGCATCGGCCGACACGCTCGGCGTCGAGATCCGGGTCCGGCTGCGCGCCCGGCTGTCCGGCGCCTACTACGCCGCGGTCAGCGAGGACGAGGCCGAGCTGGTGGTCGAGGGCGAGCCGTCGCGCACGATCCGGCGCGAGCGGCTGGTGTACGACGACCGCGGCGAGCGCGCGATCAAGATCCGCGGCAGGGTGCCGATGACCAGCTGGGCATTCACGCTCGTTCGCGAGGACACGCTGCTGCCGCCGCGGCCGTTCCTCGACGGTCCACCCGACGACGCGCCACCCGAGGTCCGCGCGATCGCCGGCCGGTAGGCGTGCAGCGCATCGCGCCTGGAGAACGCGGGCACGCTCGGCGCGCCGTGGGCTGCTACGCGGATGGGCGTCGGGGCCGCGCCCGCCGAATCACCACCGAATCATGCGCGGACCCCGCGAGGTATTTGCGGGACAACACCCGGCCAATCCTGGTCACGGTCGCTGCCCCGACCCCATCCGCTCGCGGACGCCCACGGCGACCTCGCGTTGGCGTGTCGCGATCGTGTTTGTCAGTGCACCGGTGCGCCGAGGTTGTGGTGGACGCGGATCCGGTCGGCCGGCAGCGCGTGGTCGTAGACCGCGACCTCGTCGATCGCGCCGTCGAAGAAGTTGCCCTCGGGGCTCGCGCCGATGTACGCGGTGTCGGCGATCGCGTTCATCGGATCGGTGTCGGCGGCCGGCGTGCCCGCGATGCCGTCGACGTGGAGCACCATCGCGGCGCCGTCGTAGACGCCGACGAGGTGCGTGTACGTGCTGATCGCGACCGACACATCGCCCGGCCGCGTGTTGACCTGGTTGACCACGCGCTCCCAGCGGGCTGCTCCGCCGTACAGTAGCAGTGCATAGCCGTCGACCGGACCGCCGAGGCGGTGCTGCTTGGTGAAGATGTGCTGGGTCGCCATGAAGGTGCGCGGCGACACCCAGGCCTCGACGCTGAACGGTGTGTTATCGGGGAACCCGAAGGCGCTGCCGAGCGTGACCGCGCAGCTGGCGCCGTCGAAGCCGAGCGCGGCGTCGCCATCGCCGGCCAGCGCGCCGGTCGTGCCGGTCGCGCACGCCCCGGTGGAGTTCCCGTCGTGGCGGCCGATCTCGTCGTGGAGCGTGCTGCCGGTGTCGCCCAGCCGCCAGTAGCCGAGCGGCGCGTCGGCGAGCACGGCGTCGCGATAGCTCGCGCGGCCATCGCCGGGGCCATCGAGCGCGGACCCATCGCCGGGCGGCAGCTGGCTCTGGAACCCGAGGCGCCCGCAGCCGGCGGCGATCGCAGCGCCGCACAGGACTCGACCGACGCAGGCCCGCCGCATCGGTTCACGCGCGTTCACGATCCTCCAGTGCCACCGAACATCACCACGTTCGCGCGTCTGGCCGCCACGGTCAAGCGGAGCATCCCGAGGCGATCGCGAGACGTCAACGCGAGGTCGCCGGGGCGACCGCGAGCGGATGGGGTCGGCGGCCGCGACCGTGATTAGGACTGGCAGGTCATGCCCCCGCACGTACCAAGGACCGTCCGCGCATGCGCCGGTGGTTCTTCGGCGGGCGCGGTCCCGACGCCCATCCGCGCAGCAGCCCCGGCGAGCTCGCGTGCAAGCGTTCTCCTGGGCGCCACGCCCTACCGGCTCCGACTAGGCGCCGGGCATACCGCGTGATACGCCTCGAGCGATGTCGTCCGAGCCTGCGCCGCGACGGGGAGCTGCATGATCCCGTTCGTCGATCTGCATCCGGTCACCAGGCTCGTCTCCGATGCCGTGGCACCGCGCTGGGCGAGCGCGCTCGAGAGCTGTGAGCTCGTCGGCGGGTCGGCGGTGACGCGGCTCGAGGGCGAGCTGGCGCGCTGCCTCGGTGCGCGGGCCGCGGTCGCATGCGCGAGCGGCACCGACGCGCTGCGGCTCGCGCTGCAGGCCGCCGGGGTCGTGCCGGGGATGCACGTCGCGCTGCCGAACCTGACGTTCTGGGCGACGTTCGAGGCGGTCGCGCAGCTCGGCGCGATCCCGGTGCTGATCGACGTCTCGCCGGACGATCTCCAGATCGATCTCGACGAGCTCCGCCGCGCGCACGCGCGGGTCCGCTTCCGGCACGCGATCGCGGTGCACCTGTACGGCTGGGCCTCGACCGCGCTGTCCGAGATCCGGACGTTCTGCGCCGACCGCGATGTCTGCCTGATCGAGGACGCCGCGCAGGCGTTCGGCGTCGAGCTCGACGGCCGGCCGGTGCTCGCCGGCGCGGCGATCGCGACCCTGTCGTTCTATCCGGCCAAGGTGATCGGCGGCTGCATGGACGGCGGCGCGGTGGTGTCGAGCGATCCGGCGCTGGTCGAGACCGTGCGCAGCCTGGGCAACCACGGCCGCTCGGCGCACTACGCCCACCAGCACGTCGGCTGGAGCTCGCGGATGGCGGGGCTCCAGGCGCACTACCTGCTCGAGGTGGTGGCGCGCGCCGGCGAGATCATCGACGCGCGGCGGCGCCTGGTCGCGGCGTACCGCGGGCGGTGGTCCGACGCCGGGATCGCCGGCCGGCTGCGCGGTCCGTCGGGCGGCATCACCGACAACGGCTACCTGGCCGTGGTCGAGTGCGACCGTCCGGCGGCCGGACACGTCGCGGCGTTCCGCCGGCGCGCGATCGAGGTCCGGCGGATCTACCCCGAGACGATCGACCAGCAGCCGCCGGCGCGCGGCCGGTTCGTCGCGGTGAGCGACCTCGCGCACTCGCACGGCTTCGTCGAGCGCGTGCTCGATCTGCCGCTGTACTACGGCCTGCCGGAGCGCGACCTCGCCGCGGTCGTGCAAGCCGCCGCGGAGATCATCCGATGACGGCGCGGATCCATCCGACGTCGGTCGTCGCGGCGAGCGCGGTGATCGGCGATCGCACGCAGATCTGGCTGCACTGCCAGATCCGCGAGGACGTCCGGATCGGCGAGGACTGCATCCTGGGCAAGAATGTCTATGTCGAGACCGGCGTGCAGATCGGCAGCCGGGTCAAGATCCAGAACAACGTCTCGGTGTTCGCCGGCGTGACGCTCGAGGATGGCGTGTTCGTCGGCCCGCACGTGTGCTTCACCAACGACCGCGTGCCACGCGCGGTCAACCCCGACGGCTCGCTCAAGACCGCGAGCGACTGGCACATCGACCCGACCCGGGTGTGCACCGGCGCGGCGATCGGCGCCAACTCGACCATCGTGTGCGGCGTGACGATCGGCGCCTAGGCACTGATCGGCGCGGGCAGCCTGGTGACGCGCTCGGTGCCGGCCTACGCGCTGGTCGCCGGCAACCCGGCGCGGCGGCGCGGCTGGGTCACGCCGCACGGCGAGCGCGCGACGTTCGACGCCGCGGGCCTGTTCGTGGGCTCCGACGGCTTCACGCTCCGCCTGGTCCGCGACGCGGATGGCGAGCGCGTCGAGGCTTGCGTTCGCGACGCCGGCGCATAGACTGCGTCGGGCATGTCGGATCCCTCCTGCATCGTGTGCGGCGGAGCACTCGCTCCGGCGGTGGCCCGGCCGCGCTCGAGCTACGCCCCGCTCGGCAGCTACCGGATCGACGCGTGCGGCGGCTGCGGCGCCGGCGCGACGATCCCGCGGCCGACCGCCGACGAGCTCGCGCGCTGCTACGAGGCATGGTCCGGCGCCGTCACCGGCCGGATCCTCGACGTCGGCTGCATGTTCGGGTTCCTGCTCGACGAGGCGCGCGGCCGCGGCCTGGTGTCGCACGGCATCGAGCTGTCGGCCGGCGCGGCCGCCGCTGCCACCGCGCGCGGCCACGATGTGTTCGCCGGCACGATCGAGGACTTCGCGCGCGACCGGCCGGGGCTGCGGTTCGACGCGATCTTCGCCCAGCATGTCCTCGAGCACGTCCCGGATCCGCGCGGCTTTCTCGCCACCGCGCGCGCTCTCCTGTCGCCGGGCGGCAAGCTCGTGCTGTGCGTGCCCAACTTCGAGGCGCGGCTGCGCAAGGTCGCGCGCAGCGGCTGGGGCTGGTACCAGGTGCCGGTCCACCTCCACCACTTCTCGAGCCGCGCGCTGCACCGGCTGCTCGACGATGCCGGCCTCGCGGTCGAGGCCGAGCGGACGCGGGGCGGCGACACGCTGTTCCTGATGCTCAGCGCGCTCCAGACCCTCGGCGTCAACGTCGGCAGCAGCACCGCATCCGCGCAGCCCGGCCTCGCGCGCACCGCGCTGCG
>VBLP01000282.1:2979-10061 GCA_005887925.1 Deltaproteobacteria bacterium | reverse complement strand
TCGGCGTCGCTGCCGACCGCCCAGGTGCCCCACGCCTCGGGGAACGACCACCCCGAGGTCAGCCAGCCGGCGCCGGCGCCGCCCGCGACGACGGGCGCCCACGGCGTGCCGGGCGGCGCGTGCGGGTCGAACAGCCGGTAGGCGCCGCAGCTGCCGTCGGGGAGCGCGATCGCACAGGCGCGGCTGCAGTCGACCGCGCGGTCCTGATCGTCGATGAACAGCAGGTCCGGATCGGCGGCGACGAGCGCGCGCAGGTTGCTGCAGCGATCGCCGATCGCGTCGAGCGGGATCGTGGTCACGACCTCGTTGGTCAGGTGCCGGCCGTAGATCGGGATCAGAAAGCCGTTGGCGTTGACGTCGAGGATGATGAACCGCGCGTGGCGATCGGGGTACGGATCCATCGCGTCGTGGCCGCGCCGGAAGTGGCTGCTCTCGGTGACGTTGAGCCGCGGCGCGAAGCCCGAGCGCCGGCGCAGCTGCCAGAGGTCGAACTCCGGCCGCGCCAGGTGCACGAAGAGGAGCGCGGTGAGCGCGCCGAACAGCCATCGATCGCGCCGCCGCGGCGAGCCGGCCAGCGCCGGCAGCGCCCGGCCGAGGATCAGGGTGAGCGCGACCACCAGCGTGTAGGCCCAGCGCGGCAGCCAGAAGTCGCGCGCGATCAGCGAGACCAGCACGCACGCGATCACCAGATAGGTCTCGAGCCGGGTCGCCGCGCGCAGGAACGCCGGCAGCGCGACGATCGCCGCCGGCAGCACCCAGCCGCCCCCGAGGTGGCGCGAGTCGAAGAAGCACAGCCGGTGCTCGGACGGCCAGATCCACGCGCCGAACGCGTTGCGCGCGAAGTTGCGCCAGGTCTCGTCCGCCAGGCCGGCGTAGAAGAACAGGTCCTTGGTCGACACGCCGCTGCCGATCGTCACGCCCAGCACATGGAACTGGTACGGGTACAGCGGGCTGCCGTGGGCGAGGTACTTGTAGGTCTGCACGGCGATCACCGGCAGCGCGCCGGCGGCGAACGCGCCCAGCGTGACGGCGAGCCGGCGGCGCTCGACGAGCCGGACCCGGGGCCGGCGCTCGAGGTACAGCGCGGCCAGGACCAGCGCCGACAGGACGATCGCGATGTAGAGCCCGGTCGCGCGCGTCATCGTGACCAGCACCGTCGCCGCGGCGAGGCGGATCGCGGCGCGGGCCGGTCGCGGCGAGGCGCGCAGCGCGAGCAGGGCGTACAGGAAGTACGCGGTCGCGGCGCTGACGATGAAGTCGATGTAGCCGGTGAACGGCTGCTGGTTGACCATCGGGATCGCGGCGTAGGCCAGCGCGGCGAAGTTGCCGGTGTGGACGCTGCCGCTCAGCTGCTTGGCCAGCTTGTAGACCGCCACGACGCACAGCGGGAACACGATCAGCGGATAGCCGATCAAGAGGCCCGGCAGCCCGAAGACGTAGAGGAACGGCAGCTGCACCAGCTCGGCGAACGGCACGTAGCCGTGCAGCGCCCACTGGTGGTAGCGCTCGAGGCCGAGCTCGCCGTGCTGGATCAGCTCGACGATCGGCGGCAGGCGATACGAGAACGCGTCCCACGACGGGAACCCGATGAACACCGCGTGCAGGACGACCGCGTGCACGATCCACCCCGCCAGGAGCACCAGGCGGTAGCGATGGAACCACGCGCAGAACCGTTGACCTCGCATGCCGGCCGATCCCGATACCATCGGGGCGGCCGTCACGGCGAGAGGTCCTGGACCGGCTCGCTCGCGAGCTGCACGCGCGCGGCGACCAGGCCGATCCCGACGGTGCTCTGGTTGTCGGGCCGCACGACGACGCCCGCGACGTCGATCTCGACGTCGAGCAGCGGGGTCGTGGCGTCGACCTCGAAGCTGCTCGAGACCTCCTGGTCCCGGATCGGGAACGCGACGTCGAAGCGCTGGCCGGCGATCTGCACGCGCGCGCGCCGCCGCGAGAACGGCGAGAACCACCGGAACGACACCCGCACGCGCTGGTTCGCAGGCGCGGGCAGCGTGATCCGCGATCGTGGGCCGATCGACCACGTGCCCCACGACTCCCACCACGACCACCCCGAGAACAGCAGGCCCGTGTGATCGGGCTGGTTGAACGTGAGCCACTGATCGGTCCACAGCGGGGCGAGCGGCGGCAGCGGCGGCTGCGCCATCCACCGCCGGCCGCCTGGCACGATCAGGCGGAAGCCGTCGGCGATCAGCGCGACGTCCTCGGGGCCCATCGTCGCGCGCGCGATGTTCCAGACCTCGGCTCCTGGCACGTAGTACACGGTGTCGGGGTCGTAGGTCCCGGTGCCGATCGCGTGGATGTGGGCGCGCGCGACCGCCGCCTCGGCCACGGGATCGACCCGGCTCAGGTAGCCGATGTTGGTGCCCATCCGGTGCCTGGCGGCGAACCACGCGAACAGCGGCCAGTCGGGCTGGCGGTTGTGGGTCGGCACGCTGACGATCCTGGCGTAGTGCTCGCCGAGGACGGTCCACACCGGATCGGTGGGCTCGCGCAGCACGCCGGGCGCCGCGAGCTCGGTGCGCTTGATCCGCGTCTCGGGCGTCACGTCGTAGAGCTGGAGCAGCACCGCGGCGGCGATCACCCAGGTGACCGCGCGCGCCGGCCACGCCCGGATCGCGAGCCACACCGCCGACAGCAACACGAGGTAGTACGCCGGCCACATCAGGCGCGCCGCGCCGCGGAACATCTCGTACAGCCGGTCCAGCGTCCGCGGGAACGGCAGGTTGACGACGTGATGGCCGAGCAGCTTGACGTCGTTGGTGATCGCGAACAGCGCCAGGCCGATCACGACGATGACGAGCGGCGTCCACGGCGGTCGGGAGGGCCGGGGCGGCTCGGGCTCGGGCGACGCGCGGCGCCGGCCGGCGACCAGCCACGCCGCGGCGCTGCCGACCAGGAGCGCGATCGCGCCGGCGCCGAGGTACATGCAGCCGTCCCACGGGTCGTTGTAGATCACCGGCAGCCAGCGCTGGCGCGCGCCAGCGGCCGGGGCCAGGAACGCGAGCAGATCGCAGTTCGAGCGCCACGCCGCGGCGGCGGCGCCCTTGCCGATCATGAAGTAGCCGAGCACGTGCATCCACGCGACGACGCCGAGCACCGTCGCGGCGGCGAGCGCGACCTCGCGCCGGCCGAGCTGGCGCTGCCGCCAGCACGCGACCAGGTGCGCCGCCCAGATCGGGCCGACCATCGCGAACAGGTAGGCGTGGATGCTGACGGTGAGCACGAGCAGCACCGCCCAGGCGCGCAGCTGGACGCCGCGGCCGTTGAGGTAGAGCCACAGCGCCCACAGCACCAGCCAGTGGCTCCCGACGGCGGTCTGTCCGCCGAAGCGCTCGAGCAGCACCGGCGTGGTGATGAACAGCAGGCTGCCGAGCACGGCGTCGCGCACGCGATCGGTGCGCAGCAGCACCAGCCGCACGGCCCAGTACGCCTGCAGCACGCACGACAGCAGCACCCACCACCCGAGGTACTGGAACGGCTGCGGCAACAGGTCGCTCAGCGGCCGCAGCGCGATCGCCGCGATCGGGATCGAGTCCGAGAACACGACGTTGCTGCTGAGCTCGAGGCCGTACAGCCCGTTCTTGGTGATCGGATACTGCACGAGCGGCGCGTTGCGGTACTGCTCCCAGCCGATCAGGTGCGTCGCCGGATCCTCGTGGCTGATCCACGACACGTTGCGCGGATCGAGCGTGCGCGCGTAGCCGATCCAGCCGAAGAACAGCGCGGCGCCGAGCGCGAGCGCGATCAGCCAGATCGCCAGCCGCGGATGCCGCCTGGCGCCGTCGAGGCTAACGAGAGACACGCGCGGGCTCGAGGTCGTGCGCCGGCGCGGCCGGGGCGCGATCGGCGGCCAGGCCGCGCTGCGCCCGGCGGTCCGCGAGATCGCGCGCGATCCGCGCGAGGTCGGTGAGCGCGCGGGCCATCTGGCGCGGCGACAGCTTCGAGCCCTTGACGTCGCGCCAGGTGTGCAGCGGCTCCTCCCACACGCCCGCGGCCGGGATCGGCGCGGCGGTCGGCGAGCCGGAGAACAGCCGGCCGAACAGCTCGACGTCGAACGCCCAGCGCGACAGGAATGGCTCGCGCACCGCATCGACCAGGGCGTCCGAGGCGCGGAACAGCTTGGCGCCGCACTGCGTGTCGTAGACCCGCATGTCCAGGGCGATCGAGGCCAGCGTCGCGAACACGCGGCCGAGGTAGTGCCGCAGCGGGCTGCGCTCGATGTCGTGGCCGAGCAGCCCGACGCGCGCGCCGACCAGCACCTGGGCATCGCTGCCGCGGAGCAGCGCGATCAGCCGCAGCATCTCCGGCGCCGGGGTCGCGAGGTCGGCGTCGAGGTAGCCGACGATGCCGGCGCCGGCCTCGATCGCCGCGATCATCCCGCGCCGCACCGCCTCGGCCTTGCCCTGGTTCTCGGCGAGCGGCAGCGCGCGGACGCGGCGCGGCCAGCTGCGCGCGAAGCCCTCGAGGATGTCGTGCGTCTCGTCGGTCGAGCCATCGTCGACGACGATCAGGTCGACCGCGTCGTCTTCGAGCAGCGTGGCGACCGCCGCGACGTCGAGCCGCCGCGCCTCGTTGTAGCAGGGGATGACCAGGATCGTGCGGTTCGACATCGCTTCCTCTACCGCGGGCGCTCGCACAGCGCCCATGCGCTCAGCCCGACGCTCGGTGCCGAGACCCGCGCCGCGAGCTCGCACAGCCGGGCGTCGAGCTCCAGCGCGCCCTCGATCGCGCGGGTCACGACGCGGCCGTGCTGCCACGTGCTGACGCCGGTGGTGATGCGCTCGGCGAGCTCGGCGCTCGGCGCGCTGCGGATGCCGCGGGCGCGCTCGCGCTGCTTGGCCAGCGCGCGCGGCGCCAGCAGGCTGCCGAACAGGCTGCCTGCCATCAGCGGCACGAGCCCCGACGACACCAGCACGTCGCGCAGCTCGCCCTGCGCGTAGCGGCGGTGGTGGCCGAGCGCGACGTCGTGCTGGGTGAACAGCGCCTGGTGCGCCGGCACGCTGACCAGCAGCCGCCCACCCGGGCGCAGCCGCCGCATCACGAAATCTCGCAGGAAGCCGCGATCGTCGGCGATGTGCTCGAGCACGTCGAGCATCACGATCGCGTCGAACTCGCGATCCGGCAACCTCCGCGCGAACCGGATCCGCGGCGATGCACTGGTCAGCGCCGCGAGGTGCGCCTCGGTGTACTCCTCGTCGACGCAGGTCACCGAGCTGCCATCGGGCAGCGCGTCGAGCAGCCGCTCGCCCACGAAGCCGTCGCCCGCGCCGAGGTCCAGGACGTGCATCGGCTCGGTCACCGGGCTGGCGAGCAAGCGGCAGAAGAACCGCGCGCGCACCGCCTCCCACGGATGGCGCGTGATCGTCGTCGCGGGCCGCTCGCGTAAGTCCATGAGCGCGCGGAGTCTAACCCACCGACCGATTGGCTGCCAGACCGTGCCGTCACGCGATCTTAGCTTGCACCGCGGCGCGCGCCGGGTGGATGCTGGTCCCGCATGCGCTGGCTTATCCTCGTGGCCGCGGGCTGCGGGATCGACACTGGCTTCGACACACCGCCGTCGGCGGCATCGCTGCCCGTGCGCGTGCAGCTGGTGACCGACGCGCAGTACCGCAACGCGGTGCACGACCTGCTCGGCGACGTGAAGGTGCCGGCGCTGCACTCGCCGGGCACGACGCCCGATCAGTTCATTCACGAGGACGTGCTCGCGGTCGACGCGCCGCTGCTGGTGCAGTACCGGATCGCCGCCGAGTCGATTGCGGCCGAGCTCGCCGCGGATCCGGGACGGCTGGGCTGCGACGCCGCCGACGATCGCTGCCTGCGCATCTGGATCGACCGGCTCGCGGTGCGCGCGTTCCGCCGGCCGATCTACGCCAGCGAGCACGATCAGCTCGCCGCGCTGTACGACGCGGGCGTCGCCGGGGGCGGTCCGGGCGCCGGCATCGGTCTGGTGGTCGAGGCCGTGCTGCAGGCGCCGAGCTTCGTGTACCGCACCGAGATCGGCCCGCCGCCGGGCGCGCCCCCGGGCACCGACGTCGAGCTGACACCGTA
This sequence comes from Deltaproteobacteria bacterium, assembly GCA_005887925.1. Lineage (GTDB taxonomy): Bacteria > Myxococcota_A > Polyangia > Haliangiales > Haliangiaceae > JABFXX01. Next base: position 3,992 of record VBLP01000282.1, on the reverse strand, counting down.
CGAGCTGGCCTCCGAGCTCGGCGCGCTGCTGCTCGACTCGATCCCCGACGACGCGCTGTGGGCGGCCGCGCGCGACGGCAGCCTCGCCGATCGCGACGTGCTCGCCGCGCAGGTCGATCGCCTGCTCGGCCTGCCGCGGGTCCGCGACCACCTGGTCGACGTCGTGCTCGACTGGCTCGAGGTCCCGGCGATCTTCACCGCCGGCAAGGACGCGATGAAGTATCCGGAGATGACTCCGGAGCTGCGCGCCAGCATGTACGGCGAGACCCGCCAGTTCGTCGCCGAGGTGCTGTGGCACCGCCGCGGCAGCCTGCGCGTGCTCCTGACCTCGAACGAGTCGTTCATCGACGCGCGGCTCGCCGAGATCTACGGCATGCGGTTCATCACCGCCGACGAGCTCGTCCCGGTGATCCTCGATCCCCGGCGGCGCGGCGGCATCCTGACCCAGCCCAGCGTGCTGGCGCTCGCGGCGACGCCGCAGAGCGAGTCGATCGTCCGGCGCGGCCTGTTCATCGAGCGCAAGCTCTTGTGTCAACCCGACCTCGGCCGCCCGCCGTTCTCGACGATCGCGGCCGTCGCGTCCCAGGTCGCGTCGCTCAGCGAGGCGCAGTACTCGGTGTACCGGACCACGACGGCGTACTGCGCGGGCTGCCACGGCGCGATCGACCCGCCCGGCCGAACGCTGCATCACTTCGACGGGCTCGGCCGCTGGCGCAACATCGACGCGGTCGACGACGACATCGACGCCACCGCGAGCCTCATGCTCGACGACCGCGAGCGCGAGGTCGACGGCGCGCTGGCGATGGCGCGCGCGCTGGCCGACAGCGACCAGGTCGCGCACTGCGTGGTCGATCAGCTCGCGCACTACGCGCTCGGCCGCACGGTCGACGACCCGGCGCTATCCGACTATCTCTACAGCAGCTTCGATCGCAGCGAGCGCGACCTCGTCGCCGTGTTCCGCGCGCTCGCGACGGCGCCGGTGTTCCGCATGCGCAGGGAGGTGCCATGATCAA
>VBLP01000282.1:0-2899 GCA_005887925.1 Deltaproteobacteria bacterium | reverse complement strand
GTCATCCACAAGCCGACCGGCACGGTGCCCGAGACCTACGAGTGCACCGGCGGCATGACCGACTTCACGCTGAGCCCGATCCTCGAGCCGTTCGCCGACCTGCGCGATCACATGGTGCTGGTCGGCGGCCTCACCGTGCCCAAGGCGAGCAACACGCCGGGCGAGGACCACGGCAACTGCATGGTCACGTTCATGACCGGCGGCGTGCCGTACAAGCCCGAAGGCACCGGCATCGCCGTCGCCGAGCGGATCTCGATCGATCAGGTGTTCGCCAACGACCCCGCGTTCTCGGGCGGCGTGCCGATCCACTCGCTGCAGCTGGCCGCCGACGACCGCGGCCAGCAGTTCTTCGTGCGCATCCTGTCGTACGCCGGCCGCGGCGAGCCGCTGCCGCCCGAGCAGGACCCGATGGCCGCCTACGCGCGGGTGTTCGGCACGTTCTTCGACGGCGTGACCTCGCCGGCCGACGCCGCGCGGCTCCGCGCCAACAAGCAGAGCGTGCTCGACTTCGCGCGCGGCGACCTCGGCCGGCTGCGCGGCCAGCTCGGCGGCGAGGGCCGCGAGCGGCTCGACCGCCACCTCGCCGCGACCGCTCCACACCGAGCTCGACGCCATCGACGCCGCCCAGCGCGACGCCCAGCACGGCCAGATCGGCCGCGCCCACCTCGACATCATCCGCGCCGCCTTCCAGACCGACCTCACCCGCGTCGCCGCGTTCCAGTGGGGCAGCATGGAGGCCAACTTCAGCCGCATCATCCCCGGCCTCACCGACATCGGCTACCACACCCTCAGCCACTACATCGGCGCGCCGCCCTACGACGCCGAGCTCACCACGATCCACCGCTGGTACAACACGATCCTCGCCGACTTCCTCCGCACGCTGCGCGACACCCCCGACGTCGACGGCCGCTCGCTGCTCGACAACACCCTGGTCGTGTCGTGGAGCGAGATCCACCGCGGCAACCACACCTTCGACAACCTCCCGATCCAGCTGTTCGGCGGCGCCGGCGGCCGGCTCGCCGGCGGCCGGCTCGCCTACTACGGCGGCCACACCACCAATGACCTCTGGCTCGCCATCGCCCAGGCCTTCGGCCAGGACATCTCTAGCCGCCTGTCACTGTTTCGTGGCGGCGATCACGACGTGCGGGTACGGGAGGACGTCGGGGACGCGCACCATGCGGACGTGGAAGCCGAGCGAGCTCAGCATCTCGCCCCACTCGCGGTGATGGCGGTAGGCGAGCGGCTCGTCCCAGCCGACCATGACGCGATCGAGCAGCTCGGTGAACTTGAGGCCGATCCACGGCTCGGTCGTGATGTCCTTGAGCACGAGCACCCCGCCGGGCTCGAGCAGATCGTACAGGCAGGCGAGCAGCGCCTCCTGGTCGTCGCGCGGCACGTGGTGCAGGACGTCGAGGACGTAGATCGCCTGGAACCCGGCGCCGGCGATGTCGCGCACCGCGCGGGCGTCGCCGACGAGGAGCTCGTGGCCCGTCAGCTCGAGCTTGGCCATCACGCTGCGCGCGATGTCGATCCGCCGCGCGTTGGTGTCGATGCCGGTGAGGCGGCGCTGGGGCTGGGTCTGCGCGAAGTAGGCGGCGAACAGACCGAAGCCGCAGCCGACGTCGAGGATCCGGCCCTCGGCGGGGAGCAGGAGGTCCATGACGCTGAGCAGCTTGGACCGCATGATCGTGAACCGGATCGCGGCGTAGGCGGACTCGATCGGCGGCAGGGCGCGGACGATCCGGCGCATCGCGCGGGCGCCGAACATCTCCTGCGCGTGGAGCGGACGCGCCTGGGCGCGCGGTGCGGGTGCGGGCCGGCGGAACCTGGCGGTCGTCACGGCACGGGTATACCGCATCTGGCGCGGCGCGCGGCGGCGCGGTCGGGATCACGGCGGCCGGCATTTGCCAGCGGCCGTCGGGGTCGGTGAGCGCCCGAGGTTTGGGCTGGGTGGTCTGCTCGAGCTCGCGGTCTGTGGGCTGCTGGTGGCGGCGATCGCGGTCAATGCGCTGCGGCGGATGGACTATCTGGGGGCCGATGGGCCGGAGATGATCCGGATGACCGATGCGTCGCGCAACGCGCTGGTCGCGAGGAACATCGCCGAGGGCAACGGCTACTCGACGAACGACCTGCCGGCGGCGCTGGTCGAGTTCTACGACCAGCAGGGCAAGCTGCACGACGAGCACTGGGTCAACGCCGACCGCTTCCCGTTCGCCTCGTACGCGATCGCGGCGCTCTACACCGTGACGCGCAGCACGAACCCGGTGGTCGGGATCCTGGTCTACGCGCTGCTGTGCTTCGTGGGCTTTTTGATCCTCCTGTACTTCTGCGGCCGGACGCTGTGGGACGACCGCTACGCGGCGCTGCTCGCGGTGGCGCTGGCGCTGCTGCATCCCTACACGTTCATGTTCCTGTACTGGAAGGACGCGGACATGCTGCTGCTGACGACGGCGTGCATGGCGCTGCTGTATCGCTACTTCCGGCTGGCGCCGGGCGAGCTGGGGTGGCGGCTGGCGCTGGCGCTCGGCACGCTGCTGGCGTGGCTGTTCCTGTCGCGGCCCAACCTGGGCGCGCCGTTCGTGCTGGTGTTCGGGCTGGTCGCGCTGTCGCGGATCTGGCGGGCGGCGCGCGACGCGGGGGTGGTCGGCGCGCTGCGGCGCCACATCGGCCGCGAGCTGCTGGTGATGGGGACCTCGCTCGCCTGGGTGCTGCCGTTCGTCGTGCCCTCGCTGCGCGCCTGGGGCCGGCCGCTGTTCAGCGCCAACAGCCTGTACCAGCTGCCGCTCGGCACGCGGTTCAGCATGGGGACCGACACGTGGTGGAAGTACACCGAGCCGGGGCACACGCCGACGATCGGCTCGTTGATGCGCGACGGGACGGGCGAGCTGACGGCGAAGTT
>VBLP01000777.1 GCA_005887925.1 Deltaproteobacteria bacterium | reverse complement strand
GAAGCGAGCGGCCTTGTCGGCGGCGGGGGCGTCGATCGCGCCGCCGAGGTGGTGGGGGTTGTTGGCGATGACGCCGAGTGGGCGGCCCTCGACGCGGATCAGGGCGGTGAGGATGCCGGCGCCGAACGCGGCGCGAAGCTCGAGGACGGAGCCGGTGTCGGCGAGGTCGCGAAGGACGGTGCGGATGTCGTAGGCGCGCAGGCGGTTCTCGGGGATGGCGCGGCGGAGCAGGCGCTGATCGGCGCAGTCCCAGGCGGCGATCGGGCCCTGGAAGTAGCCGAGGTACTGCCGGGCGACGTGGGCGGCCTCGCGCTCGCCGGCGACGAGGACGTCGATGACGCCGTTGGGGGCCTGGACGCGGGCGGGGCCGACGTCGTCGGGGGCGCAGCTGCCGAGGCCGCCGCCCTCGATCATGGCGGGGCCGCCCATGCCGATCGAGGAGTCGGCGGTGGCGATGATGACGTCGCAGCAGCCGAGCAGCGCGGCGTTGCCGGCGAAGCAGCGGCCGGCGACGACGCCGATCACGGGGACCAGGCCGGACAGCCGGGCGAACTCGACGAAGGTGGGGACGTCGAGGCCGTTGCCGAAGGTGTCGGTGTCCCCGGGCCGGCCGCCGCCGCCCTCGGCGAACAGCACGACCGGCAGCCGGCGCTCGTGGGCGAGGGCGAGCATGCGGTCGAGCTTCTTGTGGTTCATGTAGCCCTGGGTGCCGGCGAGGACGGTGTAGTCGTAGGCGGCGACCATGCAGCGGGCGCCGGCGGGGCCGAACAGCGCGCTGTTGATCGAGGCCAGGCCGGTGATCAGGCCGTCGGCGGGGGTGTTCGCGATGAGGTCGTCGAGGCCGCGGCGCCGGCGCTGGGCGGCGAGGGCGAGGGCGCCGTACTCGGTGAAGCTGCCGGGATCGACGAGCGCGGCGATGTTCTCGCGCGCGGTGCGGCGGCCAGTGGCGTGGCGGCGTGCGACGGCGGCGGCGCGCGCGGCGTCGAGGCCGACGGCGTGGCGCGCCTGGACCTCGGCGAGGTCGGCGCGGATCGCGTCGAGGTCGGCGGCGGTCTGGGCGCGGGCCTCGTCGGCGGTGAGCTCGGCGGGCTCGAGGAACAGGATCGGATCGCCGGGCATGACGATGTCGCCGGGGCGCGCGGCGACGCCGCGGACGATGCCGCCGTCGTCGGCGGTGACCACGACCTCCATCTTCATCGCCTCGACGATCGCGACGGGCTGGCCGGGGCGGACCGGATCGCCGTCGGCGGCGGAGATCGAGACGACCTTGCTCTGCATCGGCGCGACGATCGCGATCGTGCCGGGGGGCGCCTGGGGCGCGACGCGTGGAGCGGCGGGTGCGGGCGCGGCGGACGGCGGGGGTGCGGGCGGGGCGAGCTCGGCGGCGCGGCGGGCGAGCTCGGCGGCGTGATCCTCGACGAACCGCGTGGTGATCCGGTTGGCGACGACGTCGGCGTGCTCGAGGACGGCGCGGAGGAACGGCAGGTTGGTGGCGACGCCCTCGATGCGGAACCGCGACAGCGCGTGCGTGGCCTTGCGCGCGACGTCGGCGAGGTCGCCGCGCGCCGCACCGGAGGCGTGACCGGCGAGGTGGCCGGGCAGATGGACGATCAGCTTGGCGATCAGCGAGTCGAACGCGGTCGTGGTGTGATAGCCGGGGTAGCCGAAGGTGTCGACGCGGATCCCGGCGCCCGACGGCGGCTCGAACGCGGTGAGGATGCCGGCGGCGGGGACGGCGGCGCCGCGCGCATCCATGGTCTCGAGGTTGATGCGGGCCTGGAGCGCGATGCCGCTCGGCGCGGCGGCGCCGTCGGCGAGGCCGAGGTCGGCGAGCGAACGGCCGCCGGCGACGGCGAGCTGGAGGTGGACGAGGTCGAGGCCGAGGACCTCCTCGGTGACGGTGTGCTCGACCTGGAGCCGCGGGTTGGCCTCGAGGAAGAACCACCCGGCGGGCGCGCCGGCGGCGTCGAGCTCGACGAGGAACTCGAAGGTGCCCAGGCCGTCGTAGGCCGCGGCCTCGGCGAGCCGGCGGGCGGCGGCGGTGATCGCGCCGCGCAGCTCCGGCGTCAGCGACGGGCTGGGCGCGATCTCGATCAGCTTCTGGTGGCGGCGCTGCAGCGTGCACTCGCGGTCGCCGAGCGCGACGCTGCGGCGGCCGTCGCCGACGATCTGGATCTCGACGTGGCGGGCGCGGGGCAGCAGGCGCTCGACGTAGACCTCGGGGCTGCCGAACGCGGTCTGGGCCTCGGAGCGGCAGCGCGCGTAGGCCTCGTCGAGCGCGGCCGGGCTGGTCACCGCGCGCACGCCGCGGCCGCCGCCGCCCGCGATCGCCTTGACCATGATCGCGCCGCCGGGCCCCAGCGCGCGCAGCACGTCGTGGGCCTCGGCGAGGCTGGTGGCGCGCTCGGTGCCGGGCAGGATCGGCGCGTCGCAGCCGGCCGCGAAGCCGCGCGCGGCGGCCTTGTCGCCGAACCGCGCGAGCACCCCGGGGCGCGGCCCGACGAAGCGCAGCCCGGCGGCGAGGCAGGCGCGGGCGAACCCGGCGCTCTCGGCGAGGAAGCCGTAGCCCGGGTGCACGGCGTCGCAGCCGGTGTCGCGCGCGATCGCGACCAGGCGCGCGGCGTCGAGGTAGGCCGCCGGGCCGGCGCCCCCGAGCGCGACGGCGCGATCGGCGCGCCGCACGTGCAGCGCGTGCGCGTCGTCGTCGGCGTGGACCGCGACGGTCGCGATCCCGAGCTCGGCCGCCGCCTGCGCGATGCGGACGGCGACCTCGCCGCGATTGGCAATGAGGAGCTTCGCGAGCATGTCGTCGTGGCGGATGGTGAGGCAGACCGCCCGGCGGCGCAACCTGCGAGGCGGCGGTCGGGTAGAGTCCGGTCCGTGAACGACAGCCTGCTCGGACAGTTCTGGCGCACCGCCACCGCGCCCTGGACGATCACGGTCCTCGCGGTCGTCGCGGCGTTCCTCATCGGCCGCCTGCTCGTGCGGCTGGCGCGGCCGCTGCTCGCCCGGATCGCGGGGCGCACGATGGCCGACTGGGATGACCACCTGGTCAACCTGATGGCTTCCCCCCTCAGCCTGGTGCTCGCGCTGCAGGCTCTGCGGATCGCGTCGCCCTGGCTGCCGCTCGATGCGCGTGCGGCCTCCACGCTCACCGATGCGATCGCGATCGTGACCACGGTCGCCGTGCTGTGGACCGTGTTCCGCAGCATCGACCTCGCGCGCAGCGTCCTCGAGCGGCGATCGTGGGCGATCGATCGGCCCGCGTCGCGGTCGCTGCTGTCGATCGGCGCGCGGCTCGCCAAGGTCGCGATGCTGGTGATCACCGGGATCATGGTGCTCGCCGAGCTCGGCGTCTCGGTGGCGAGCCTGGTCGCCGGCCTGGGCATCGGCGGGCTCGCCGTCGCGCTCGGCGCGCAGAAGACGCTCGAGAACCTGTTCGGCACGCTGTCGATCGGCGTCGATCAGCCGATGCGCGAGGGCGACGCGATCAAGGTCTACGACGTCATCGGCACGGTCGAGCAGATCGGGCTGCGCTCGACCCGGATCCGCACGCTCGATCGCACGATCGTCACGATCCCCAACGGCGAGCTCGCCAACCAGCGCATCGAGTCGTTCACCGTCCGCGATCGCCTGCGGATGGCGATCACGCTCGGCCTGGTCCATGACACCGCGACCGAGCAGCTGCGCGCGATCCTCGCCGAGCTCGAGGCGATCCTGCGCGGCCATCCCAAGACCCGCCAGGAGACCGTCGTCGTGCGGTTCAAGGACCTGATGCCGGCCTCGCTCGACATCGAGATCTCCGCCCTGTTCGAGACCACCGACTGGGCGGAGTACCAGGTGATCCGGCAGGACGTCCTGCTCGCGTTCATGGCCGCCGTCGAGAAGCACGGCAGCGAGATCGCGCACCCCGGGTCCACGATCCAGCTCGTGGCGCCGTCCGCGGACGGGCCTCCGCCCTCGCCGCCGGGACGCCGGACCAGGCGGTCGAGCTAGGGTCGGGCAGGAAGACCACCACCCGCGCACGGTCGTGCGGGCCTCAGCATTCTCCGCGGACGGCCGATGCAGGAGGCATGAGCCTGCTCGCCGGATTGCGAGAGCGTCGCGCCCGGGGCGAGCTCGCCGTCGATCTCGAGGCCGCGCGCGCCCGGGTCGCCGCGCTCGAGAACGTCGCCACGACGATGCTCGGCTGCGTCCGCTCGCTCGTGCTCGACATCGACGAGCTCGGCGCCCACGACATCAAGACCCGGCTCGCACAGCTGACGACCCAGCTCCGGCAGGGCGCGGAAGCCAGCGAGATCTCCGAGACTTGTGCGCAGCAGCGCAGCGAGATCCTCGAGTTCGCCGAGCGCGAGCGCGACTACCTCGACCGCCGCGACGCCGAGCTGCGCCGCATCATCGAGGTGCTGAGCCACGGGCTCGCCGGCGTGAGCCAAGGTGCGGCCACCTACCACCGCCGCCTACTCGACAACGGCACGCGGCTCGAGGCCGCCTCGCGGCTGAGCGACCTCGTCAAGATGCGCGCCGCGATCACCGCCGAGGTCCACGGCCTGCGCACCGCGATCGCCGAGCGCCAGGTCGAGGAGCAGACCCAGGCGCAGGCGCTGCGCCGCGAGGTCGAGCAGCTGCGCCAGAACGTCGCGCGGGCCCAGACCGAGGCGCGCACCGATCCGCTGACCGGCGCGGCCAACCGCGCCGCCTTCGACGAGGAGCTGGCGCGGCGCTGCGAGCTCGCCGCCGCCGGCCGCGAGGGCTTCGCGCTCGTGTTCGCGGACATCGACCACTTCAAGCGGATCAACGACAGCTACGGCCACCCGGTCGGCGACCGCGTGCTGACCGCGTTCGTCGAGTTCCTGCGCGCGCGGATCCGGCGCAGCGACACCCTCGCGCGCTACGGCGGCGAGGAGTTCGGCGTGATCCTCCCCGGCGCGGCGCTGCGACCCGCGCTGCGCAAGGCCCGCCGGATGAACGAGGAGCTCGCGCGCAGCGACTGGGCCGTCGACCTGGCCACCAAGCTCAAGTTCACCGCGAGCATGGGCGTCGCGGCCTGGCAGCCCGGCGAGGGCGCGTCCGGACTGGTCGAGCGGGTCGATCGCGCGCTGTACCGCGCCAAGCACGAGGGCCGCAACCGCGTGGTCAAGGCCTGACCGCAGATCGCGGTGGATCGAAGCGGCGGCGGGTCGTGCGATGCTGGCGCCATGGAGACCCCACTCAGCCCGCTCGATCTCATGCGCCGGACCCGGCGTCTGTATCCGCAGCATGAAGCCGTCGTGGACGGCGATCTGCGGCTGTCGTACGAGCAGTTCTTCGCGCGCTGCGACCGCTGGTCGGCGGTGATGCAGCACCAGCTCGGCGTGAAGCAGGGCGACCGGGTCGCGTACATCGCGCCCAACACCCACGCCCAGCTCGCGTCGTTCTACGCCGTGCCCCAGCTCGGCGCGGTGCTGGTGCCGATCAACTACCGGCTGACCGCAGACGACTTCGCGTACATCATCACGCACAGCGGCTCCAAGGTGGTGTGCGCGCACTCCGAGTACCTCGACACCGTCGACAAGATCCGCGATCAGCTGCCCGGCGTGCAGCACTTCGTCGCGCTCGAAGGTGCGCGCGACGGCTGGCTCGACTACGAGCAGCTGATCGCCGGCGCGACCGGCGATTTCACCCGCCCCGAGATCGGCGAGCGCGACCTCCTGACCATCAACTACACCAGCGGGACCACCGCGCGGCCCAAGGGCGTGATGATCACGCACCGCAACGCGTACATGAACGTGATCGGCACGCTGCTCCACGCGCCGATGGCCGCGGTCGCCGAGCGCTACCTGTGGACCCTGCCGATGTTCCACGCCAACGGCTGGACCTTCGTGTGGAACATCACCGCCGTCGGCGGCACGCACGTCTGCCTGCGCCGCGTCGAGCCGCCGCGGATCTTCGCCGAGCTCGCCCGCGAGCGGATCACCATGCTGTGCGCCGCGCCCACCGTCCTGATCGGCATCGCCAACGCGCCCGACGACCTCCGCAAGGACGCGCGCGCCGGCGTCCGCGTGCTGACCGCGGGCGCACCACCCGCCGCCGCCACGATCGACCGCGTCGAGCAGGAGCTCGGCTGGGTGATCACCCACGTCTACGGCCTGACCGAGACCGCGCCGTTCATCACCGTCTGCGAGTCCCGGCCCGAGCACGCCCGGCTGTCGCCCGCCGAGCGCGCCGTCGTCAAGTCGCGCCAGGGCGTCGAGCTGATCTCGTCCGGCGAGCTCCTGGTCGTCGACGACGACGGCAAGGAGGTCCCGCACGACGGCGCGACCATCGGCGAGATCGTCGTGCGCGGCAACGTCGTCATGGAGGGCTACTACAACGACCCCGAGGCCACCGCCAAGGCGCTCCACGGCGGCTACTTCCACTCCGGCGACGCCGCCGTCGTCCACCCCGACGGCTACGTCGAGATCCGCGACCGGATGAAGGACGTCATCATCAGCGGCGGCGAGAACATCTCGTCGGTCGAGGTCGAGGGCGTCCTGCTCCGCCACCCCGCCGTCCAGGAGGTCGCCGTCGTCGGCATGCCGAGCGAGAAGTGGGGCGAGAGCCCGCACGCGTTCGTGATCGTCCGCGCCGGCGCGACCGTCACCGACGACGAGCTCCGCCGGTTCGCGCGCGACAACCTCGCGCACTTCAAGTGCCCCCAGGAGTTTCACTTCGTCGCCGAGCTGCCCAAGACCGCGACCGGCAAGATCCAGAAGTTCGTCCTGCGCGGCGGCCGTTCGGGGATCGCGAAGCAGTAGCGCGGTTCACGCCGGAGGTACTCGAGGCCGCGGACCAAGCGTGCGTGGTGGCAACGGCAACGCAGCACGTCGCGTTCTCCAGTCGTTCGGGTATGATCTCGCCATGCCGCCCGTCGCTGCACACGCCCCCGGAGCCATGAGCCGCCGCGCGCGGTTCCGAGGCTACATGGCGCGAATGGCCGCCGCCGCAGATCCTACATTGGCGATCGAGCAGCAGATGTACGTGCCTCCACCGAGGGCGCTGGCGGAAGTGCTGGTTCGCCACCTGGAGATCGAGCCGGCCGGGCGACATCTGGTCGTCGGCGGAATCGGCTCGGGGAAGACAACGCAGCTCCTGCTCGCAACGCAGGCTCTGAACTCGATGCCGGACATGTGCGCGGCGTACGTCGACGTGAGCCGGAAGCGGGATCTCGTGAAGCTCAAGCCGGGGTGCCTGGTCGCGCTGGCGGGACTGGCGCTACTCGAGCATCTCCCGACGGCACCTGAAGGTGGGAAGGGATTCGCTTCTTGGGCGAATGGATATGCGTGCGAGCCCTGGGAGCTGGAGTACGACGACGGCCAGTTCGTGACGGTCGACGGTGTGGTCACGCCACCCGAGCCCGCATGGCCCGAGATCGATGCGCATTGGGTGCAACAGCTCTCCTTCTTCGCCGAGCAGCTGCACAGGAATGGGCGCAGCTTCGTTGCGCTGTTCGACTCGCTCGACCGCAGCAGCAATCGCGAAGGATTCGCGCAACTCGTCGAGCAGGACATCGCCGCGCTGCACCGCTGTCAGATCGGGGTGGTGCTGATCGGCCCGATCCGTTCTCTCGAGGGGTTTGGCCGGCTTGAGGTCGATCGATTCGACAGGCTTCACATGCAGGCTCCGGTCGACATCGAGCGGGACCCAGCAGGACGGGAGTTTCTGTTTCGCGTTCTGCGCGCTCGTGCCGAGGAGTCGCTCTTGCCTGACGCCGCCGTGCATGCGTGC
>VBLP01000281.1:21209-32611 GCA_005887925.1 Deltaproteobacteria bacterium | reverse complement strand
TAGCGCCATGTTCCGTCGACTCGGCTTCGGGCTCGGCCTGCGCCTGCCGCACTACCAGGACGTCGTCGAGGGCGAGCCTCGCGTCGACTGGTGGGAGGTGATCAGCGAGAACTTCCTGGTCGCCGGCGGCAACCCGCGGCGCGTGCTGCGCATGGTCTGCGAGAAGTGGCCCGTGGTGCTGCACGGCGTGTCGCTGTCGATCGGCTCGGTCGATCCGGTCGACGACGATTACCTCGCCCGGCTCGCCGCGCTCGCCGACGAGGTCGATCCGCCGTTCGTGTCCGATCACCTGTGCTGGTCGGGCCTCGGCGGCCACGCCGCGCACGACCTGTGGCCGCTGCCGTACACCGACGAGGCGCTCGACCTCGTGGTCGCCAAGGTCGGCCGGGTCCAGGATCGCCTGCGCCGCCGGATCCTGCTCGAGAACCCGTCGAGCTACGTCACGTTCGCGGCCAGCCATATCCCCGAGGCCGAGTTCCTCGCCGAGGTCGCGCGCCGCGCCGACTGCGGCATCCTGCTCGACGTCAACAACATCTACGTGAGCTCGACCAACCACGGCTGGGACGCGGCGGCGTACCTCGCCGCGATCCCGCCCGAGCGGGTCGCGCAGATCCACCTCGCCGGCCACAGCGACCACGGCACGCACCTGCTCGACACCCACGATCACCCGGTCTGCGAGGCCGTGTGGCAGCTCTACGGCGACGCGATCGCGCGGTTCGGCACGGCCGCGACGATGATCGAGCGCGACGACGACATCCCCGCGCTCGACGAGCTGGTCGGTGAGCTCGATCGCGCGCGCCGGATCGCCGCCTCGGTCATCGCGCCCGCGCGAGTGGCTACTCGAATTGCCACCTGACGGCCCGCGTGATCGGGCATACAGGCATTGCAGGTGGACGGCGGTCCTGAGGCAAATTGTGCCCCACGACTGTGATCTCGACATGACGGCAACATGAGACCTCGCCGATTTCGTGAAATCGTCGAACGGCGGCGTGTTATCGACCAGCAACAGGAATGGCGCGGCGAAGCAGCGGGCCGGTTCGGATTCCGAGAAAGGGTCGATGATGCGCGACAGTCGTTCTCGTGGTCTCTGGTTCACGGGCGGTTCTCTGGTCGTACTGCTGGTGGTGGGTGTCGCTGGCTGCGCGATGAGCGCAGGGCCGGAGGGCGACGATGGCGGCCTCGAGATCGCCACCGCCTCGACGCTCACCGAGGGCTTCGAGACCGGCACCAAGACCGCCTACGCCGCGGCCGACGTGACCCTGGCGTCGGGCGTATGGAACATGAACGACGCGCTGCTCGGCAACCTCAGCAGCGACGTCAAGACCGGCACGCAGGCCGCCCGTATCCGGAACAGCGGCCGCGTCACGATGCGCTTCGACCGCAGCTCGGGCGCGGGCACCGTGACCATCCACCACGCCAGCTTCGGCACCGACGCGAGCGGGACCTGGGGCCTGTTCGAGTCGCAGAACGGCGGCGCGACGTGGACCCAGGTCGGGACCAGCAAGGCGACCACCGGCGGCTCGTTCTCGACCGCGACGTTCACCGTCAACCTCGCCGGCACGATCCGGTTCGACATCCGCAAGCTCGACGGCGGCAGCAACCGGATCGACTTCGATGACATCACGGTCACCGACTTCGCCGGCGCCGGCGCGGCGCTCAGCGTGCACACCACGCTCGGCATCCCGGCGCCGACCTCGACCGGCGATCCCAGCGCGTTCCTCTCGGTCAAGTCGGGCTATGTCATCTCGTACAACAGCGGCCGCAAGGTCCCCAACTGGGTCAGCTGGGAGCTCAACACCTCGTACCTCGGCGCCATCGATCGCCAGGATGACTTCCGTCCCGACGACACGCTGCCGCCGACCCTGCCCCAGGCCCAGCTCAGCGACTACAGCGGCAGCGGCTTCGATCGCGGCCACATGTGCCCATCGGCGGACCGCACGCTGACCACGGCGTCCAACTCGCAGACGTTCTACCTCACCAACATGGTGCCGCAGTCCGCGCACAACAACCGTGGACCGTGGGCCCGCATGGAGAGCGATCTCCGCGTCATCGCCGGCACCGGCAAGGAGCTGTTCATCATCGCGGGCGGCGTGTTCACGGGCAGCTCGGGGACGATCGGCAGCGGCGTGTCGGTCCCCGACAAGACCTTCAAGGTGGCCGTGGTGCTCGACGCCGTCGGCCAGGGCACCGCCAACGTCACCACCAGCACGCGGGTGATCGGTGTGATGATGCCCAACTCGGATGCGCTGATCAGCCAGTCCGCCGACTGGCGCGACTTCCGCGTATCGGTCGATGCGATCGAGGCCGCGACCGGCGACGACTTCCTGTCCGATGTCGACCCGGCGGTCCAGGCCGTGATCGAGTCGCGCGTCGACAACCTGTAGCGGCGCGCGGTCACCTACTTGGTGACGATCACGCGGACGTACGAGATCCGCGCAAGCCGGCCCGACCTGGAGCTGGCGGATCGTGAGACGCTCGAGGGCCGGTGGCAGGATCGGACGATCGAGCACGATCTGCGAACGCATCGCGTCGATCTCGAGCCCCAGGCACGCCTGCAGCAGCAGGAACACCGAGCCCGCGGCCCACGCCTGGGGTGCACACGCCACCGGGTAGAGGGTCGGGCCCTCGTGCGGGCGCGGCCGGAACCCGCAGAACAGCTCCGGCATCCGCCGCAGATCGAAGTGCAGCACCGCCTCGTACAGCCCCGAGGTGATCCGCGCGCACGCGTCCTTGTAGCCGTAGCGCGCCATGCCCAGCGCGATCAGCGCGTTGTCGTGCGGCCACACCGAGCCGTTGTGATAGGAGATCGGGTTGTAGCGCGCCTCGGCGGCGTCGAGCGTGCGGATGCCCCAGCCCGAGAACGAGCGGTCGTCGAGCAGCGCGTCGACCACGCGGCGAGCGCGCTCGTTGCTCGCGATCCCGGCGAACAGGCAGTGGCCGGCGTTGGACGCGCGCACCGCGCACGGCCGCTTGTCGCCGTCGAGCGCGAGCACGTAGCTGCCGAGGTCCTCGCACCAGAACGCGCGCTCGAACCGCGCGCGCAGCTGATCGGCGTCGGCGTGGAGCAGACATAGCCCTGGACCTCGCACAGCGCGATCGGCCCGGCCGCCAGCTCGCCGCTGGCGTGCGAGATCGAATCGGCCGAGTCCTTCCAGCCCTGCGAGACCAGGCCGCGGCCCGACCGCCGCTGGTACTCGACGAAGCCGTCGCCGTCGAGGTCGCCGTACGCGTCGATCCAGTGCAGCGCGCGCTCGATGCTCGGCCAGAGCGACGCGATCAGCGCGTGGTCGGCCGTGCGGCGGTGGTAGGCCTCGGCGAGCACCACGAACAGCGGCGTGGCGTCGATCGAGCCGTAGTAGCGGCCGAACGGGACCTCGCCGAGCGCGGCCATCTCGCCGCCGCGGACCTCGTGGATGATCTTGCCGGGCTCGGCGTCGCGCACCGGATCGATCTCGGTCGCCTGGGTCGCAGCCAGGTAGCGCAGCACGCCGTGCGCGACCGCGGGATCGAACCACAGCAGCTCGTACGCGGTGATGATGCCGTCGCGGCCGAACGGCGTCGAGAACCACGGCACGCCGCCGTAGGGATAGGGGCCGTGCTCGGTGTCGGTGATCATCATCTGGAGGTCGGACGCCGAGCGCTCGACCCACTCGGCGAACCGCGGGTTGGTGCAGTGCACCGCGGCGCAGCCGCTGCGCAGCCGCTCCAGCGCCGCGACCGAGCGCTCGTACGCGTGGTCGAAGCGCGGCGCCTCGGGCCGCCCGCTGTCGCCGCGCTCGAATCCGACCCGGAGCTCGATCGCGATGCGGCCCTGCGGCGCCAGCCGCAGCCGGTACGACGCGCGGCCGTTGTCGAGCGACGCCGGGGCGGGATCGAACGCCAGCCGCGTCGTGCGCACCACGTGGTCGAGCCCTTCATAGGCGAGCACCATCTCGTCCCGGCCGATCACCGGCGGCCGCAGCTTGCCGCGGCGCGGCCGGTGCATGCCGCGGACCTCGAACACGTCGGCGTAGTCGGCGTCGAACAAGAGCGACAGCTCGATCTCGACCGCGCGCAGCGCGTAGTTGTGGAGCTCGAGCCGCACGTGCCAGCGGCGGTCCCACAGGAAGCTCTGTGCGAACAGGTGCACCGAGTCGCGCGGCAACGGGTCGGGCCGATCCGGCAGGTCGGGATTCGCGAGGTCGACGTTGAGGATGTTGTCGCGCAGCACGGTCGAGTTGAGCAGCAGCGGACGCCGCCGCTCGAGCGCGATCTCGAACTTGCTCAGGTAGCGCGTGTCGTCGTGATACAGCCCGAGCTCGCCGATGCCGGCCTGGCCGATCATGCCGGCGTGGTCGAACACACCGAAGCTGTCGCCGTGCTTGATGACGCGGGTCCGCTCATCCCGCCGCGTGCTGGTCGCCAGGATGGAGTAGTCCTCGCGAGTCGCGGTTGGTTCTTGCATCATGGCCGTGCTCCCGCTCTTGCAGGACGCTGTGGTAGATCGCGAGGTACTCGTCGGTCATCCGCGCAGCGGTGAAGCGCTGCTCGAACACCTGGCGGCACGCGGCGCGCGACAGCTCGCCGACGCGCGCGACCGCCGCGACCGCCTCGGCGACATCCTCGCAGATGATCCCGGTGACCCCGTCGTCGATCACCTCGGTGACCGAGCCGCGCGGAAAGGCGATCACCGGGGTGCCGCACGCCATGGCCTCGACCATCACCATACCAAACGGCTCCGGCCAGTCGATCGGGAACAGCAGCGCGAGCGCGCCGCCGAGCAGCTCCTGCTTGTCATGCTCGCCGACCTCGCCCAGGTACTCGACGTGCGGCTGCCCCATCAGCGGTGCGATGCGCTCGCGGTAGTAGGCGCGATCGGCGCGATCGATCTTCGCGGCGACGCGCAGCCGGCAGCCGGCGCGGCCCGCGATCTCGATCGCCCGGTCGAGCCCCTTCTCCGGCGACACGCGACCGAGGAACACCAGGTAGTCGCCGCCATCGGGCTGGAACCGGTATAGCTCCTCCGGGAAACCGTGGTACACGGTTCCCTGCCACGCCAGGTCCGGCAGCGGCGCGCGCTGCGCATCGGAGATCGACACCATCGGCAGGTCCGCGCAGCGCGCGAAGATCGGAAAGATGTCGGGCAGGTCGAGCCTGCCGTGCAGCGTGGTGACGTTCGCGTAGTGCTCGCGCCGGGACACCGGGAAGTGCAGGTAGTCGATGTGGAAGTGCACGACGTCGAAGTCGTGGGCGCGGCGCGCCACGCGCTCGGTCATCGCCAGGTGCAGCGCCACCGAATCGACGGTGTGGGCGAGGCGCAGCGATCGCGGGCAGCACGGGATCAGGCGCGCCGACGTGCAGGAGTCGCCGCTGGCAAACAGCGTGACGTCGTGGCCACAGGCGACGAGCTGCTCGGTCAGGTACGACACGATCCGCTCGGTCCCTCCGTACAGCCGCGGTGGCACGCTCTCGTGCAACGGCGCGACCTGAGCGATTCTCAGCCGTCCGTGACCGTTGAGTGACATGTCGAGAGTTGTTTACAAATGACGTACCAGCGCGAGCTGCATTCGACATCCGTCGCGATCGCGCGTGGCGCCGCGGCACTGGGCTGCGAGGCCTCCCCACGCGCAGGCGGCCGCTCGATCGCGCCGAGCGCCGTCGCTCAGCGGTCCGACGCGCGCAGGGATCTGCGAGAGGCTCGCGCGGTGGATCGCGAGCGATTCGAGCCGGATCGCTCCCGGCTCGTGGCGGTCACGGCGGGGTGATCTTCTGGTACGTCGCGATCAGCTCGCCCTCGGCCAGGACATGGCCATCGATCGCCTGGAGCAGCGAGTCCTTGTCGCGCGGGGACGGGATCACCGTGTCCAGCGCGAAGACCCGGAACAAGTAGCGATGGCGCCCGCTGGGCGGACACGGCCCGGTGTATCCGACGCTTCCCTTACCATTCCTGGCGGCCACGGCGCCCTGCGGCAGCTTGCCACCCTCCGCGAGCGCCGTCGCCGTCGGAGGAATTCCGGTGACCAGCCAGTGCGTGAAGGTCCCCTTCGGCGCATCCGGATCATCGACCAGGACGGCGATGCTCTGCGTGCCCCTGGGCACGTTCGACCAGCTCAGCGGCGGAGCGGTCGACTTGCCATCGCAGGTGAACTTCGGGGGGATCTCCTTGCCGGCGCTGAATGCGCTCGACGAGACCACCAGGGACTGGCGATCGGGAGTCACGTTGGGTTTCGTCGTCGGCGTATCGGCAAACGCACGCGCCGGCGATACCGCGAGCAGGATCAGAGGCAGGATGTGAGTCCGCATGCGGCGATGAAGTGCAATCGATGTTCCGATGTGCCCTCCCGGCCGCGCGGTCGTGACGATCACCGCGCGTTCTTCGCACGTCCGCGCCGCGGACTCTGGCGATCTCGTAGCTCGCGGCGCGCGGCCTCCGCAGGACGGCGGATCGCACAGCCCTCGAGGTGATCGTTGACCAGCCCCATCGCCTGCATGAACGCGTAGACCGTGGTCGGTCCGACGAAGGTCCAGCCGCGCCGCTTGAGGTCCTTCGACAGCGCGATCGAGGTCGGCGTCCAGGTCATCGCGCGCAGCGCCTCGCGCGTCACGCGCGGCGGACGCTCGCCGGCGGCCGGCACGAAGCTCCACACGTACGCCGCGAGCGAGCCGTGCTCGTCGATCACCTCGAGCGCGCGCGCCGCGTTGTGGATCGCCGACTCGATCTTGCCGCGGTGGCGGACGATGCCGGGATCGGCGAGCAGCCGCGCGACGTCGCGCGCGCCGAACCGCGCGACCGCGGAGGGATCGAACCCCGCGAACGCCCGCCGGAACGCGTCGCGCTTGCGCAGGATCGTGAGCCACGACAGCCCGGCCTGGAAGCCCTCGAGGCACAGCTTCTCGAACAGCCGGCGATCGTCGGTGACCGGGAAGCCCCACTCGCGGTCGTGATAATCGGCGTAGTCCGGCGTCGACACGCCCCAGAAGCAGCGCGGCCGCCCGTCCGGGCCCGGCGCGAGACCGTCGATCGAGAGGGGGCGTTCCCGCCCCCTCTTTCCCGGCGAAGCCGGGAAATTCACCCCTCCGCGCGTCGCGTCGCGCGGCCCTGCACCTGCAAGCATTGCGCTTGCCTGCGTTGTTCCTTCGACGATCTGTGACCGGCGGGCCGCCACGTGACCTCAGAGCGATGTACCTGTGTAGCGCATGGGTGTCAGAGCGCCACGAGTCCGCTTCGCGAATGTCGAATCGCCGGCCGCCGTACGCGCGCAGCCCGCCGCGCGCTCGTAGATCGTCGCGTCGTACGGCAGCGCGCCGCTGCGGACCAGGCGCTTGGGGTCGTAGATCGGCACGGTGTGGCCATCGGCCGCGGCCAGCGCGAGCAGCCCCGGTGGGGGTGGATATCGATCATCACCCAGCGAACCCTCGTCGGGCAACATCAGTTGTCGACGAGGACCAGGTTCACCGAGGTCTCCGCAGCACCGCGATCCCGAGCTTCTGGAGATCGCCGAGCACGCCCAGGAAGCCGGCGCTCGGCCGCCGTCCGCCGCCCAGCGCCCGGTAGACCTCGGCGGCCGTGCGCACGCCGTCGATCAGCGACAGCGTGAAGAACCCGAGCTCGTCGAGCTTGAGGATCGAGACCTCGGGGTTGGCGGTGGGGCGCCAGTAGCAGACGTGGGCCGGGGCGCGCGGGATCGCCGCGAGATCGGGCGCGCTGGTCTGCAGCGCCGCCGCGATCACCTGCGGATCGCTGGTCATCTCGTGCAGCACGATCGCACCCTGGATCCGCGGCACGACGCTGGGCGACGGCCGCATCGGAGGCTCGACCGCCTTCAGGTTCGGCGACGATCCGGAGGCGGTGGTCGACCGCGTGAGCGAGCCGAGCGCGCGCTCGTGCCGGATCAGGTCCCACAGCAGCGCGTGCGCGAGCCGCTCGCGGTCGAGCCAGCCTTCGAGGAACGCCAGCAGGTCGAGCGCGCGCCCCTCCGTGGTCGGCGCCAGCTTCATGCGCCGCGCGGCGCAATCGCTCGCATACGCCGCGAACAGCTCGATCTCGAGCCCGGCGACGCTCATCAGCCGGAACGCTCCCGGCATGTCGTGGCGCAGCGCATTGTGGCGGACCTTGACGGTCAGCCCGGCGAACTTCCACAGCGCGTCGAGGTTGACCTGCGACGGATCGATGCCATGGTCGCGCAGCAGATCGGGCTCCTCGCGCCAGCGCGCGATCAGCGCCGGGTTCTCGATCCCGGCGGCGAGCACCGCGTGGACCCGCCGCACCGTCATGCGCACCCCGCCTGCGCCAGCAAGCGCCGGGTGCGCTCGGTGTGTGCGCAGAGGATCGCCGCGGGGAACTGCGGCGACCAGTTGTACTCGATGGTGACCGCGCGCGGCCGCGCCCGCACCAGCGCGCGCGCCAGCAGCTCGAACACCAGCGCCGGCGCGGCGTGGTCATCCCACGCGATGCCGGCCTGCGTGCTCAGCCCCGAGACGTGGACCTCGACGACGCGCTCGAGCGGCATGCGGCCGAGCTCGGCGAGATCGACCTTGCTGATCGTGACGTGCAAGTTGCCCTTCTCGATGCACTTCTGGATCGCCTTGATCTTCTTGGCGTCGAGCGGCATCGACAGCGTCACCTGGGAATCGCACCGGAAACCGTGATGCTCGCAGGCTGCTTGGTCTTCTTCGGCATGATCCTACCTTCCACTCCGGAGCTCGCCATCGATCGCGCTCACCCCTGTCGCGACTCGGTGACGTTCGTACGCAACGTAACGTGCGCGTTTGCGAGCTGTCAAGCACCGGTCCATTGCACGCGCGAGGCAATCGGTCCTCGCCATACACCTGCGGGGGATCGCGCACGCGAATCCGGCAGGCGCTGCTTCATCACCGGATCGACGCGTGGAATGACAGTCGACGCGTGGCTCCGCCCGCCGCGCGATGCTACGCCGCGTGCCGCGAGACCGTGCAGCCGCGCGCAGCTCGCACCGTGGCGCGGTTTGCCGGCGCTGGCCCGGTGCCGGCCTTGCGCGTCGCGGCGCGCTCCTCGATCATCGCGGGACATGGCCGATGACGCCGAACTGCTCCAGCGCTGGCGGGACGGCGACGGCGCGGCCGGCAACCAGCTGTTCGAGCGCTGCTTCGCGCCGATCTACCGGTTCTTCATCAACAAGACCCGCAGCCCGGCCGACACCGAGGAGCTGACCCAGAACACGTTCGTCGCGCTGATGTCGGCGCGCGAGGGCTTCCTCGGCAGGTCGTCGTTCCTCACCTACGCGCTCGGCGTCGCCAGCAACGTGCTCCGGCACTACTATCGCAGCCTCGCGCGCGAGGCCGAGCAGCTCGATCCGCTCGCGTCGTCGATCGTCGCGCTCGGCGCCGGCGCGCAGACCCAGCTCGAGTGCGCCGAGGCCCAGCAGCTCCTGCTCGTGGCGCTGCGCGAGATCCCCGCCGAGCTGCAGATCGTGCTCGAGCTCTACTACGTCGAGTCGCTCGATCCCGCCGCGATCGGCGAGACCCTCGGCCTCAACGCAAACACCGTGCGCGGCCGGATCCAGCGCGGCCGCGACCAGCTGCGCGCCAAGCTCGATGAGCTCGCCACCCGCGCGCCCGATGCGCAGTCGCCCGACGCCGACGCGTGGCCCGAGCTGATCCGCAGCGCGTTCCCCGCGCGCATCCTCACCACCGCGTTCACTCCCGATTCGTGACGCGCGGATCTCGCGTGGTGGTGACTCACCCACCGTGTACGACCACACGCGAGCTCGCCCGCTCCGGCTGCGCGCGACGCGCACCCCAGGAGCGCCTCACCTGTGCAGATCTCGTGCGGGCGCGCTCGGTGCGGCGCGCGTGAGTGGCCTGCCCGCCGATTGCACCGCCTCTCCGCGTCGGGGAGCCTGGATGCCTACCAGGGAGAGACCGTCATGAAGTTTCTTGGCGCATCACTTGGCTTGCTCGTGGCGACCGCCTGCAGCGGAGAGCCCGCCGACACGGACGACATCGCGGATGTCGGCGCGGTCGCGGCCGCGAGCTCGTTTCAAACCCTGCGCGCCGATCATCGCGGCGATCGCGACGACCATCATCTCGCCGGGGGCCGTGCCGTCCGGCGCGCGATCGGCGCCGCCGCGGCGCGCATCGCCGCGCTCCAGGCCGACACGATCGGCGACAACGCGCGCAACGGCTTGGTCGACGCCGATCCCGACGACGGCGGCTGGGACTTCATCATCTCGCCGAGCGCGACCGAGCACACGCCGGTCAAGAGCCCGACCAACCTGTTCGGCGCGATCGGCCTGGCCGCGTGGGCCGCGGTCGACACCGGCAGCGCCGGCAACCGCGCCCTGGTCAGCGCGCTCGACGCCGGCATCGCCATGCAGCGCGATCCGGACATCGACTCCGCCCCCGACTTCGTGTTCGGCGTCCTGCTCGCCGAGCTCGCCGACAACCCCGGCTTCGCCGCGATCACGCGCCAGCACTACGACGCCAAGGTCGCCGCCCAGCACGGCGCCGCCGGCCTCGGCACCCTGATCCGCGACGCGCGCCATCGCTCCCGCGAGGACGGCCTCATCCCCTACGACCTCGGCTGGTTCGTACTCGCCGCCGAAGCGCTCGACGCCGCGTTCCCCGGCGCCGGCTACGACCGCGACGCCGACACCTACGCCGGTATCGTCGTCGACGATCTCACCTCCGCCGCGCCGCTCTTCAACTTCCGTGATCCCGGCGAAGGCTTCTACGTCACCGGTCTGGCCTGGGCCCAGGTCGCATCGTCCCATCTCCGCGCCGACGCCGTCTTCCAGCAGGTGCGCGCCCAGCTGCTCGCCACCCAGCACGCCGACGGCGCCTGGGCCACCAGCGCCGCCGAGCCTGCCGACGATCTCCAGTCGACCGCACACGCCCTCCAGACCATCGCGCTCACCGACCACGGCAGCAGCCTGAGCCGGCGCGCCGTTCGCCGCGCCACCCGCTGGCTGCTCGGCGGCCAGGCCGCCAATGGCGGCTGGCCCGACGCCGCCCACAACGAGCTGCCGCTGGTCGACGCCGACATCGCCCTCGGCCTGTTCCTCTCGCACATCCACGACCCCGAGGACGTCCTCGTCCCCGATGCGCCATCCGCCGCGACCGCGCGCTCGGTAGAACACGGCGCGGCGAGCGCCGCACCACTCGACTGACGCGTGCGCTGCGGGTTCGAACCGCAATTGAACAGGGTGCGGATCCATCGCGTCGACAGAAACCCAATCGATTTCGCGCAGTTGATCGCGCGACCGCTGTCCGGATCGATCGTGATCGGGTAGCGTCGTCGGCGTGAAGGCAACGTCGACTGCCGCGAGGATCGCCCACCGCAAGCGGATGGCGCAGGTCGCCACGGAGTACTCGATCGCGCGCTGGCAACGGACCAGCGCCGACGTGCTGCACGGGCCTGTCGACGACCGCGACGCTGCCCGGCC
>VBLP01000281.1:0-21021 GCA_005887925.1 Deltaproteobacteria bacterium | reverse complement strand
GGCTGTGTGATCCCGGCCCGATAGAGGTCGATCTCACGGAGGATTTCGGGGGCTATCTCCATCTCGTCAGTCAGAATCGGCTGTTCGGCCTCCCGGAGCGCGTCGCGTAGCATTCTCTTGTATGCACCGCGCTCGCACTTGCCGGGATCGGGCCGAACATTCACGCCCACGACGCGCTGAAATGCATCGGGATCCGCAAAGCACCACCGCTCCACATGCGGATCCGGACATCCAATCACAAACGCTGGAAACACTTCTTGCAAGATGAGTGCCTCGACCTCGCGGCGCTTAGTTTGCGAGCTCACACAGTTTCCGTCGATCACGACAATCAACACATCGGGTTTTCCGACCATCAGGCCACGCTCGAATGAGCGCTGCCAGCCGCGAAGCTGTGACAGAGCCATACCCTTGCCTCGCGAGGCGCTGACCGCGGTGATTGCAACCTCGATCTCGAGATCGTTGGCCAGCCGTGAGACGAGTGCTCGAGTGAACACTTCGTGCCCTCTGTCCTCGCAGAACACAGCGAGCTCAGCCATCGAGCCAGCCCTGGCGAAGCAGAGTGGAAACTACACGCTCGGTCTCCGAGGCCAGATCCTCGCTGCTCGTGAGCGCGGCACGGATCTCCTCGTTCTGCAACAGGGGTAGCGGGTCCTGGAACGGCTCGATCCGGGTAGCACGGCCGTCCTGGATGCAGCGCACCAACTCGATCAAGTTCGGGTGTTCTCGTTTCATCTCCAGCATCGCCGATACGAAGGTCGGCGAGTGCGTCGTCACGACGACCTGGCGATCCTCGTTCTCGGCTATCGATGCAAGAAGTTTCGAGATGACCTCGATCCGCCGGGGATGCACGCCATTCTCCGGCTCCTCGAATGCGACGAGACGCGCCGGCCATGGGTTTGCAGCGATGCTGCAGAGAGCGAGGATCCGCAGCGTACCTTCGGATATGACACGCGACGAGTATTCAGTTCCCTGCTGACAGATCCGTAGATCGATCGTGCCGCGTTCGGGATCGAGATCCACGCTCAAGCTCTCTATGCTCGGAATCACTGTCCGGAGCGCCCGAGCGATCGCGTGAAAGCTGCGCGCATGCTTCTCGTTCCCCTTGAGCCGATACAAGAACGGCGCAATCAACTCGCCCGAAGGAGCAATGTCACTGGTCTCGCGAGGCGGTTGCGCCATGCGCATGGCGCGAGCAGGATCGAGGTAGTAGGTTCGCCAACCCCCCAGCTCTGCGCGAAGCCGATCAAGGTCAGGGTACCGATTCTCCCCGGAATACTGCAGGTTGGATACAATGCTGTGGTTCAAGCCGGTCGGTTCGTGGCGCGGCGTTCCTGCTTCACCGAGCTGCCGTACCACGAGGTGATCGCCGACCTTCTCGATCCGTGGTTTGAAGCTCGCGCGCGGCTGCCCAACTCGGTCCAGCCGGGTCAGGTACTCGTCGACAACCCTGACTTCGCCGGTGCGCGGTGCCGCCGCGATCGCAACGCGATACCGAAGAGACTCATCCTTTCCCGCGAGCATGGGCGGCCTCAGATCGGCCTCGAGATCGAGCGTGACCTGCTCCTGTTCAAGCAGGTCGCGGAGCCCTCCACGCGGGAGGCTAAATGCCTCGAGTGGATAACCCCGGATCGGAGGTGCAAGAGCATCGCTCACGGTGCGCTCGGTCACCAGCCGGCCGAGCAGCATCAATGCCTCGAGTAAGTTGCTCTTGCCGACTGCGTTCGGACCGAAGACGACGACCAGCGGTGCCAGATGGAGCTCGACATCGTGCAGAGACTTGAATCCGCGAATTCGGATACGATCGAGCACGAGGACAGTCTTGCACAGGTCGCATCCGACACCTGCAACGGATGCATCCAAACGACCGTCATGATGTTCTACCCCCCTAACTGCCGTACGCCCGACTCTCCGTCGAGGGTGCCGCGGGTAGTCTGGAGATACGGCATCCAGCCACGTGCGGCTCAGCTTCCGCGCGGGGCGAGCTGCTCGGTGAGCAGGGCGACCTTGGTGGTGGCGCCCCAGCGCTGGTAGGCGCGCAGGGCGCGCTCGCGGTAGAGCTCGGCCATGGTGGGCTGGCCCTGGGCCTCGCAGTGGCGGGCGGCGAGCTCGGCGGCGAGCGCCTCGTACTGGATGCGGTCGTGGCGCACCGCGGCCTCGAGCGCGGCGTTGAGCCGGTCGAGGACCTGGCCGCGGCCGGCGACGCGGGCGAGCTCGGCCTCGAGGAGCGCCTGGCGCGCGGCGAAGTTCTCGGGGCAGTGGCGCGACCAGATGGCGAATCGCTTGCGCGCGCGGCGGACGAGGCGGCGGGCGGCGCGGCGCTCGGCGCGGGGCAGCTCGGGCCACCGCGCGAGCAGCGCCATGGCGTAGTAGAACAGGTACTCGGCGAGCGACGGGTTGGACAGCGCGTTGGCCTCGAACGCGCCGGCGCGCCGGCCGAGCTCGCAGGCGAGGTCGGGGCGGCCGTGGAGGTAGAGCACGCCGCAGCGGATCGCCGGGCAGAAGAACGCGCCGATCGGCATGGTGCGCTCGTCGAGCGTTGCCAGGAACGCGGCGTCGTCGTGCCCGGCGGTCGACAGGTCGATCGGGCTCTCGGTCTCGCCGCACAGGCAGCGCGCGGCGTGGATGACGGTGGTGACGACAGCCTCCATGTCGCAGTCGCGCGCGCGGTGGGTGTGGCGCAGCGCGGCCTCGGCGGCGATCGACACGGCGGCGAGCGGCGCGCCGCGGTAGTAGAGCAGGCACGACATCGAGGTCGCGGTGTACGACGCGTAGACGAAGTCGGCGTTGTCGCTCGCGACGGCGGAGCCGCGGGCGAGGATGTCCTCGCAGCGCTCGAACGGCCGGGTCCACGGCTGGATGAAGATCCCGCTCATCAGATCGACCTTGGGCGCGAGCCAGGGGTTGGCGAACCGCTCGGCGAGCCGGTGCGCGACGGTCGCGTAGCGCAGCGCGCGGTCGTAGGCGCCGAGCAGGCCGGACACGATCAGGCCGAACCCGGCGAAGCCGTGCGACGACACGTCGGACATCCCGAACGCCAGCGAGCGCCGCACGATCCGCATCATCACGATCGCGAGCAGGTTGGGATCGGTGAGGTAGGCCGGCGCGCTGAGCGCGACCAGCAGGCGCGACGCGGCGGCGTCCTCGCTGCGCGACGACGGACGGCCCGCGAGGTCGTCGGGATCGATCCGGCGCAGCTCGCGCCAGGTCCGCGCCAGCTCGGCGAGCGCGGTGAGCCGGCCGGGCCGCGCCGACAGCCGCTCTCCGAGGGCGCGCAGGCCGGCGATGCCGTGCTCGATCGCGACCTGGTGCTCGCCGCGCGACGACTCGAGCATCACCTTGAGCTCGTAGACCTGGCCGAGGTGGACGTTGCTGCGGACGCGGCCGCGCAGCAGCTCGAACAGCTGGTTCTCCTGCTCGCGGTCGCCGAGCAGGGCGAGCGCGTGCATGTACTTGACGTGGAGCTCGACGGTCTGGTCGTGGCGCGAGGTCCAGTGGTCGTCGGGCAGGAGCGCGAGCGCCGCGCGCAGGAACCGCACCGAGTCGGCGAACGCGTTGGCGACCAGCGCGCGCTGCGCCGCGACGAGGTCGAGCTCGACGATGCGGTCCCGGAGCGCAGCGCCGGCCTGGGCCGCGCCGCCGTTGAGGTAGCCGACGACGCGGAACAGCTTGTCGGCGAGCTCGTCCGGCGACGAGCGCTCGAGCAGCGCGCGGCCGACCGCGAGCAGCACGGCCTCGCGCAGCGCGGGGTCGAGGAAGCGATGCGCGGTCTGCTGCACGCGGTCGTGCGTGAAGTTGAGCAGCTCGGTGACCTCGCCGCCGTCGGCCGCGCCGTCTGGCGCGCGCACCAGCGTGGTCGCGAGCAGGCCGTGCGCGACGCACTCGCGGACCGCCGCGGCGAGCTCGCCGCGCGACGCGCTCCACTGCGACACCGCGTCGACCAGCAGCGCGGCCTCGACGTCGTGCCCGACGCACGACGCGATGCTGAGCAGCCGGCGCGCCGGCGGCGACAGCGCCTCGATCTTGCGCACGATCAGCTCCTGGATGTCGCCCGGCAGCTCGGCGGAGCGGAACGCGGCATCGTCCCAGTCCCAGCGCTCGTGGCGCGGCGAGAACGTGAACAGGCCCTGGTCGTGCAGCGAGGTGAGCAAGGTGCGCGCGAACAGGGGGTTGCCGTCGGTCTTGTCGCGGAAGAACGTGGCGAGCGCCGCCGCGCGCTCGGCGGTGCAGCCCAGCGTGTCGGCGAGGAACCCCTGGAGCTCCGCGCGCGCCAGCGGGCCGATCGGCAGGACGAGCTTGTGGACGCGCGGCGTGCGCGCGGCCGCGAGCTGGACGTGCAGCGGGTGCTCGGTGTCGCGGAACGCGCAGATCCACAGGATCCCGCTGACCTCGCGGGTCGCGAGCAGCGAGTCGATCAGCCGGAGCGAGGCCGGGTCGCACCACTGCATGTCGTCGAGCACGACGATCAGGAGCTCGGCCTCGGCCGCGCACGCCGCGAGCAGCCGCCTGAGCGTCACGCCGAACCGCGCCGCCGACTCGACCGGCGGGATCGCCGCAACCGCCGGCTGATCGCCGATCAGGCCGCGCAGCTCGGGGATCACCGAGAACAGGAGCTCGGCGTTGGGCGCCACCGCGCGCACGATGCGCTCGCGCCACGCCTCGCGCGCCGGCCGCGGCTCGTCGAGGGCCCGGCCGACCAGCCCGCGCAGCGCCTGGGTCAGCGTGGCGTATGGCTCGTTGTTGGCGTACTGGTCGAACTTGCCGCGGATCCGCCAGCCGCGCGACAGCCGCGGCGCCATCGCGTCGATCAGGATCGTCTTGCCGATCCCCGACGGGCCGCTCACCAGGACCAGGCCCGAGCCGCCGCCGCCGAGCTCGCGGGCCAGCGCGTCGAACTCGGCCAGCTCGCGCTGCCGGCCGCGCAGCACCGACGACACGCGGAGCTCGGCGCCGATGTCGCGCGTGCCGAGCGGGAACGCGGCGGGCTCGCGGCCGGGCCGGGGCTGCGGGAGCCCGCGGAGCTCTGTGAGCTCGGTGACGCAGAGCTCGAGGTCGTGGAGCACGCCGCGCGCGCTGTGATAGCCGGCGGGGTCGAGCAGGCGATCGATCACCGCGCGCAGGCCCGCCGCCAGCTCGGGAGCGGCGTCCGGCGCCGCCGGCCCCGCGCCCAGCTCGGGCAGCCCGCCGGTCAGAAGGCCGTGCAGCGCCGCGCCGACGATGCGATAGCGGCCGGCGGGCTCGCCGGCCTCGCCGACGCAGGTCGGATCGATCGGCCCGATCTCGTAGTGCTCCACGCCGATCGGCAGACCTTCGAGCGCCGCCGGGTCGAGCGCGTAGCCGACCTGGGCCAGCGCGTACACCGCGCGGGTCAGCGACTGTGCGATGCGCAGCGCGAGCTCGGGATCGCGGCCCGCGGCCTGGCGGATCAGCCCGCCGAGCGGCACGCACGCGAGGTCCTCGAACAGCAGCGCGACGGCGTCGGCCTGGTCGTCACCGGCGGGACCCGCACCGACCAGCTGCAGCGGCCGCAGCGCGCGCGGCGCATCCGAGCCGCGCAGCCGCTCGCAGTAGGTCGCGAACGCGGCCCGGAGCTGCGGCGCGCTCGGATCGTGCGGCGCGATCACCAGCCAGCGCGCTTGATCGGCGATCCGGCGCACCCGGATCAGCGCGGCGACGGGCGACGACGCGACCTGCTCGTCGAGCGTGCACGCCAGCCGGCCGAGCAGCCGCTCGCGTGCCTCGCTCCACACCGGCGACGGCGCGCGCTGCGACAAGGCGTGGCAGCACCGCGGTCAGCCAGCCCGGCAGCCGCGGCGGGTTCGCGACCGGCGCCAGCTCGCCGCGCTGGACATGATCGACGAACTCGTGGAACGACCGCCCGGTGAACGGACGCTGGCCGTACAGCCCCTCGTACAGCGAGACGCAGAAGCTGAACTGGTCGCTGCGGCCGTCGAGCGGGCGGGCCAGCAGCTGCTCGGGCGACATGTACGCGATCGTCCCGGCGAGCATGTTCGACGCCGACACGTCGGTCGGCTCGTTGGTCCGCGGCGGCTCCGCGCCGTCGCGCGTCGCATCGAAGCCCGCCGCGGTGGCGTGCGGCGCCGTGACCTCGTCGGACGTGAGCTCGGCGATCCGCGGGAACGCGAGCCCGAAGTCGAGCACGCGGGCGCGGCCGTCGTGGCCGACCAGCACGTTGTCGGGCTTGAAGTCGCGGTGGACGATGTCGGCGTGGTGCGCCGCGGCGAGCCCCGCGCCTGCCTGGATGAACACGTCGAGGATCTCGGCGAGCGACCGCGGCGCGCTCGCGAGCCAGCGCCGGAGCGTCGCGCCGCGCACGAACTCCATCGCGATGTACACCACGCCGCCGGTCTCGCCGACGTCGTAGACCGCGACGACGTTGGGATGCGAGATCTTCGCCATCGCGCGCGCCTCGCGCAGCAGGCGCGACTTGCCGCGCGCCGACTGCACGACCTCGGGCAGCACCAGCTTGAGCGCGACCTCGCGCGACAGCCGCTGATCGATCGCCTCGTAGACCATCCCCATCGCGCCCTGGCCGATCGGCCGCACCACCGCGTAGTGCGCCATGGTCCGGCGGTAGGCGTCGCCGAACAGCTTGCGCTGGACCCGCAGGAACATCTGCTCCATCTGGAGCTGCGGGCTCTCGTGCTCGATGTCGTGCATATCGACGGTCGGTCTCGAATCGAACCCGCCCGCTCTGTTGCCACCGCCCTCCATGTGTCCCCCCTACGATGTTGCTCCGCCGGCCGCCTCCTGGCCAGCCGCGAGCCACTCGGCGATCAGCGGATTCACCCGGTCGGGTGCATCCCAGTGCAACCAGTGGGTCTGATCGTCGAGCATCACCAGCTCGCCGCGATCGCAGTGCGCGAGGCTCGGCTCCGCCATCGTGCGCGACAGGAACGGGTCGCGCGCGCCCCACACCACGCGGGTCGGCGCGCCGATTCGCGTGTTCGGGAACTTCCGGAACAGCGCCGGAACCATCGCACGGTACCACGCCAGCATGCCGCGCACCGCGCCCGGCTGTGCCCACGCCTCGCGATAGCTCGGCACGTCGTCGGTCCGCATCCCGCCCGCCCGCGTGCCCGGCCCGAGCCGGACCAGTGCGCGAAACTCGCCCAGCTTGCACACCGCCTCCGACAGCCACGGCACGATCAGCGCCGCGACGTACCAGCTCCGGGTCAGCTGGTCGAGCCCGAGGTGGGCCTCGCGGTACACCGAGAAGTGCGGGCAGTTGAGCACGACCAGCCGCTCGACCCGCTCGGGGTGGTTGGCCGCGACCCACCACGCGACGCCGCCGCCGAAGTCATGCGCGACGAGCGACGCGCGGGCCAGCCCCAGCGCGTCCATCAGCCCGAGGACGTCGCCGGCCAGCTCGGTGATGTCGTACGCCGCGACCGCCGCGGGCTTGTCGCTCCGGCCGTAGCCCCGCTGATCGGGGATGATCAGCCGGAAGCCGCGCGCGGCGAGCGCATCGATCTGGTGGCGCCAGCCGTACCAGAAGTCGGGGAAGCCGTGGAGCAGGATCACCGGCGGTCCCGACGGCGGGCCGGCGGTCACGACATGCAGATCGACGCCGTTGCAGTGGATCCGCCGGCTCTGCGTCTCGATCATGCCGCCTCCTGGCGGTGGACGTCGAGCGCGGCCTGCGCCCGCGCCAGCGTCGCCATGCGCCGGCCGTGCGCGAGCACCTCGCGCCACGCCGTCCAGTAGCCGGTCTGGCGGTACGGCAGGCCGTGCTGGCGGCAGTACTCGGCGATGATCGGCCGCGCGCGGCGCAGCCGGATGCACGGCACGCCGGGCAGCAGGTGGTGCTCGATCTGCAGGTTCAGCCCGCCGCACAAGAGCGTCCCGATCGCCGACGCGTCGTAGTTGCGCGAGTGCGCGACCTGGCGCTCGAAGTACGGCAGCTCGCGGTCGCGGCGCCGGCTGCCGGTGCCGACGTGCGGCACGACCAGGATCGCGCCCATGTAGACGCCGTTCAGCACCGTGATCGCGCAGTAGTTGATCGCCATCGCCGGCAGCGCGTCGAACGCGACGCCGAGCCCGACCCACGCCGCGAGGTGGCCGGCCACGCACATCAGATCGATCGCCGTGCGCGGCTCGCGGCGCAGCTGCCGGATCGCGTAGGCCACGGCGACGATGCGGATCGCGAACCCCCACAGCAGGAAGCCCGCGAGCAGCGTCGCCGGCTGATAGCGCGCCGCGACCCCATGCACCCGCCGCACCGCCGCGTCGTACAGCGCATAGCCCTGCGACTCCATGTCCGGATCGATGCCCTCGGTGTTGGGGTGGTTGTGGTGGATCGGGTGCGTGTGCTGCCAGTGGCTGAACCCGAACCCGATCAGGAAGCTGTTCGACAGCTGACCGAGCGCCTCGCGCCAGCTATGGCTGCGCGTCACCGCGCCGTGGCCGACCTCGTGTGCGAACAGCCCGATCTGCATCACCGCGACCGCCGCGCCCGCGATCGCGAGCAGCCGCACCCCGGTCGCGGGTTGCCGGAGCAGCACCGCCAGGCACGCCGCGTACGCGATCCCCGTCGCGCCGAACCACAGCGCGTGATAGCCCCGCGCGCGCTCGTAGACACCCGCCGCCTCGAGCGTCAGCCGCAATCGACCGATGCGATGCGCCTGCGCCACCTTCATCCCGGAAGAAGTCCTCATCCCCGCGTGAGTGCCTGCCCCCTGCGATCTTGATCGCGACATTCGTACGTAAGATCGGTGCGATGCATTGCACCTGTGACACGCGTCGGAGCCCGCCCGCACCCCCGACGCGCGGACATCGAGCTCCTCGCTCGGAGCTCTTCGGGCCCGGACGTCAGATCTTGGTCCGGGAGATTGCGATCGGCGTCATCGATCGACTGTAGGTCCCGATGCCGAGCTGACCGCGTGCATTGTCGCCCCAGCAGCTGACCGCGCCGGCGGTGAGCGCGCAGTGGAACGTCGCTCCGCCGTCGAGGATCGACGCCGCGCCCAGTCCGGGGACCGTCACCATGGGCACCTCGATCCGGTTCCAGCCGCCGACGCCGGCCTCGCCGTCGGCGTTGTCGCCGAAGCACTCGACCCAGCCGTAGCCGTTCAGCGCGCTGGTCGCGCACGAGTGGGTGCGCCCCGCGCCGAGGTGGATCGCGCTGCTCACGGTCGGATTCACCGGCGCGTGGCTGTCCGCGAGCACGAAGTTGCCGAGCTGACCGAGCACCCCGGCGCCCCAGCACCAGACCACGCCCTTGGTATCGACCGCGCAGACATGCTGGCCGCCCGCGGCGACCTGGCTGAACGCGCCGGCCGGACCGTCCGGCGGCGAGATCGCGCCGACGCCGCCATTGCCGATCTGACCATGCGAGTTCTCGCCCCAGCACGAGAGCTTGCCGGCGCTGTCGATCCCGCACGCGAAGCCATCACCCGCCGAGATCGCCGCGTAGGGCGCTTGCGACACCGCGACCGGGGCAGGCGAGCCGGCCCCGGCCCGGGCGAGCTGGCCGTGATCGTTGTTGCCGAAGCAGTACGTCGCGGACGCATTGGTCGCGCACGTGAACCCCACACCGGCGGCGATCGCGGTCACGCCGGTCAGCGCGGCCCGGACCGGTGTGGGCCTCGGCATCAGCGTGCCATCGCCGACCTCGCCATCGCTGTTGTTGCCCCAGCACCACAGCGAGCCGTCCGACTGGCGCGCGCACGTGTGGTCCGCGCCCGCGGCGAGCTCGACCACGCCGGCGAGCCCGATCTCTGCGGGATCGGCGCGGGTGGGGACGCGCGCGCCCGCGCCGGTGCCGAGCTGGCCGCGATGATCGTCGCCCCAGCAGTACACCTTGCCTTCCCGACCGACGGACGCGCATGCGTGGCGATCGCCGACCGCGAGGGCGACCGTGGCGGCGGGCAGCGGCACCGCCACCGGGGTTCGCGGCGCGCTCGTGCCATCGCCCAGCTCTCCCACCGAGCTGCGGCCCCAGCACGCGACCACCCCATCGCTGCGCGAGGCGCAGGTGTGGGCCCCGCCGGCCGCGACGTCCGTGGCCACGCCGGTGAACAGGACCGCGACCGGCGATGCGCGATCGACCGGCGTCCCATCTCCCAGCGCGCCCTCCGCGTTCTCGCCCCAGCAGACGAGCGCACCGCCCACGCGGCGGGCACACGTATGATGACCTCCCGCAGCGAGCTGGACCACGTCGCCCACGACCGGCCGTCCCGGCACATGATGGTCGACGGTGGTCGCATCCCCGAGCTCGCCGTTCGCGTTGCGGCCCCAGCACGTCGCGCCCCACGCGGCGTCGACCGCGCAGGTGTGATC
Source organism: Deltaproteobacteria bacterium (assembly GCA_005887925.1). Taxonomy (GTDB): domain Bacteria; phylum Myxococcota_A; class Polyangia; order Haliangiales; family Haliangiaceae; genus JABFXX01. Next base: position 10,722 of record VBLP01000281.1, on the reverse strand, counting down.
GTCGCCTGCGACCAGCGCAATCGCCGAGATCCCTGGAACCGGGACCGGACGGGCGCGCGAGACATCGCTGCCGTCGCCGAGTTGGCCATACGTGTTCGCGCCCCAGCACCACACCCGCCGGTCGGTGCCCAGCGCGCAGGTGTGGGCGCGCCCCAGCGCGACCGCCTCGACCGCGTCGAGCACGTGGCGCGGCGTCGGCGACGTCGCGGCGTCGACCCCGAGCTGACCGCTGGTGTTGTTGCCCCAGCACCACAGCGCATGATTGGCGAGGATCGCGCAGCTGTGGCTCGCACCGGCGGCGATCGCGATCGCCTGCCCGTCGAGCCCGGTCACCAGGCCAGGCGCGTCGTAGTTGTGGTTGAGCGACAGCGGCTCGGTGCCCCGGCCGAGCTGCCCCGCGGCGTTGCTGCCCCAGCACGACACCGCACCGTCGGTCCCGATCGCGCACGCGTGGTCCGCGCCGGCCGCGACCATGCGACCCGATGCCATGGCCGTCTGCGGCGACAACCCCGGCGATTGCGCGTACGGCTGCTGCATCCTCCCGAGCTGGCCGAGGTTGTTGGCGCCCCAGCACGAGATCGCGGTCCCGCGCCGGAGACAGGTGAAGTGGCCGCCGGCGACCAGCTGCGATCCGGCGGCCGCGCTGCCGCTGCCCGGCCCCCCGGGGTCATTCCCCCCGCCGCCTGGTCCGAAGTAGAGACTGCAACCCGAGAGCAGCAACGTCGCCACCAGCGCTTTCATGCCCGCATGTTCGATGTTCCTCGCCGGCAAGTCAGTGGCAAAAGGGTGAAACGGGCCTCCTACATGTGATGAACCTCTCCTACCGCGCCGCGCCCTGGAGCGGCTCAAGGAGAATCCGGGCCTCGTCGGGCTCGCGGAACCAGTTGCGGCGCTGCAGCTCCTGGAGGACCTGCGGGTACGAGGTGAAGTCGAGGTTCGAGAACCGCTGCGCGGTGGCCAGCGCCGCGATCAGCGGGTCCGGCCGGTGCCGCCGGGTCAGCGCGCGCAGCGCCTGCAGGTAGTCGTCGCGATAGACGGTGGGGACAATGATGGTCGGCCGGCCGGCGGAGACCAGCTCGGCGTTCATCATGATCCGCGCGATCCGTCCGTTGCCGTCGACGAACGGATGGACATCGCTGACCAGGAACATGACGAAGATCGCCCGCGCCAGGCCCGGCGGGAGATCGAGGTAGAGCGCCATGCCCTTCCTCAGCGTCCCGCGAACGTACCCCGGTTCGACGAAGTACGTGTCGCCGGCGCGATTGGGCCTGTCCTTGAAGGTGCCTGGCTCGGTCTCCGCACGCTCGGCCATCAGCGTGCGATGACGCGATGCGAGCAGCTGGAGCAGCTGGTCGAAATCCCGCGGTGTCGTCCGCATCTCGGACGGGTCGGACACCAGGCGAAACGTCCCGAGGATGTCGTGGGCGTCCTTGGGGCGCCGGGCCGGGATGTTGCGGTCGAAGATGATCTGCTCGGCCTCCTCGATCTCGAACGTCGTCCCCTCGATGTAATTGGAGAAATACGACTCGAAGAACGCCTTGTTCCGCACGTGATCGGGCGTGTTGCTGGCATCGGTGAGCACCGGGAGCGGACGGCTGCGGAGCTCGCCAAACAGGATCTGCAACCGCTCCAGGCACGCGGGATCGAACGGCTCGCCGGCCGCCCGCGCGAGCCCGATCTCGCTGGTCAGGTGCCCGGTCCGCGTCCCGAGAAGCGCACCGATCAATCCGTCGAGTCGCCTGTACTCGCGCCGCCAGTCGAGCTCGCCCGCGATCTCCCGTGCTCGATCCCTGAGCTCATTGAGCGCCTGTTCGCCCTCGAGATCGAGGATCTGCACGAGGCGCTGCTCGAGGTCGCCGATCGGGACGGCCCGCGTGCGCGAGCTCGGCCGCGTGGTCGCGAGGTTCTCGAGGAATGCGCGAGAGCGCGACGATGACCGGATGGTCAGGAACCTGGGATCATCGGCGAGCGGGCCGGGCCCGCGGACGAACCGGAGCTCCAGCCCTGGATAGGAGACCACGCGGTTGGTCGACGAGGTCAACCAGATCTCGCCATCGGCGGTCGGAGTGAACTCGAATGCCGTGCGATGGCTGACCAGCGTCTCCGGATAGAGCCGCGCCACGATGGTTGCCCAGCTTCCTCGCGCTGCGCCGGCGACCTTTGCTTCCGGCAGCGATGCGTAGAGCCTCGGACCGACGCGGCGGATCCGCCGGGCCTTCTTCAGGCGCGAGAGCCATTCCCGCTCCTGGGTGTTGATGGCCGGAAACAGCAGCGGAGGCAACGGACCCAGGTCTAGCTGGGCCGATCCCGCTGGTCTTGGACCCAGGTCTAACAGAGCCGATCCTGCTGGTTTCTCCGTGGTCCTCCAGGGAGGTGGGGCATTGTCGCGAGGTCCCGGCAATGCGGGACGGGACGCTCGGCGAGCAGTGGCCCGGGGTTCACTCCCGGAGGAACCGGCGATTCTTGGTTCCTCTTCACGAGAAACCGGCGATTTTTGGTTCTTCTTTACGGGAACCGGCCATTTTTGGTTCTTATTTACGGGAACCGGCGATTTTTGGTTCTTCTTCACGGGGGACCGGCGATTTTTGGTTCTTATTTACCAGTAACCGGCGATTTTTGGTTCTTATTTGCGGCATCCGGTGGATCCAGTCGCCTAAGGGCTGAGCGGTTTCGGTGGTCGCCGACCCAGCGCCAGATGATGAGGCGCCACCCCACGATGCGGCGCACGCTCCCACGGAAGCTCGAGTAGCCGTCGAGCGGTGTTCGCGTCGTGCGAGCCGCCGTGCGCAATTCGTGCAGCCGCCGGCGCGCGACGCCTCGGCACGAGGCCGCGCAAGGTCGCGCCCCGCGCGCCGCGCGAGGCACATCGCTTGCTGACTCCGGCGGCGCTGAGGAGGAAATCATGCGCAAGCTGCTGTTCGTGACGCTGCTATCGGCCTCGTGCGCCGTCGGAGGTGACCCTGGAGACAACGCCAAGGCCGGTGCCGGGCTGGGATCCGATGTCGACAGCACCGGCTCGCCCGAGGTCGGGATCCTCGCGCGGGTGTGTGCCGCCGGCACCACCACCAGCGGCGTCGACGTGTCGTACTACAACGGCACGATCGACTGGGCCCGGGTCAAGGCCGCCGGCAACGAGTTCGCCTTCATCCGGATCTCGGACGGCACGGGGTTCCGCGATCCGCAGTTCACCGCCAACTGGGCCGGCGCCAGGGCGGCCGGCATGGTCCGAGGCATCTATCAGTTCTTCCGCCCCACCCAGGACGTCGCCGCGCAGGCCGACATGGTGATCGCGGCGGTCGGAACGCCGGCGCCGGGCGACCTGCCGCCGGTGATCGACGTCGAGGCCACCGGCAGCCTGTCGCCGGCGACCCTAGCATCGAAGGTCCGCGCCTGGGTCGACCGCGTCAAGGCCGGCACCGGCCTCGATCCGATCGTCTACACCGGCAAGTACTTCTGGCGCGATCAGGTCGGCGGCCCGACGTCGTTCGCCGGGAATGCGCTGTGGATCGCCCAGTACACCTCGCTGTGCCCCGACCTCACCGCGCCGTGGGACACCTGGGCGTTCTGGCAGTACAGCGAGAGCGGCAAGGTCGCCGGGATGAGCGGTGCGGTCGACCTCGATCGCTTCAACGGCTCGCTCGACGAGCTCCGCGCGCTCGCCGGCGGCAGCGGCACCGGCGGCGGCGGCGGCGCCACGACCTGCTCGTCGGCGACGATGGCGGCGGACCTGCCCGAGGGCGTGTGCGTCCAGGCCGCGTCGGACCAGAAGTGGTACCAGTGTGAGGCCGGCAGCTGGATCCAGCAGGCCTCGACCACCGGCTGCAGCCGGACCTACGCGTGGTGCCAGTCGGCCACCCTCGGCCGCGCCGTGCCGCCCCGGACCTGCGTCCAGCCCGCCTCCGACCGCGTGTGGTACCAGTGCAACGGCACGATCTGGGCGACGCCGGTCGACGCGGCCGCCGCCACCGGCCCCGCCGGCGCCTGCGCGCACGAGTACCCCCTGTGATGCGGGCCGCTACTTGCCCGGGCCGAGCACGTAGTCGCGCAGGAACTTCACGGCCAGCGAGCCGTGGCCGATCAGCGCGTCGTCGAACGTCCGCTGCTTGAACTTCGCGCCGACCTGCGTCCGGTAGTCCTGCTCGAGCGTCTCGATCTCGTCGAGCCCGAGGAAGTATTGGCAGAGCTGCGTCGAGTCGAGCTGTCATCCGGCCCGATTGCAGCTCGATGTCGAGGATCGTGTTCGCGGTCGACACCATGGTCTCGATCAGCACGAACACCCGGAACCGATCGTTGCGCGCTCCGCCCCAGCCGAGCGCGACCATCCGCTTCTCGCCGTACACCGCCCAGCCCTCGACCATCGGCCCGTTCCACAGCACCGCGCGCAGCGGGTTGAGGTTGCGCTTGGAGTAGAAGTACTGCGTGTGGTGGCCGGGGTACGCCTCGTGCGACGCGACCAGCTGCACCGTGTAGTTGTTCTGCCCGCGCAGGTACGACTCGACCTTGTCCGGCGGCCACGACGGATCGATCGGATCGACGTAGTACGTCGCGTGCCACTTCGGGTTGCGGATCAGCACGCCGGGCGCCAGGTACTCGGCCGCCGTCGAGCCGCGCTTGAACGCCGGCATCGGCTCGACCCGCAGCGTGTCGCGCGGCGGCAGCGCGACCAGATCGTGCTTCTCGATGAACGCGCGCAGCGCGTCGAGGTTGTGCGCGTGCGCCGCGACCAGCTCGTCGGGCTTTGCGTGGTCCTCGCCGAGCTCGTCGATCACGCGCTGGATCACCTTCTGCTGCGCCGCCGGATCGCCGCCCGCCGGCAGCGCCTCGCCCGGCCACAGCGCGCGGTGGAGCTTCTCGCACTCGACGTAGAGCTGGGCGCGCGCCGCGTTGAACGCCGCCCGCGCCCGCGCCTCGAGCTCGGCCGGCGTGAGCTTGGTCTGCAGCGCGAGCGGGAACTTCTTGCCGTACAGCTCCGCGCCCAGCCGCCAGTCGCCGTCGGCGTGCGGCGCCAGCTCGGTCTCGAGGAACTTCTGGTAGGCCTCGAGCGCCGCGAGCGCGGCGGTGTACGCCGGGACCTCGCCGACGAACGTCCGGACCTCGCCCTTGACGAATGCGATCGTGCCCCGGTTGGTCTTGATCGCCTGGTCGAGGTAGATGCGCGGCGTGTGGCGCTTGCCTCTGGGATGCGCGAGCGCCGCCCGCGCGTCGCCGAGGAACTTCGGCAGCGCCGCGAGCTCGGCGACCACCGACTTCTTGCGCTCCGCCGCCGGCGCGAAGTCGCCGTGGATGATGTCGGACAGGCGCTGGCCGACGACCTCGCGCGGGTCGTAGTACGGGAACGAGTCGTACAGCCGCGGGTCCCACTCCCAGTCGCGGATCTCGCGCAGATACAGGAGCTCGAGCGCGATGCCATCGCCCAGGATCTGCGCGTCGATCCGGCCGTCCTCGCCGAGATCGCCCGCCTTGACCAGGGCATCGAGCTCGGCCTTCTGCGCGACCAGCTCGGCGACGCGCCGGTCCTCGCCGGCGGGGCTGATGTCCGGCAGCGCGCCGTCGAGGCGATGCTCGCCCATGAAGGTCGCCAGGTGCGGCTTGGCGCGAAACAGCCCCTCCAGATAGCGCTTGACCAGCGCCTCCAGCTTGCCGGCGTTGCCGGCGGTCCCGGCATGTCCGGTCGCGCCGCCAGCCGGAGCAGCCGGAGCGGGGCCTGCAGACAGGAGCGACAGTACCAGCGAGACAACGGCGCGTTTCATCGCCCGCAACGTACTCAACTTCTTCGCATCTGCAAGGCCGGCCAACGGGCGCGTCGGGGCCCGCTCAGCGCTGTGGCGGCTTGCGCGCGAGGAGCGCGCGGGCCTGCCCGACGATTGCGCTCCAGCGATCGTGCCAGCGGCGGTGGACGATCTCGGCGAGGAGGGCTCGACCATCGCGGACTTCCATCAGCTTGCCGTCGACGTACATCGCCAGCCGCAGCAGGGCAACGATCACGGGAATCCGGCCGCGGTCATCGTGCCTGGATATGTCATCGGCCGCGGCCGCGGCCGGGGTGTCGCCGGTCCGGCAAATTGCGAGAATTGTTCAGCTACGATACAGCACCAGGCCGACGGTGAGGCCGGCGCCGACGGTGATGAACAGGGTGTGGCGCGCCCGGCCGAACTGCCCGGAGGCGATCGCGGCCTCGAGCGCTGCGATCGGGCCGGCGGTGTGACTGCCCGCGAACTCAGCTGCGACCTCGGGCAGGTGGCTCGTCGGGATGCCGAGCCGGTGCACGACCTGGCTCCCGAAGGTCCGCGGGTACTGGCTGGCGATCACGAGGTCGATGTCGGCGGCGGTGAGGGTCGCGTCGGCGAGGAAGTGGCTCGTCGCCTCCGCCGCACGGTCGACGCAGCACGCGGTGAACCCGGGGGCCTCGTGGACCTCGAGGACGTTGCGGCCGCGGCGGGTCAGGCCGGCGTGCGGATCCCAGCGCAGCTGGGCCTCGAACAGCGGAGCGTGCTCGGCGAAGGTGTGGAGCGCGAAGCGCTGGAACCCGGAGGCGTCGACGCTGCGGCCGATCAGCAGCGCGCCGCCGGCGGGCGCGAACGGAAATCCCCGCGACGTCCGCGGGGTGGGGTCGGCGTCGGCCGCGACGATCAGGCCGAGCCGCGCGGCGCCATGGCCGACCAGCGCGTCCATCAGCTGCGCTGCGGTGACCACGCCGCATCCGCCGTTCAGGACGTCGAACGAGAACGTGCCGTGGTGGCCCAGCCGCGGCGGGCTGCCGCGGTTGGCGCCGATATCGTCCTGGATGATCGAGGCCAGCGCCGGCTCGGCGGCGTTGTAGTCCTTGTACAGCCCGGTGTTGATCAGGAGATCGAGCTCGGCGGCCCGATGGTTCGCGTGGTCCAGGCAGCGGTTGGCGGCGGTGTCGCTCAGGTGGATCGCGCCGCGGCCGATCAGGCGGCCCCGGCGATGCGCCGTGGCGGCGGCTTCAATTCGCGTGCCCATGGCTGGCCTCCAGCTCGTCCATGACGAACAGCACGACGCCGACCTCGAGGCCGGACGCCACCGACAGGAGGAGGATCTTGTCGCCGGCGTGGAACTGGCCCTCGGTGAGGTAGCGATGCAGCGCGAGGAACAGCGTGGTCGACGCGGTGTTGGCGTAGTCGTCGACGGTGACCGCGACGTGCCTGGGGTGCTCGCCCAGCCGCGCGGCGAGCGCGCGCTCGCCCGAGCGGATCGCGCGCACCGAGGTCTGGTGCGGGATCAACCAGTCGACCTCGCCCAGGTGCACGCCGCCGAGCGCGAGGATGTCCTCGATCAGCCGCGGCCCTTCGGTCATCGCGACCTCGTGGATCTTGCGGGCGCGCGTGAACATCCGCGCGCCGGGCCGGTGCCACGCCGGCAGGCCGACGCACAGCCGGCTGTGGCCCGCGAGCGTGGTGAAGCCGGTGAGCACGATGCCGGGCTGGCCGTCAGCCGCGCGGTCGACGATCACGGCCGCGCCGCCGTCGCCGAGCGTGAGCGACGCGAGCTGCAGGCTGAGGATGCTGCGGATGTCGCGCGCGGCGTTCTCGCCCAGGCCGGTGATGTGCTCGCCGCTGACCACCATGCCGCGGCGGATCGCGCCGCGCCGGATGAAGTCGTTGAGCAGGAACACGCCGGTCAGCATCCCGGCGCACGCGTTGGAGAGGTCGAAGCTGGTCGCGGCCGGCGCGCCGATCGCGCGCTTGATCGACAGGCTGAGCGGCGGCTCGAAGCGGTGGGCCGCTCCGTCGGCCTCGCGCGTGATGCTCGCGCTGATCACCATGTCGAGATCGGCGCCGGTGTAGCGCGAGCGCGCCAGGCAGTCGCGCGCCGCGTCGATCGCGAGCGACAGCGAGGTCTCGCCGGGGCCGCACACCCGGTGCTCGCGGATCCCGGTCAGCCGCTCGAGATCGATCCCGGTGTAGTGCCGCGTGCTGGCCATCAGCTCGCGCGTGGTCATCCGCCGCTCGGGCAGCCGCGCGCCGACGCTCTCGAACCGCGCGGCGAACGGTGCGTCGGGGCCGGGCCGCTCGGCCAGCATCCAGGTCACGACGCGGCTCCGGCGTCGCGCACCCGGGCGGCGAGCGCGTGGTTCATCGCGTCGAACCCGAGCCGGGCCTCGCGCGCGACGAGCCGGCGGGCGAACCAGGGCAGCACGCCGCCGAACGTCTCGCGCTGGATCAGCCGGACGCGGCGCTCGCCGATCGGCTCGATCGTGAACGTGTGATCACCGCTCGCGAGCCACGGCGCACCGACGTGGCCGCGCCAGTGCAGTGCGCGGTTGGGCTCGCGGTCGAGCACGGTGGCATCGAACGACAGCAGCACACCGAGCGACGGCTGCACCCGCACGTGCACGGTGCCGCCGACCTCGGTGCTGCCGTGCGCGCTGCGGATGAACGGGTTCCAGATCTGGAAGTGCTCGAGATCGGTGAGCACCGTCCACACGGCCTCGGCGGATGCGTCGATATCGCAACTGGCGGTGACTTCGATCATGGGACTTCTCGCAGCAATAAGTACGCCCGGCCGGGCCGGCGTTGCCGACGGGGATTCGCGCATGCTCTGCGCCGGCGCGCCACCGGCGTGCAGCCGGCACGCGATCGCCGCCGACGAGGCGCTGCAGCGCACCGCGGCGCGCCGGGACCGAGCAGGCCTTGCCATCGCGCAGCGGCGCACCGAGGTTGCCGGCCCGCGCGGCCCGGGACGGCTTGCCCTCGCCGAGCCCTAGCGGATAATAGAGCGCCATGATGTCCGGCGGTCCACGAGGCGAAGTCGCCAACACCGCGGATCCGGCGGTCACCGCGGCGCGTCCCGGCGCGCCGGTGCATGCGCGGTCCGAGCAGCTGCTGTGCATCGACGGCGACCGCTCGTTCACCGTGACGATGCCGAGCTCCGGAGAGCTGGTGATCGGGCGCGGCCCCGACGCGGGGCTGGCGATCGACGATCCGCTGGTGTCGCGCGCCCACGCGCTGCTGCTCGCGGTCCCCGACGGGCTGCGGCTCAGCGATCTGGGCAGCCGCCACGGCACGCTGCTCAACGGCGAGCGGCTGGTCGAGCCCCGGCTGCTCGGCTCGGGGGACGTCATCGCCGTGGGCAACGCGCTGCTCGTGGTGCGGCGGCCGATCCGGATCGACGCGGCGCCCAGCGTCACCGAGCCGCCAATGCTGGTCCGGCGGCTGACCGAGGAGCTGTCGCGGATCGCCGAGTACGAGCGCGAGCTGTCGCTGGTGGTCGCGCGCTCGGCCGACCACGACGCCGGGGCGCTGGTCGCGGCGATCTCCGGCCGGATGCGCGTGATCGACGCCGCCGCGCCGCTCGGCGGGCGGTTCGTCGGCGTGCTGCTACCCGAGCGCGGCAGCGACGAGGCCCTCGGGTTCGCCCGCGAGCTGGCGGCGCTCCCCGGGCGGATCTCGGTCGGGGTCGCGACCGCGCCGCACGACGGCATCGACCCCGACGCGGTGCTCGGTGCGGCGCGCGCGGCGTGCGCGGCCGCCGAGCCCGGTGCGGTGCTGCGCGCGGGCGACACCGTCGAGGTGATCACCGCCGGTGCGCAGCGCATCATGATCGCCGATCCGGCGATGGCGCGGCTCTACGAGCTGGCGCGGCGGCTCGCGCGCGCGGCGATCCCGATCCTGATCCTGGGCGAGACCGGCGCGGGCAAGGAGCTCGCCGCGGCGGCGATCCACGCGTTCTCGGCGCGCGCCGACGGGCCGTTCGTCTCGGTCAACTGCGCGGCGATCCCCGAGGCGCTGGCCGAGAGCGAGCTGTTCGGCCACGCCCGCGGCGCGTTCTCGGGCGCCGTCGCGGCGCGGCCCGGCCACCTCGAGGTCGCCTCGGGCGGCACGCCGTTCCTCGACGAGATCGGCGAGCTGTCGCCGGCGGTCCAGGCCAAGCTGCTGCGCGCCCTCGAGAACGGCGAGCTGACCCGGGTCGGCGAGACCGCGCCGCGCACCGTCGATCTGCGGATCGTCGCGGCGACCAACCGCGACCTCGAGCGCGAGGTCACCGAGGGCCGGTTCCGCAGCGACCTGTTCTTCCGGCTCGGCTCGGCGCGGCTCGAGCTGCCGCCGCTGCGCGACCGGCCGCGCGACATCGCGCTGCTCGCCCGGACCGTGCTCGACGACGCGTGCCGCCGGCTCGAGCGGCCGCCGCTCGCGCTGTCGATCGGCGCCGCGGTCGCGCTGTTCCGCCACGACTGGCCGGGCAACGTCCGCGAGCTGCGCCACGTGATCGAGTACGCCGCGGCGTCGGCGCAGGACGGCGCGAGCGAGATCGAGACGCCCGGCGCCTCGCCCGACGAGGTCCGCGCCGCGGTCGCCGCGACCACGCCGGCCCCGTCGGTCGACGGGTTCCGGCCGATCGCCGACGAGGTCCGCGAGCTCGAGCGCGCGCGGATGATCGCCGCGCTGCGCGCCACCGGCGGCGTGCAGAACCGCGCCGCCGCGCTGATCGAGATGCCGCTGCGCACCTTCGTCACCAAGGTCAAGCGCTACGCGATCACCGCGTCGGAGTGGAGTACGTGACCGCCCCGCCGGCCGCGACCGTCGACCTCGACGAGTTCCGGCTGGTACGCATGCTCGGCCGCGGCGGCATGGGCGCGGTCTACCTCGGCTACGACACCGTGCTCGAGCGCGACGTCGCGATCAAGCTGCTGCGCGACCGCGCCGACGACGACGCGCGCCAGCGCTTCCTGACCGAGGCCCGCGCGATCGCGCGGCTCGA
>VBLP01000277.1:3454-6297 GCA_005887925.1 Deltaproteobacteria bacterium | reverse complement strand
AAGCTGATCGCGTCCGATGGCAGCGGCGATGCGCCTGGTGCCGTTTCGCCCGGGATCGTGCTGGGGGACGTTCGCTCGAACGCGTGCCTGCTTGGCGTCGCCGATGGCATCGCTGCCACGACAAGCTCCCTGGCATCGACGTCGGCGCGGACCCGTAGTTGCGGCCGATCGTGGTCCGGGAGATCGTCGAGACGGACGGCCGCGCGCCCCTGGGCAAACGCTTCTTCGACCGATCTGCGCTGTCCCAGGCCGCCATAGAATCCGACGGAGAACACGACGCAGCCGACGTGCGGCAACAGCGCTCCCGCCAGGGCCTCGCTGTAGCAGGCATTGAGAACGACCAGCTTCACCGACGAGCCGGCAGCGGCGAACGCCGCCTTGATCGCAGCCGCGGACACGAACTGTGGCTGGCCATCGGGTCCCTGGAAGAACAGGCCGTATCGCTCGGCGTCGTGCGACTTGATGGCGCCGCGGTCACCCGAGGTGGGCTCGCTGACGTCCCTGCGCGCATCGGCGGGTCGTCGGCCCTCGCCGCGACCGCCGTGGCCGCTGAAGTGGACCACCGTCGGCGCCAGCGTCCCGAGCCCGTCGAGCAGGTCGAGCGGTCGCGCGGCCGGCCACACCTCCAGCTTGAACGCGTCGCCGTGGCTCCTCTGGAGAGCGATCCGAATGTCTCGGGCTTCGTCATCGACGTTGAGCCGCGGCATCTCCGCCGGATTGGCGGCCAGTAACAGGATCGTGTGCTGGTTCATCGGCGGGGGCGGGCGGCCAGAGACCTACTACAGGCGACGGAGATGCCGCCACCACGATAACCGTCGTGACGGGTCTCGCGTCGATGCCGAGCCCGGTGCTCGCCTCCGGTGGCCCCGGCCGGCCGGGCCCATCCGGCAAGCTGCGAGAACATTTGTCGAATCGAAAGGTTGCGCTGCTTCCGTCCCACCAGAGCGGCAGCGTGGCCTCGTGTGTGCCGATGGCGGCAAGCGCGGCCGGAGCGCGGGCCGCTGCGCTTCAAGCATGTGGCCGATCGCTCAAGCCACGCGTGATGCGTGCCTGGTCAGCTGGCGGGCGGGTGCACTCGCGGAGGGCCGGAGCCCGCGATCCTGCGCTCCGGAACGCCGGCTGGCCGCGCGGATGACGCTGACTTGGTCGTCCGGCAGCGAGATGTGTCGTGATCGGCGGAGTGGGGTCGCCTCATGGGCGGCGTTGAAGCAACCCATGAAAGAGCCATCGCGCGGCAGGGCGGCGCCGAAACACGTGATCCTGTTTCTCGCCGCCAACCCGCGCGACACCGGCCGCCTGGTGCCCAGCACCGTCGAGCGCGCCACCTGCAAGCTCGACAGCCTCGGCGAGCGCACCCTCGCCGACCTCGTTGAGAAGCGCCGCTCGTTCACCGCCCGCAGCATCGATCGCCTCATCAAGGTCGCTCGCACCATCGCCGACCTGCTCGGCCAGGACGACATCGACGCCGGCTGCCTGCTCGAAGCCGCGGTCTACCGCGACGTCGACGCCACCGCTGACCTCGTGCCCCACGTCATGTGATGCCGTGCTGTCGTTCCACCACGAGGTCCTCGTCGAGTTATTCCGCGGCGACGCGCGATCACTGGCGAGCTGGCCGGGGGCAGCGGTGAACGACCCAGCTGGCTCACAGGAGGATGGCGCCAGAAATGGCCGGCTTACGCACGAAGCGGCGTTGCGCTACGGTTAGGCTCATGCCGGCAAGCTTGACCACGGACTTGCAAGCGGACGATCTACCGCGTGCGCTCTTGCTCGCCGACTTCATTCGTTCGCACGGGCAGCACTATGAAATTGTGCGAGAACTGGGCACTGGAGCGAGTGGTCGTGCTCACCTCGCGCACGACCTCCGCCGTCGAGTCTCCGTTTGCGTGAAGCTTTACCATGACGGAGTTCCTGCCAAGGGTTCGGATCGCGACTGGCACGTAACCTCGACGTTGAAGCATCCTGCGGTCGCGGACACGTTCACAATCGAGGAATTTTATTCCGGAGAACGTGACTGCATCGCTGTCGTTTCGCGGTTCATTGAAGGACACAGCTTGAAGCAAATGCTTCAACACCTGGAGCGTGCACCCAAGGAACGCCAGGTCGACATCTCGATCGCGCTTCTGAACTCTATTTACGACGATCTATGCGACGGCATCATCGCGTGCCACGAAGCTGGTTTCGGGCACGGAGATCTGCACTGCCAGAACGTCATCGTCTGCAAACGTGGACCCAAGCTCGGGGCGGTCATCATCGACTTCGACAACGCTACCATCGCGGCATCTTCTTTCGACGAGCACGCACGCTTTCAAAGAGACATTCGCTCACTGCGGCGTCTCGTAGGCATGATTACACAGGGCTGGAAATGGCATGAGGCGCTGCAACACCTACTCGATCATCATCAGAGCGTGAGTGCGTTGCGCCATGCGCTCCATTGGTCGCTCGAATTCCTGCTTTCAGCCGATAGGCGAAGAGGCAATGCCACGATAGGTCTACAGGCTTTCGTTGACGCCCTCTACACTCATCATCGATGTCTCCGTCCACAGCAGCCCGAGCATGCGGACGCGGTCATGGACGTCATCGAACTTGTCGCCGCAGACATCGGCCTTCGTTCTGAGCTTGATGAAGCAAAGAAGTCTTGGGAGAAACGGACACGTAACCGATTTACATGGTTTCTCCCTCCTCGGGATCCTGGAGTGCTGGAGCCACTCGAAGCACCGCTGGACGAGATTTGGCCGTCGCCGAACGAAGCTCTCGCGGGGTATCATCGTCGCGCATGACGACAAAAGGCGGTGAGGTGCTGTTCGCGTGGCTTCATCTATCCGACATCCATGTCGGGCACGGCG
>VBLP01000277.1:0-3342 GCA_005887925.1 Deltaproteobacteria bacterium | reverse complement strand
AGCCGCTGTCTGGACGTCGTTGGTGAGGCGGCAGGGCTGACCAGGCAGGACATCTTTGTCATACCCGGAAACCATGATGTTCAACGCAACGTCGACCAGATCGATAAAAACGTAAGTCGGCTGGTGCGTGCACTTCGCGCCGGTGAGGAGAGCGTCGACACCGCGCTCGCCGACGCGAGCGACCGCGCGCTCCTCGAGAAACGCCAGGCGAACTATCTCGCGTTCGCGCGCGATTTCGCGCCCGCCTGTCGCGCGTCGTCGTCGGAAAGCGCGCTCTGGTGGCGCTACGACCTCGCCGGCGACGGCGGCCTATGCGTGCGCCTCGGCGGGCTCAACACTGCGCTCCTCGCCGCCGACGACGACCAGGGCTCGCTCCGTCTTGGAAAGGCGCAACTCGCCCACCTCCTTCTCGACCCCGCGCCCGGCCCGTCGACGGTGGTGATGGTCCTGACGCATCACCCGCTGCACTGGCTCGCCGACGAGGGGGAGGTCGGGGGGTGGGTCAAGGCGCACGTGCACGTGCACCTGTCGGGGCACGTCCACGAGGCCCACGCCGAACAGGTCATCTCCGGCGCCAGCGGCAGTTTCCTCCGCGTCGTCGCCGGCGCATCGCACGGCGACAAGAACTCGATGGGCGCACCGGCGAGCCATGGCTACAACGTCGCGGCTATCGTCCGCGGCGCCGATGGCAAGCTGCACTTGGCGGTGTGGCCGCGGCGGTGGTCTCACAAGAAAAAGTTGTTCTGCAGCGACATCGACAATTTGCCCGACGGTGAGGTGCGCTCGCTGCACGAGCTACGCGGGGTGGCGTTGCCAGCTCCGGCGACTTTGGAGCAAAGCGCTGAGATGACGCGCATGCCAACGACGCGTAAGCGTGTTCGGGACTTCCCGAAGCTCGTGGCCGCGCTCCAGAAGTGTATTCATGAAAAGAACGCGAAGGTGGAGAGCCCCTGCTTCCTGCGCGATCCAACTCTGGGCCCTGGCGGAGACCTTTGTGAGTTTGACGTCGTGGTCACCGCTCCAGTGGGAGACAGCACACTTCGCATTGGCATTGAGGTCAAGGAATGGCGGAAGCCCGTGGACGTCCCAGTGGTAAGGGAATTTGTCCAGAGGGCCAGGGCGTGCGGGATCCATCGACCTGTCATTGTTGCATCTTCGGGGTTCACGAAAGGCGCCATTGAGCTGGCGCTACATCATCACGTCGATCTCCGGACGCTCAAGCAGTCCACGGCCGACCCTCTGTCGCTGATGGCGTCATGGCGTTTCATGTACAGGGCCTTTCACATTCGAGTCGAGAAGGATCGCGCTTCGGCATGGCGAGCGGCGATCGATTCATTCACCACCGAACTCGGCATCTTCCTCTTCCCGCAGGCTGGTCGTCGGTCGCCGACGGACTTCGTGACGTACTTCCTTCAGATGCACGCTAGGCTTTGTTCTGAGCGCATTCTTGGGGGAGAGCAGCCGAAAGAGGGTCGGATGCGAGACCCCTTCATGGCGATAGTGAATTCGGAGACGTTTCTTTTCAAGTTTCGATCAAAGTCAACTCGAGCAACTACCTACACCGAATTGGCTACGATTGTGGAATATGATGCCGTGACAGACCGGACGGCACTCAGACGATTCGTTTATGACGATCCTACCACCGGGAAGTCGGTTGGCGAGGTGCTGGAGTTGCGAACAGCCCTAGGACAACCCGAGACTGGAGATCTGTTCGCTCAGCCGTGGAGCGCGCAGGCGAATATGCTTCTGACTCATATTCCTAGCTGGAACGCGAAGGAAGCCTCAGTACAGCATTTTCAGAAGTTCTTCGACGACTTGCCGATGGGAACAGTTCACGAACACGTGTGGATAGAGATTCCGTGTGCCTTCCAGGCTGTCTTTTGATCAGAGCCTGGGTGGATCGGTCTCGATCTCGAGCGCCGCGGCGAGCTGATGCAGCGTGATGCGCGAGCGGACCTCGCTCGCGCTGCCACGTCGAAGGCTCAGCAATGCCCGACGGAACAGGTGACCGACGATCGTATGGGCTGCACACAGCGAGATGTACGCGTTGGGCGCGCACGGCCGTCGCCGATTCGCCGGTTCCAGCGTCGTGCGCGCAACCTGCAAGGCCAGGGCAACCTCGGTCGCTACGCGTTCGATGGCGTCGGGATCGCCGGCCTCGATCACCTGCCCGAGCGATCGACACTGGAGCTGTAGCTCGCGGAGATCCGCGGGAAACGAATCGATCGTCGCATCTGCCTCCCGGGCATCGGCGGCGGCGGCGTCATCGCGGGTGGGTCGATCGGGAGACGGGTCATGCTCAGTCATGGTTTCCTCGGCGGATGGCGTCGGGCGTTCGGGCGGGTGGCGTCGGCTTGCGGACTCGGGTTTGACTGGCTCAGCCGTGCGATTCTGCGCTCGGTCGATCGAACGGGAGCGCGTGCGGCGAGGACAAGTCCGGGAAGCCAACGACTGAACACAACCCCAGGCGCTCGTGAAGCCAGCACAGGATCTCCCGGAGGATACGCAATTCATCTGGAGATGTTTTCCAACTGAGCATCTCTGCCAAAGCACGGCCAAGCAAGGCTCTGGCAATATGGTTGCTTCCACGCAACGCGAACCTCTCTTCCTGCGCCTGGGGACCCAATCCCAGGTCTGCAGGAGCGTGCTCGATGAACCGAATAAATGCAGCTTCCACCTGTAGCCAGGCCATTACGAGGTGACATGCGGTGACACGCACCCTGGCAGGATCTCTTTCGTCGAGAGCAGAGATCATATGATCACATTCGTTCTGGACACCGTCGAGTTCGCGACGGAACGGTACCAGGACGTTCTCGGAGGCCTTTCGGGCAGGTGGCTCCCTGTATCGGTCGCGCTTCATGAGTTCCGTCCAGCTGTACGGGTCGGGAATGGCATCCGACGATCGAGCCAGCGAGACAGCGATACCTGGGCCATGCCGAGCAGCCGCGCCGCCTGGCTGACGCCGTCCTGCATCACCCAACGGTGATCGTCATTGGAGAAGCTTGAGGCCGGAGCGTTCAGCGCGGCGATTGCGTCTCCAGCATACGCATGGACGATCCGAGATAGCTCCGTTTCACGTGCGCCGATGGGTGGCACTTCGATCGGCATCAAACCTCCGAGGAGCTTGTCGCGCCCGTGGCGCTGCGTGCAGACGATCAGCTGCACGCGGTGGTCGGGTTCGTAGAACGACTTCAGGAGCTCGGGCAGGTCGGGTGGCAAGCCCCGGTTCGGCACACACAGCGAACCTCCGGCGGCCAGCTCGAATGCAGCCATGGCACTTCGGCGGCTGGCCGGTGAGCGAACCGAAGCGGGCAGGTCCCCACGACGAGGATCGCAGACGAC
>VBLP01000021.1 GCA_005887925.1 Deltaproteobacteria bacterium | reverse complement strand
GCCACGCGCCGCCACATCGTCGGCTACCTCGCCGTCCAGGTCGCGGTCAGCCTCGTGCTCGTGCCGCTCGGCGTCGCCGGCCTGCCGTACCTCGTCACCGCCGCGGTGCTCGGCGCCGCCGTGCTGGTGCAGGGCATCCGCGGCCTCGGCCACGGCACCGCCCGCTGGGCGCGCGCGGTGTTCCTCGCCTCGATCATCTACCTGCCCATCCTGTTCACCGTCATGGTGCTCGACGGCCGGGCGTGACCGGCTCGCCGCGCGCCGGCCGCCGGGCGACTATGATGATGCGAGACCTCGGAGGTCGATGATGCCCTGGGAGCAGCTGCACCCCGCGATCAACGCCGCGCTCAACCTGACCTGCTTCGCGTTCCTCGTGCTCGGCCGCGTCGCGATCGCGCGCGATGACGTCGCGGCGCACAGAAGGCGCATGCTGGGCGCGGTCACCGCCTCGTCGGTGTTCCTGGTCTCCTACGTGATCCGGTTCGCGACCACCGGCGCGCATCGCTACCCCGGCGTCGGCTGGGACCGCACGTTCTACCTGGTCACGCTGTTCAGCCACATGACGCTCGCGGTGGTGCTCGTCCCGCTCGTGATCGGGGCGCTGCGGCGCGCGCTGCGCGGCGACTTTCCCGCCCACAAGCGGCTGGTCCGCTTCACCTGGCCGATCTGGATGTACGTCTCGGTGACCGGCGTCCTCGTCTACTTGATGCTGTATCACCTCGCGCCCGCCCTGCACGCGTAGCCGATCCGTCGCCGCCCCGGCCTGGCCCTCTCGGGCTCGGCGATCGCGCCGGGACCGCGACGTGATCGGCACGATCCGGGACCGATCCGCGGCCCGCGCTCGGTGACCGCGGCGCGGCTCGCCGTCCTCAGATATCTGAGCAATCTCGGTTATCTGTCACGCCAGAGGCCGATCGTATCGGCCGCGATCTGGCGTTCGAGCTTGACCCGTATTTGAAAACAGTTTTCAATATCAAATATGTTCAAGCTGACCTTCGCCGCCGCGCTGTCTGCGGCAGCGCTGCTCTCCTCCTCCGCGCGCGCCGACCGGCGCGCCTACGGCACCACCTACGAAGCCGTGACCGCGCCGCGCGGCGAGCTCGACGTCGAGACCTGGACCACCTTCGCGCCGCAGGGCGAGGTCGACGGCGGACCGTCGTCGCGCGGCATGCGCGAGATGATCGAGCTCGAGTACGGCATCACCGATCGCTGGGACGCGGCGCTCTACAACATGCTCGACGTGATCACCGCGGGCGACTCCACCAGCGGCTACGCCGGCTTCAAGATCGAGACCCGCTACCGGCCGAGCGACCGCGGCCAGTGGCCGATCGACCCCGTGTTCTACCTCGAGTTCCAGCAGCTGTTCCGCGGCGACGCGAGGCAGAAGTACGAGGCCAAGCTGATCCTCGCCAAGGACATCGGCAACATCAACATCGCCGCCAACCTCGCGCTCGAGGAGGAGCGCACGACCGAGCCGGCGTGGAACACCGAGGTCGAGTACGCCGTCGGCAGCTCCTACGCGCTGTCACCGGCCTGGCTCGTCGGCGCCGAGCTGTTCGGCAAGGCCGAGAAGGACGAGATGGGCGGCATCATGAACCGCAGCTGGGCCGGCCCCACCGTGTCGTGGGCCGGCAGCGGCCGCGGCGTGCTGCACGGCGTCTGGGTCACGCTCGCCGGCGGCGCCGGGCTGACCGGCGAGTCCGACGCCTACTACGCCCGCGCGATCGTCGGCTTCCAGTTCCGGTGACGCGACCAGCAGGGAGCGACGCCGAGAACGAACCGCGGGAGGCGCGCCACGCCCTCAGGATGCGGCGGGCGGCTGGTCGGTTGCCATCGCCTCGTATGCCAGGCCCCAGCGGATGCCGCGATCGCAGGCGATGAGGGCCGGGGCGTCGACGCCCTGGAGGATCCGCGCGAAGATCGCCGCGCCGGCCGCGATCACATCGGCGCGCTGCGGCTCCACGCCGGGCATCGCCTTGCGCTCGGCCACCGTGGTGGCCAGCAGGCGGCCGAGCAGCACGACGACGGCATCGCGGGGCAGGCGAAGGCCGGTCACGGCGGCCGGGTCGTAGCGCACGAGGCGCAGATGGATCGCCGCCAGCGTGGTCGCGGTGCCGGCGACGCCGACCACGGGGACGGCGCGCGGCAAGCGCAGCGGCGCGAGGTGGCGATCGATGTCGGCGGTCAGCGCGGCGATCTCGGGAGCGCTCGGCGGATCGTGCTTGAGGTGGCGCTCGGTCAGCCGCACCGCGCCGATCGGCACGCTGACCCGCGCGGCGACGCCGCCGCCGTCGACGGTGATGATCTCGGTCGAGCCGCCGCCGACATCGACGACGAGGTGGCGCGCGACGGCGAGCTCGGGCAGGGTGCGGGCGACCGCGAGCGCCGCGAGCTCGGCCTCGCGCTCGCCGGCGATCACCTGGATCGGCGCGCCGAGGATCTGCTCGGCGGGGGCGATGAAGTCGGCGGCGTTGCGGGCCTCGCGCGCCGCCTGGGTCGCGATCACGATCGGCCGCGCGACGCCGTGCTCGTCCATCACGCGGCGATACTCGCGGCAGATGTCGAGGCTGGCGGCGACGGCGTCGCCGGCGAGCCGCCCGGTGGCGTCGAGACCCTTGCCGAGCCGACCGAACCGGCACAGATCGACGACCGGCTGCATCGCCGCGTCGACGATCAGCAGCAGCAGCGTGTTGGTCCCGATATCGATCACCGCGATCACGGCAGCCGCCATCTCACCAAAGTATCGTCACGGCGTGATATCACTCCAGGATTATCATCGCGTCGCCATTCCACCTGGTATGTAACTGGTCGCGGGGCGCCGGCTCGCCTCGGATCTGCGAAGAGTCCCGAGAACGGTGTCAGGTCGTGAGAAGGCTCTGGCTCCGGCACCGCCGTCGAGGCCCGCGGTAGGGTGTGATCGTGGCCGCCGCTGGGTCGAAGCCATCGACCGAGCCAACCAGCAGCCGGATCGTGGCCGGGTTCGCGCGCGCGGCTCGTGCCGCGAGCCTCGCCGCGGCCGTGATCGGCGCGGTGGTCTGCGTCGGCTGGCTGACCGGCGTCCGCGCGCTGGTGCAGCTGCATCCCGGGCTCGCCGAGATGAAGCTCAACACCGCGGTGACGCTGATCCTGCTCGGTGCCGCGCTGTGGCTGGCGATCGGCCGGCGCGCGGCGCGCGTGGTGCACGGGCTCGCGGCCGCGGCCATCGCGGTCACCGCCGCGACGCTGGTGGAGTACGCCGCGGGGATCAACCTCGGCATCGATCAGCTGGTCGTGCGCGATGTCGTGGCGGATGGCGCGCGCGGCCGGATGTCACCGGCGACGGCGGCCTCGCTCCTGCTGCTGGCCGCGGCGGTGCTCGGGCTCGCCTCGCAGTGGGCCGAGCGGCTCGGCCTGCTCGTCATGCTGTCCGCACACGTCGCCGTGCTGGGCTACCTCTACGGCGTGCGCGATCTGTACGCGATCGGGCCATACTCGGCGGTCGCGCTGCACACGGCGGTCGCGATCTACCTGCTCGCCGCCGCGGTGGTCGGGGCCGAGGGGCGCCCGCGCGGGGTGCTGGCGCTGCTCGCGCGCGACTCTCCCGGCGGCGTGCTCGCGCGCCAGCTGGTGCCGGCGGCGCTGGTCGTCCCCGCGGTGCTCGCGCTGGTCCTGCAGTGGGGCGAGCGCGCCGGCTGGTACAGCACCGGGTTCGTCCGCGCGATGCTGGTGGTGTCGAGCTCGGTGATCTTCATGGCCCTGATCCGGCGGGCCGCGGTCGAGACCGACGACCTCCACCAGCTCGCCGAGCAGGCGATGCGCGAGAGCGAGGAGAGCCGGGAAGCGAGCCTGATCTCCGTCGTCCGCAGCGGCGATCGGCTGCGCGCGCTGGCCCGGGTGTCCGATGCGTTCGCGGCGGTCGCCACGACGTACCAGCCGCTGCTCGACGAGATCGCCCGCGCGGTGGCGGATCTCGTCGGCGATGGCTGCATGGTCACGCTGCTGTCCGACGACGGCGAGCGGCTGTGCCACGTGGCGAACGCGCATCGCGAACGCGCGCTGACGGCCGACTACAAGACCTACCTCGCCGGGCTGGAGGTGGTGCGGGTCGATAGCCCCTCGATCTCGGCCCGGGTCGCGCGCACCGGACAGCCGATCCGCGCCGAGGTCACGCCGGGCGAGATGGTGGCGCAGAGCGACGAGGCGCTGCGGCCGATCGTCGAGCGGCTCCACATCCACGGCTTCGCGACGGTCCCGATCCGCGCCCGGCAGACCGTGATCGGCACGCTGTCGGTGGTGCGCAACGCGCCGGGGCGGAGCTACACCGGCGAGGACGTCACGCTGCTCCAGGACCTGGCCGACCGCGCCGGGCTGGCGATCGAGAACGCGCGGCTGTACGCCCGGCTCGAGCAGCGCGTCCAGGAGCGCACAGCCGAGCTCGAGGCCGCCAACCAGGAGCTCGAGGCGTTCAGCTCGTCGGTCGCGCACGACCTGCGCGCGCCGCTGCGCGCGATCTCGGGGTTCAGCCACGCGCTGCTCGAGGACGCCGCGGACCGGCTGACCTCCGACGACGCGCGCCGGGCCCGGCAGATCCGCGACGCCGCGAGCCGGATGAACGAGCTGATCGACGCCCTGCTCGACCTGGCGCGGATCAGCCGGACCGAGCCGCGGCGGCGCCGCGTCGACATCTCGGAGCTGGCGCGCAAGGTGCTCGCCGGGCTGCGCGCGACCCAGCCCGACCGCGCCGTCGAGATCGCGGTCACCGACGGCCTGCTCGCGCACGCCGACCCGCGGCTGCTCGAGATCGTGCTGACCAACCTGCTCGGCAACGCCTGGAAGTTCACCGGCAAGCGCGCGCAGGCGCAGATCGAGCTCGGCGCGCTGCCGGGCAACCACCCGGTGGTGTACTTCGTGCGCGACAACGGCGCCGGCTTCGATCCGGCGCAGACCGACAAGCTGTTCGGTGTGTTCCAGCGCCTGCACGCCGCGCACGAGTTCGAGGGCACCGGCGTCGGCCTGGCCACCGTGCAGCGGATCATCCACCGCCACGGCGGCGTGATCTGGGCCGAGTCCGAGCTCGACCGCGGCACCACGTTCTACTTCACGCTCGAGGCGGTCAAAGACCGAGCTGCTTTGCCACGATCACCTTCATGATCTCGTTGGTGCCGGCGTAGATCCGCTGGACACGGGCATCCATGAACGCGCGGGTCACCGGGTACTCGAGCATGTAGCCGTAGCCGCCGAAGAACTGCAGGCACGTGTCGACGACCTCCTGGCCCATGTCGGTGGTCCAGAACTTGGCGATCGAGCACTCCTTGACCAGGTACTTGCCGGCGATGTGGCCGGCGATCACCTTGTCGACGTAGGCGCGGCCGACCTCGACCTTGGCCAGGCACTCGACGAGCTTGAACTGGGTGTTCTGGAACTTGCTGATCGGCTTGCCGAACGCCTTGCGCTCCTTGGTGTAGACGATCGTGTCCTCGAGGACCTGCTCGGCGCCGGCGACCGCGCCGATCGCGTCGCACAGCCGCTCCTGCTGGAGCTTCTGCATCATCATCATGAAGCCGCCGCCCTCGCCGCCGAGCAGGTTGGCGGCCGGAACGCGGCAGTCCTCGAAGAACAGCTCCGAGGTGTCCTGCGATGCCATGCCCATCTTGTGCAGCCGGCGGCCCTTGGTGAAGCCCTTGCGGCCGGCCTCGACGACGAACATCGAGATCCCCTTGTGCGCGTTGGCCGGGTCGGCGTCGGTCTTCGCCGCGATCACCGCGATGTCGCACAGCTGGCCGTTGGAGATGAACGTCTTCTGGCCGTTGAGCACGTAGTCGTCGCCGTCGCGCACCGCCGTGGTCGCGAGCGCCGCGAGGTCCGAGCCGGTGCCGGGCTCGGTCATGCCGAGCGCGGTGACGAGCTCGCCCGACGCGCAGCCGGGGAGCCAGCGCTGCTTCTGCTCGTCGGTGCCGAACGAGTACAGGTACGGCACGACGATGTCGGAGTGCAGGCTCATCGCGAAGCCGCTCTCGTAGGCCCGCGCGAGCTCCTCCATGACGATCACCGAGCACAGGAAGTCGGCCCCGGGGCCGCCGTGCTTCTCATCGAGCCACGGGCACAGGAAGCCCTGCGCGCCGGCCTTGCGCCAGACCTCGCGATCGACCTGGCCCTGTTCGCGCCAGCGCTCCTGGTGCGGGCGGATGTCGCGGTCGATGAACTGG
Source organism: Deltaproteobacteria bacterium (assembly GCA_005887925.1). Lineage (GTDB taxonomy): Bacteria > Myxococcota_A > Polyangia > Haliangiales > Haliangiaceae > JABFXX01. The sequence goes on along the minus strand of VBLP01000021.1, from coordinate 3,755 downwards.
CGGAACGCCTGGCGGAACGTGTCGTGATCGGCATTGAACAGGGTGCGATCCATCGCCTCGTCATATCATCTGCGCGGCGGATCGGGTCGCTACAATCGCCGGGGCGGTGCTAGCCTGCCGCGCGCGTGGCATGGACCGTCGACGAGCCCGGCGCGACGCTCGCGGCGTTCGTGAAGCGCCACACCGGCGTGCCGTGGTCGGTCGCCAAGCGCCAGATCGCGTCGGGCAAGGTGTTCGTCGATGGCGCGTGCGCGACCGCGGTCGACCTCCGGCTCGACGCGGGCCAGTCGGTCGAGCTCCGCGCCGGCGCGCCGCGGCCGCGCGACCCGGCGCGCGAGGCGGACCTGGTCCACGACGACGCTCATGTCGTCGTCCTCGACAAGCCGGCCGGGATCAGCAGCGTGCCCTACGAGGATCGCGAGACCGGCACCGCGATGGACCTGGTGCGCGCGGCGTGGCGGCGCCAGGGCAAGCCGGCGACCCAGGTCGCGCTCCACGTCGTCCACCGGATCGACCGCGCCACCAGCGGGCTGCTCATGTTCGCCAAGACCAAGCGGGCCGAGATCGGGCTCGCCGCGCAGCTCCGCGCCCACAGCGTCGCGCGCAGCTACCTGTGCGTCGCGCACGGCGCGATGACCGCGCGCCGGATCGAGTCGTACCTGGTGCGCGACCGCGGCGACGGTCTGCGCGGCTCGACGACGCGGCGCGATCAGGGCAAGCGCGCGGTGACCCACGTCGAGGTCGTGCGGCCGCTGCGCGGCGCGACCTTGTGCGAGGTCCGCCTCGAGACCGGCCGGACCCACCAGATCCGGATCCACCTCGCCGAGGCGGGGCACCCGCTGGTCGGCGAGCGGGTCTACCTGCGCGACCACCCGGGGCCGCTCGTGCCCTCGCCGCGGCTGCTCCTGCACGCCGCCACGCTCGGCTTCGATCACCCGGTGACCGGCGCGCGAGTCGAGCTATCGTCCCCGCTGCCGCCCGACTTCCTCGCCGTGCTGGAGCGCCTCGCATGACCCCCTCCTCCGACCTCGTGATCCGGTTCGCCATCCCCTCAGACGTGCCCGCGATCCTCGGCTTCATCCGTGCGCTGGCGCGCTACGAGAAGCTCGAGCACGAGGTCGTGGCGGACGAGGCCCGGCTCGCCGCGACGCTGTTCGGCGAGCGGCGGTTCGCCGAGGTCCTGCTCGCCGAGCTCGGCGGGCCGCCGGTCGGCTTCGCGCTGTTCTTCTCGAGCTACTCGACCTTCCTGGCCCAGCCGGGCCTCTATCTCGAGGATCTGTTCGTCGAGCCGGCCGCGCGCGGGCGCGGGGTCGGCCTCGCGCTGATGTCGGCGCTGGCCCGCACGGCGATCGAGCGCGGCTACGGCCGCTTCGAGTGGTCGGTGCTCGACTGGAACGCGCCGGCGCTCGACTTCTATCGCGCGCTCGGCGCCGCGCCGCAGGCCGAGTGGACCGTGCAGCGCGTGGTCGGCGCGCCGCTCGCCGCGCTGGCCGAGCGCTGGTCCGGCACGATCGGCTGACTGTGCAACGTACGTGCACGGCTGCCGCCAAGCACTACATGTCACGGCGATCGCGTGCGCTCGAGCACAGCTGGAATACGGCGCGCGATGATCCGGCTGCGCTGCGCTACAGTCGGCGCGGAGGTACCCGATGGCCAAGCACAACCAGAACAAGATGCCCAAGGCGATCCAGATCTCGCGCAAGCTCACGCTGTCGTCGGAGCAGCTCGTCGTGATATCGAACTCCGCCGAGGACAACATCAAGAAGTGCACCTTCCTCGGAACCGGCTGCCCGGCCCACACCTGCTAACGCCCCGCCGCTGAGGATCTGACCCACCGCTGAGGATCTGACCCGCCGCTGAGGATCTCACCGGTTCGCGCCGCGCTGCAGAGCGCGTACACGCTCGGCGCCGTGGGCTGCTACGCGGATGGGCGTCGGGGGCGCGCCCGCCGAATCACCACCGGATCATGCGCGAACCCCGCGAGGTATCTGCGGGACAACACCCGGCCAATCCTAGTCACGGTCGCGCCCCCGACCCCATCCGCTCGCGGACGCCCACGGCGGCCTCGCGCTGGCGTGTCGCGATCGCCGAAGCCCGATCGATCTGCTGACCGGGATCATGCACTCCAGCTCGTCGCTACCCCGGCGCCCGCCGACGTCTCACGCGCACGCTGCGTGCGTGCCGGCCCGCCGTGATCACCGTCGGTCGGTCGCGTAGCTGTTTGACCAGCGCGCCGTAGAACGCCGAGGCGGCGGCCGGACGGTGAAGCGCGTCGAAGAAGCCCCAGATGGCGAACAGCGGGGAAAGAGGCGTGGGCGAGAAGCTCCAGGTGCGGAGGTGGCCGAGGAGGCGCTGGGGGAGCATCTGGCCGACGAGGACGCGGTGGAGATCGGGCGCCCAGCACTCGAGGCCGAGCGCGTAGGTCTCGAGCGGGCGGGTCGCGCGAGCGCGGGTGAAGCGGTTGGCCTCGGGCTGGTACTCGAACACGTGCGCAAGGTCATCGCGGTCGCAGCGCAGCACGAGCGCGAAGGCGGGCTTGCGCTTGCGGGGGGTGGCGGCGTCAAGGGCGAGCACGGCGTGGAACAGCTCGCGCCGGTAGAGGAACGCCGCGAGGCGGTCGAGCTCGGCGAGCAGCACGGGCCAGGCGGTGTCATCGAGCGAGCGTTCGCCGCAGGCGGGCGGGAACTCGTCGATCCAGGCGCGGCGGGGCACGGTGAGCGACGGCCAAGCGGAGCGGTCGAGGACCCGGACGAACGGCGCGCTCGGGGCGATCCGGCGAACGCGGCCGGCGACGAGTTCGACGGTCTCGCCAGGGACAGGCGCGCGGAACATGCGGTCGACCGCGACGGCGTGCAGCGCCTAGCAGACGCGCTCGGAGTCGACGCACAGGATCTGGTTCATCCAGGCGTCGTCGCCGCGGAACGAGAGGCCGGGCCCGCAGATCGCGGTGACGAGGGGCGCGTCGCCGGGACGCCACCAGCTGGCCTCGGCGGTGAGGAGCTCGGCGGCGAACTGCGACTCGCTCGGCGCGCCGAGGCGGCCGGGGCCGGCCTCATGGCACGACCAGTCCATTACGTTATTCGCGTGGCACAGGACGCCGAGCCGGCCGACGTCGCGACGGATGGAGGCGAGGGTCTCGGCGCTGGGCCAGCTGTCGACGTACGTGAAGAAGCTGCCGTGGTGAGCGCGATCGGCGACGACGATCTGGAGGTTGGTCACTTCCCAGTCGAGCTGCACGCCGGGCGGGTCGCCGGTGCGCGACGGCAGCACGCGAAATCCGAGGGCGGCGATCGCATCGCGGATGGCGCGCGCCGAGCGCGCCGGCAGGACGATCGGTACGCAGCGATCGAGCAGCGCGAGCGACGGCAGGTTCACGTGATCGGCGTGCTCGTGCGACAGCACCACGGCATCGACCGGCGGGAACTTTCCGAGCGCAAACCGGCGCGGCGGATAGATCTCGGCCGAGAACCCGGGGCTGTACTCGTCGGTCAGCAGCGGATCGAGCAGGACGTGGCCTTGCCTGCCCCGGACCGACCAGCCCTGGTGACCCAGGTACGTGACTGAGAACACCGGCGGAGTATTCGAGTGACTCGCCCGTGAACGCAAGCTCTCGCGACGCGCCAACGCGAGGCCGCCGTGGGCGTCCGCGAGCGGATGGGGTCGGGCGCCGCGACTGTAACTAGGATTGGCAGGTCATGCCCCGCACGTACCAAGGACCGTTCGCGCAGGCGTCGGTGGTTCTTCGGCAGGCGCGG
>VBLP01000280.1 GCA_005887925.1 Deltaproteobacteria bacterium | reverse complement strand
GGTCGCGCTGCCCCGCGCGGTGCCCGTGATCGGCACGGCGGGCACGGCGACCACGCTCGCGGCGGTCCAGCTCGGCCTCGCGCGCTACGAGCCCGCCGCGGTGACCGGGCTCCGGATGCCGCCCGCTGCCGTCGCGGCGCTGCTCGCCCGCCTGCTCGCCGCGACGGTCGCCGAGCGCAAGGCGATCGCCGGCATCGAGCCGCAGCGCGCAGATGTCATCGCGGCCGGGGTGGCGATCTTCGCCCGCATCCTCGAGCGCACCGGCGCGCCGGTGTTCATCACCTGTGACCGCGGCATTCGCTGGGGAATCGCCTACGAACGCATGTCAACCGGGGCGCCGGCCGGGGCATCTTGAAGACATGAAACGTGCCATTTCGCGATCTTCGGTGTCTTCCGTCTCGGGTGTTTTCGGTCTGGGCCTGTTCGCCCTCATGCTCGCCCTCGGCGTCGCGCACGCCGATCCGCAGGCCAGCGAGCCGCGCAACGTGCCGGCGTTCCACGCCGTCGAGCTGGCCGGGACGATGGAGGTCGACGTCGCGGTCGGCAAGGGCCAGAGCGTGCAGGTCAGCGGTGAAGCGGACCTGATCGGCAAGGTGACCACCGTGGTCAAAGACGGTGTGCTGATGATCGACACGCCGCGCGACCTGCGCCGGCACCATCACCTGAAGGTCGCGGTGACCGTGCCCGAGCTGTCGGCGGTCTCGCTCAGCGGCACGGGCGAGATGAAGATCAGCGGCGTGTCGAGCGAGCGATTCTCGATCGGCGTGTCGGGCACCGGCCAGCTCTCGGTGAAGGGCTCGACCGGTACGCTGCACGTCGACGTCGGTGGGACTGGTGACGTTGCGGCCAAGGAGCTGATCGCGAAGTCCGCCAGCGTCGACGTCAGCGGTACCGGATCGGCCACGCTGTACGTCACCGAGTCCGTGAAGGCCGATGTCAGCGGCACCGGCAGCATCGAGATCCACGGCAAGCCGGCAAACGTCAAGAAGTCGGTGAGCGGCGTCGGCAGCATCCGCATCCGCTGACCGCCCGCGCTCAGTGGAACTGGAAGCCGACGATCGCGCGCGCGTAGTACGGATCGGCGGCGCCGCCGAGGCCCGCGCCGCCCGCGAGCGTGACCCACACGCCGCGCAGGACGCCGCTGCCGCCGCCGGCCCATGACACGGCCGGCCCGACCCAGCTGCGGTTCTCGAGCTTCTTCTCGCCGCCCTCCATTTGTGCCTCGCGCTCGGCCTTGCCGAAGATCTCGGCGCCGACGACCCAGGCCGGCGAGAACGCATACGACGCGCCGAGCGCGTACTCGACCTCGGCGTTCCAGCCGCCGTCCGTCAGCTTCTCCTCCTCGAACGCGAGGTTCAGGGCGAGGTTCACCTTGCCGATGTCCTTGCCGAGGATCAGCTTGCCCTCGTACTTCTGGTCGGCGTCGCCGCGGAACAGCTGCTGGAACTCGAAATAGAGCACCGGATCCACGGCCCACTGGCCGCGCTCGCTGAGCCGATACCGGGTCTCGACCTTGAGGCCGGCGTATCCACTGCTGGTCTCGCCCGACGTGATCATGTCGAGCATGTTGTAGAGCGCGACGTCCCAGCGATCGGTGATGCCGTACTCGAGCTCGATCATCTCGCGCACGCCGCGCGACGGCGGTCCGCCGTTGAGCTCACCATCGGGGGCGAACGTCGACCAGCTCTCGACATCGATCTCGCCCTTGGGCGCCGTGACCGCCTCGTAGGTCTCGCCGTACGCGCGCCGATCGGCGAGCGCGTCGTGCGCGAGGACTGGAACAAGGAGCAAGGAGGCGGCGAACGGGGACCACTTCATGGATGCTGAGATTGAAAACCATTTTCAAATTCAAGTCAAGCTCAGAAACCCACCGTCGCCGCACGCGGGAGTGTCGAGAAGTCACGTGCTTAGTGTGGATTTGCGACGTGCGTCGCCCTACACATGAAGGGCGGGTGCGAGGTGATACAGCATCAGGTATACGAGCACTCCCGTCACCGAAACGTACATCCAGATCGGCCACGTGACGGCGAAGCGCGCCGATCACGAGCGGCACGAGCACCACCGCGAGCACCATGTGGCTGAACAGCGTGATCAGGTAGACCGTCTTGTCCCAGCCGTCGCCGGGATAGCGATGCGTGCCGGTGGTCGCGAACCGGATCACGTACGAGATCAGAAACACGGTCGATGCCGTGAACGCGCTGAGCATCCGCTTGCGGTGCAGCGCGACGTCGTCGCGCGCGATCGCGACGCGGCCGAGCACGAGAAATACGAAGCAGGTCAGGTTGAGCGCGGCGTTGATCGCCGGGTGCAGCTGTTCCCAGGTCATCGCGGCGAGCCTACCCCTTGCCGTCGAGGACCATCACGGCGAATAGCACCGGAAGATAGAGGATCGAGGCGATGAACACATTGCGCGCCCAGCGCGCCGTACCCGTGCGTACACCGCGGAGCCCCTGCACGAGGACCGCCGCGCCAC
>VBLP01000279.1:27273-27513 GCA_005887925.1 Deltaproteobacteria bacterium | reverse complement strand
CTTCATCGGCGTGTAGACGCCGACGTAGAGCACGAGCGCGACGAGGCCGAGCCCCGCGGTGACCAGGTTGACCATCGCCAGCGCGGGCAGCGACAGCGCGCCCTGCAGCGCACCGAACACCAGCGCGGTGCGCGGCGCGAGCCGGTGCTGCGGCAGCGGCCGGTTCCGCGTGCGCGCCATCAGGCAGTCGATGTCGCGCTCGAGCCACATGTTGAGCGTGTTGGCCGAGCCGACGATCAG
>VBLP01000279.1:15772-27185 GCA_005887925.1 Deltaproteobacteria bacterium | reverse complement strand
CCGGAAGCGCCGGCGGGGACGGGCACGCCGCGGGGCACGCCGGTGGGCATGGAAGACGTGACCTCGCTCATGCTCGCACCGGGTGCATCGCGGCGATCGGGCCGGCGAGCCGGGCCGCGGTGGTGCGGGGGCGGGTCATCAGCCACGCCGACATCCACAGCGCCCACAGGCTCGCAGCGCCGGCGAAGTGGGCGACCGCGAGCGGCACCGCGCGCACGGTCAGCACGGTGAACGCGCCGAGCGCGACCTGCGCCACGACGAGCACCGGCGCGATCAGCGCGAGCAGACGCAGCGCCGGCCACGACGGCGCGCGGCGGTACACCGCGATCGCGGCGAGCGTGGTCACGACCGCGACGGCCACGCCGAGGCCGCGGTGGATCATGTGGAGGTCCTGGACCCACGCGTCCGGCCACCACTCGCCGCTGCGCGTGCAGCTCGGCATGCCCAGGCACACCATCGCCGCGCCGAGGTGGCGGACCAGCGCGCCGGCCAGGAGCTGGACGAACACCGCGCCACAGGCGACCGCGATCCAGCGCCGCGCGCCCCCGAGATCGTCGCGCAGGCGCGCATGGTGGTCGAGCTCGACGACGCTCGGCTCGGGCCGGGTGCGAAACGCGGTGTAGATCAGTGTGGCGAAGTAGCTCATGCCGAGCAGCAGGTGCCCGGTCGACACGAACCACGGCAGCTTGTAGCCGACGGTGATGGCGCCGAGCGCGCCCTGCGAGATCACCAGACCAAGCAAGATCCAGCCCAGCCGGCGCAGCGGGGGCCGGCGCAGCGCCAGCAAGATGGTGAGCGCGATCTGCAGGAGCCCGACCGTCATGGCCGCCAGGCGGTGACCGTGCTCGTAGAACACGCCGCCGACCATCGGGGGAAACAGCTGGCCGTGGCACACCAGCGTCGGTTCCGGACACGCCAGGCTCGAACCCGTCGGGTTCACCGTACCGCCGATCACCAGGAGCGCGAACGCCGCGGCCGCCGCGAGCTTGGCTAGACGATGCTCGAGCATGAGCACTGTCGCCTGGGTACCATGATGGCGCCGCCGGCGCATCACGCGGGCCGCGCTGCGACAAGACACCGCCGTCCAGCGGACCTCGAGCGATATCAGCCGCTTGCCATGCCCGAAGGTTGCCCCGATGACCTTGCCAGGCGTACAGTCTCACCGGCGAGATGACCGACTGGGTCGAAACGGTCTCGATTGGAACGCTCAAGTCCGAGGATCTGACCAAGCCCGGTTTCGTCTTCCGCTACAACCGCTACCTCTACCACACGCTGGGCAAGCACCTGTCCAACGGCGGCATGGGCACGGTGTACGAGCTCGAGCGCCGCGACGACGCGACCGGCGCGATCGAGGCCGTCGTCGGCAAGGTGTTTCACTCCAACTACCTGTTCCAGCTCCGCACCGACGAGATCACGCGGCGCGATCACCACAACAACCTCGCCGCGATGGCGCGGATCGCGGCGATCGAGCACCCCAACATCCTGCCGACGTACGTGTCCGCGCCGATCTCGGACAACTACCTGTTCGTCACGCCGCGGATGGGCGTGACCTTGCTCGAGTCGATCGCCAAGCACAACCTGACACCGCGCTCGCGCACCAAGCTGCTGCTCCAGGCGCTCGAGGGGCTGGCGACGCTGCACGCGGCGCGCCTGGTCCACCGCGACTTCACGCTGCGCAACATCCTGGTCGACGAGGGCGCCAACGTCGCCTGCGTGTTCGACTTCGACCTCGCGATGTCGCTCGACGACGTCGGCAACCAGACCTACCGCACCTACTACAAGGGCCGGATCTTCGGCTCGCCCGGCTGGTCGGTGGCGCCCGAGACCATCGACCAGGCCCTGATGGACTCGCCGATCAACACCGCGCTCGACATCTATGCGATCGGCGGCGCGCTGCACGGCCTGTTCACCGACCAGCTGCTGTACGGCGCGGCCGACGACATGTGGGCGCTGCTCATGCGGATCGCCGAGGGCGTGGTGGTCGGCGGCCGCAGCAAGGTGTTCTACCCCGACGGCTTCCCGATGGTGCTGCGCGCGGCGATCGAGGGCTGCGTCGAGCGCGATCCCAACCAGCGGTTCCCGTCGGTTGCGGCCGTGGTCGCCGAGCTCCGCGGCAACCTGCGCGAGCTGCCCGACGAGCGGCCGAGCCGCAAGTCGAGCCGGGTCGCCGAGCGCACGCGGACCAACGAGTCGGCGGTCGCCGCGACCCAGGACCCGACGATCACCGCCGAGATCGTCGAGGCCGCCGAGCGCGCGGTCTACGACTGGGGCTACGCCGTCGAGCGCAGCCTCGGCCGGGTCCGCGGCCATCCGATCTTCCTCGCCGCGCCGCGCGCCGACATGGTCGAGAGCGGCCAGTTCCCCGACGCCAACATCTTCCCCAAGCTGGTCACGGTGATCGACCTGACCAAGATGGCCGACCCGCGCAAGTTCGTCGAGAACTGGCAGCAGTACTACCTCCCCACGCTCAAGCGCGTCCGCCAGGGCCTCCTGACCTCGCTGCACAAGGTGATCTACGACGCCAACACCTCGTCGCTGCTGCTGTTCAGCGAGTACGTCGACGAGCCCAGGTTCGGCGACCGCATCGCCGAGCTCGACCTCAACATCGACGGCGCGCTGTCGCTCGGCTTCGTCGTGATCCGCCAGGTCGCCGCGCTCCACGAGCACGGCATGGCGCACAACAACATCTCGCCGAGCGCGCTCCTGTTCAAGGGCGCCGCCGGGACCCGCACGGTGATGCCGGCGATGATCGGCCTGGTCGAGCCCGCGATGGGCCCCGAGGCGATGGCCGGCGACTGCCGTCAGCTCGCCGGCATGATCCTGACCTGGCTGCGGCCCAACCGGGTCGCGTCGCTGCACGTCCGGATCAAGCCGATGTTCGAGGCGCTGCGTACCCGGCTATCGGCGTGGGCGTTCGACAAGCAGGTCAAGACCCCGACGATCGACGAGCTGATGGCGCTGATCAGCGACGCGCTCGCCCTGGTCGACTTCAACTTCTCGGTGCTGCGCGACTCGGGCGGCGACCTCCAGGAGTACGCGCTCTTGCTGATCAGCCTGCGGCTGTATCACCTGCTGTGGCCGAGCGTGCCGTCGGTGGTGCCGCGCCCACCGCAGTCGCAGACCAAGTGACGACCGCGCCGAGCCACTGGTGGCGGCGCTGGGTCGCGGTGATCGCGGTGGCGCTCGTCGCGGCCGGGTTCGCGATCGCGTTCCGCATCAGCCTGGCCGCGGTCGATGGCGCGCTCGGCGGCGACAGCGTCGTCGCGATGATCACCGCGGCCCCGATCTGGGAGCGGATCGCGCTGCCGGCGGCCGGCGGGCTCCTCGTCGGCCTCGTGCTGCTGGTCGCCGCGCGCGTGCGCGAGGGCGCGGGCGTCGGCTTCGTGATCGAGGCGATCGTGCTCGGCCGGGTCCGCGTGCCGCTGACCCGCAGCGTGCTGCAGGCGCTCGCGTCGTGGCTGGCCATCGCGTCGGGCAACTCGCTCGGCCGCGAGGGCCCGCTGATCCAGTTCGGCGCCGCCGCCGGCGAGGGTGCGCGCCGCGTGCTCGCGCTCGACAACATCACCGCGCGCATCGTGCTCGCCACCGGCGTCGCCGCCGGCTTCGCCTCGGCCTACAACGCGCCGGTCGCCGCCGTGCTGTTCGTCGTCGAGATCGTCACCGGCGTGGTCGTGCTCGAGGCGATCGTGCCGATGCTGGTCGCCGTCGTCATCGCGACGATCGCGACGCGCTACGCCGTCGGCGGTGCGCCGCTCTACGGCTTGCGCGCGTTCGCCCTCGAATCGCCGGCCGAGCTCGTCGCGTTCGCCGGCCTGGGCCTCTGCGCCGCGCCGGTCGGCGTCGGCTTCCTCCGCCTGCTCGGCCTCGTCGGGCGGCTCTGGCGCAAGCTGCCGGTGCCGTGGCGGCCCGCCGCCGGCGGCCTGCTGTGCGGCGCGATCCTCGCCGCGCTGCCGCTGGTCGCCGGCAACGGCTTCGAGCCGCTCGACGCGCTGCTCGACGGCAAGCTCGCGGTCGCCACCGTGATCTGGCTCGTCGTCGCCAAGCCGATCGCGACCGCGCTCGCCGTCGGCTCGGGCAACCCCGGCGGCGTGTTCACGCCGACCCTCTTGCTCGGCGGCTGCACCGGCACGCTCTACGCCATCGTCCTGCACGCCGTGCTCGGCGACGCGATCGGCTCGCCATCGAGCTACGCCCTGGTCGGCCTCGCCGCCGCGCTCTCGGCCACCACCCACGCGCCGCTGACCAGCGCCGTGCTGGCCTGCGAGCTGTCCGGCGATTACGCCCTCCTGCTCCCGCTCCTGGTCGCGACCGCGCTCGCTGCGGCCTGGGCGCGCCGGCTCTACGTCGACTCGGTCTACACCGCCGAGCTGTCGCGCCGCGGCCTGCGCTGGCGGCTCACCCTCGACGGCCGCCGCGTGATCGAGAGCCAGCAGGACACCGTCGACGTCGTGTGACCCCGCAGCGGCGACGACCGGCTGCTCCGCCGGGCCGACCCCGGTCATCGCAGCGCGGGCGCGGTCATGTAGCGTGGGGCGAGACCGCCGCCTCGAGCCGCTTCACGCGTCCGGGCCGCCCCTTGTACTGATCGTCACGCCCGCGATCAGCGACGCCACCGACTCGTGGATCGCCTTCGCATGGCGCGCGAGCTGGTTCCCCAATCGCTCCTCCAGGCCCATGAACCGACGCTCGAGGCCCGTGAACCGTTCTTCGAGGCCCACGAACCGCCCCTCGAGGCTCACCAACCGTTCCTCGAGGCGCGCGGACCGCTCCTCCAGCCTGATGAACCTCTCCCCGACTCGCTGCTCGAGGCCCTTGAGGTCATTCTGGAATCGCTGCTCCAGGCGTTCGATGCGGTCGTTGAGCTTGCGTTCGCCCGACTCGATGCGTGCCAGCAGCGCTCCGCCCCAGAACTCGAGATCGCGCTTGGTCGCCAGCGGTTCGATCGCCTGCTGGAGCTCGGCCTTGGTCGCCGTCTCCATCCGGAGCTGTTGCAGATCCTCTCGTAGCTCGCCGCGTGTCACCGGGATCGACATATCGGTTGTGATCGACATCGCTATACCTCCTCTCGATCGAACGCAAGAAGAAGCCGCACCGAGGTCGATCGAGCGACGTGCTTCGGGCGCGGTCTCGGTGCGAAGACAGCATCGATCGACCAGAGCTGTCGTTGCTTCCGGGAGCGCGCGATTGTGTGGGACGGACTGGATTGAGATTGAAGATGAGACATGCGCTCCGACGCAGCAAGAAGCTCGCCGAGTCTTCATCATGTAAATTCACGGCAGTGGAGTGGGCTCATGTCCGAATGCCGGACATGCGTCCGAAATCCGGCCGGACACCGGACAAGATCTTGAGAGAAACCTGATTGTCGACGACGCTGTGCAAGCCTCTCAGACAACGCGGTCCCGTTCCTGAGCTTCTCCACGTACCACCAGAAGATCACGAGCGTGGCAGGCGGCGGCCTCAACTGCCTCAACTGGGCATTCCTGTTCACTCCGTGACCGACCAGTGGTCCGCGGAGGCGGCGGCGCGAACCATGAGCAGGCGCTCGGTAGCCGAGCTTGATCAGCCTCAGCAAGATCCGCCGCGCGATGTCGGTCTGCGCTGCGGTGAACCGCTGCAGGGTGGCGTCAGCCTGGTGCGCGAGCGCCACCGCAAGGCCGCTCCGCACGCCGTCGCCCAGTGCCTGGTACGCGGCCAGGGTGAGCCTCTGTTCCGTACGCGCGTCCCACAGCTGCACCAGGGCCCCTGCAGGAGCGGCAGGATCCCCGGCTCGGACGCCGCGTCGGCCATGAGCCGCTCGATGAGCTCCGGCTCCACGGTCACACCCACCTCGTCCGCCGGTACGGCGAGCTCACGTCGACGCGCGCCAGCTGCGCCGGACGCTCGGGCCACAGCGAGCTCTCCATGAGCGCGCCCGAGAAGTCGGCCCGCAGCGTGAAGATCGCCGCGTAGCGCGGCTCGACCCGCAGCGCGCGCAAGGCGTCAAGGAACCGCTCGCGCTCCTCGGAGCTCGCCTGCGTGAACAGCTCCTCGAGCTGATCGACGACGATCAGGACCGAGGCTCCGGGCGCGCGATGGGTGAGCAGCTCGCCGATCCGTTCCGTCGCTGCGAGCGGCTGCCCGGGTAGCACGTCGAGCACCTGGCACAGCCGCGAGAACGGCTGGTCGCCGGGCCGCAGCTCGCGGACGACAAACGGGCCGAGCCCGGAGAGCCCACGCGCGAGCCGCGGCAACAGTCCTGCCGCCACCAGCGACGACTTGCCGGAGCCCGATGGGCCGATCACAAAGATCTCGCGCTGGCCGGCGCGCAACCGGCCGATCAGCTCCACGATCTCCGCGTCGCGGCCGTGGAAGCTGCCCGCGTCATCGGCCGCAAACGGTCGCATCCGGGTAGGGGCACGGCACCGCGACGAGCACCGACGGCGCGATCGCGGCCAGGATCAGCTGTGCTGCATCGAAGCCGTCGCGCACCTGGAGCTGCGGCCGGTCGGCCTCGGGCAGCCCGTCGAGGCGGATCGCGGCCCTGCCTTGCTTGAACGCCGCCGCGAGCGACTCGTATTCGCCCAGGCCGCCATAGAACCCGATCGCGAAGTTACGAGCCGCGTCGTCGTGGACAGCCCCGCTGATCCCGACCACGCAATCGACCTGGGCGAGCAACACCTCGGCGGTCGACGCCGTGTAGCAGGCGTTGAGAACCACGAGCCTGACCGACGCACCCGCAGCGTCCAGGGTCTGCGCGAGCGCTTCGGACGTTACCGTCGAGCTGCTTCGCTCAGATCTCGTCGAACTGCTTGGCCTCCGCCGAGCCGGGCACGACTGGCTTGAGCGGAATGACGACGCGCTCGGTGCCGTCGGGCCCAAGGAAGCGCAGCGGCGGATGGCTACACCGTGCGGGGCTGCCCTGCACGGTGACGATCGCGATCGCGCCCTTCGCGTCGCGGTAGGTGACGAGCTCCGCGAGATCGTCGGCGCACTCGGTCTCGCAACCCTTGGAGTAGCCGGCGACCGCGGATTGTGGCGCGACCGTCGGCGGGGGCGATGTTCTTGGTGGAGCGGTGGTGGGCGGCTGCTGCGGCTTGGTCGTGCTCGACGGCGGTGGAGCGTTGCCGTTGCAGCCGATGACGAACACGATCGCCAGCACATCACGCATCGGGGCCAACGTATCATCGTCTGCGATGCTCGCTTGCTGCGAGGACTACCAGCGGCTCGGGCACGGGCTGATACGCGCAGACTCTGGCGGCGGGACGACAGATCCAGTCGTGGCGGGATCGGATCCACACCGTGACTCGCTGCACCTGCTCGGCGGCGTGATCGAGCACGAGCTCGGCGTCAATCCCCGCGGAGAGCGCTGATCCGCGGCTCTGTGCAAAGGTCCGTTCCAAGGCGAACGCTCGCTCCTGCCCAACGGCCTTATGACGCGGCGCGTGTCGTACAAGCTGCGCGCCGTCCACATGCTGGCTGCAGCAAGATGCGAAGATCTTTCTGACCGAAAGCTTGGCGAGTTCGTCCTTCGCGAGCAGATCGGCGAGGGAGGCTATGATGTCGTCTATCGCGCCGAGCAGCCGAAGCTCAAGCGCGACGTCGTCGTCAAGGTGCTGCGTGCGCGGCCCCGGGGCAACGAAGCGGTCCGGGAGCGCTTCCTGCAAGAGGCTCAACTGGCGTCGCGGTTCGTTCATCCCTACGCGGCTCACATCTATGCATTCGGCGCCGAACCGGACGAGTTGCTGTGGATCGCGATGGAGCTGGTGCAGGGCGTCACGCTGGACAAATGGCTGGAGAACCACGGGCCGATGCCGCTCGTGCAGTTCGTGTCGTTCTTCGAGTGCGTCGCCCATGTGGTGCAGACCGCGCATGAGCGCGGGATCATCCATCGCGATCTGAAGCCGTCGAACGTGATGGTGGTCGAGCTCGGCGGGCAGTTATTCTCGAAGCTGCTCGACTTCGGGATTGCCAAGGTGTGCGGCGAGATCGCCGACCCGATGTCGGAGCCCGAGGACGTGCCGGACCCCGACAAGGTGGAGACGGTGCGCATGCGCATCGTGCCGGACCACGAGCCGCGGACCAAGACCGGTCCGCGGGTTGAGCGATTGACCCGTAGCGGCTCCGGAATGGGCTCGGCGCCCTATATGTCGCCCGAGCAATGGAGCAGCGCATGGACGGTTGGACCGCCTACCGACATCTATTCGCTCGGCGTCGTCACCTACGAGGTGCTGACCGGCCGGCGGCCGTTGGTGAGCTGTCGCCGGAGCTCGATCGGGTCATTCGGCGCGCTCTGGCCAAGAAGCCCGACGAGCGCCATCCCGACGTGATGGCGCTGGCGGCGGAGCTGCGCATCGTGTTGCGGGCACAGCTGCGCGAGCAACTGCGGTCCTCGGCGCAGCAATGGGAAGACCGATCCCGGGAGCCTGGTCTGCTGTGGGCAGGCGGCGCGCTGGCTGACCTCGAGCGCTGGACGCGGCAGTTCCCGCCGGGTGAGCTCAGCGAGCTGGAGTGCTCGTTCGTCGCGGCAAGCCAGCGGCGTGCCCGGCGTGTCAGGTGGGCCCGGCGGTCGCTCCCGGTGCTTGCCGCACTCATCGTGCTCGGTGGAATGCTGCTTCGCTCGATGACACGGGCCGATATGGCCGAGCAAGCGGCCACCGAGTCCGAGGCCGAACGGGGCCAACAGGCGCTGCTCCACGGCGAGTCGAACGATGCCGTGCGGCATCTGGAGCGCGCCTATCAACGCGGAGACCACTCCGCGGGCGTTGCATTCATGCTCGCCCGCGCACTGCAGCCGCGCATGGCCGAGCTCGGCCGCTTGACGAGCAGCTCGGGCCGGATGTGGTCGGCGATGTTCGCGCCCGATGGCAAGCGGATCCTCACGACCGACGACAACAGCGCGCGGATGTGGGACGCACAGTCGAGCCAGCTCCTGTTCACGATGAACCACGGCGACACGGTGTATCACGCCGTGTTCAGCCCGGACGGCTCACGGATCATCACCGCCGGAGGCGATGGCACGGTCCGGATCTGGAACGCCGCGACCGGCGCCCCGATGCGCGAGCTGACTGACCAGCGCACCCGCGCGAAGCGGTGGCGCTACTACGCGGTCGCGATGTCGTCGCACTTCGTCGCCGCAATCGACCTGATGGGCAGAATGGCGCATGTCTGGGATGCCGACACCGGGACTCAGATCGCTGAGCTCGACAACGACGGGTCGGGGCTCGCCATGCTGGCATTCAGCGCGGACGGACGCTGGCTCGCGACCAGTGGCAGCACTGAGGTCCGCGTGTTCGAGGCGTCGACATGGCGGCGAGCAGCGACGATCGCTGGACCGCGCGTGCGCAGCCTGGCCTTCGATCCAACCAGCCCGCAACTCGTGATCGGCACCTACGATGGCATCGCATCGATCTGGGAGATCCCGGGCGGGAAACGCGTCCGCTCCCTGCGCGAAGCAGGGGAATCCGTCGATGCCGTCGCGTTCTCACGCGATGGCCTGCTCGTCGCGGCCGCGAGCCGCGATGGGACCGAACAGGTATGGGACGCGACGTCCGGCGGCCTTCGGACCCAGTTTAACTCGCACCACAACAAGATCTACTGGGTCGAGTCCGATCCGAGTGGTAGCCGGATGATCTCCGCGGGCGCGGATGGCGCGGTAGTCGTCTCGAACGTCGCGACCGGCATGGCCATCGCCAGGCTCGAAGGACCAAAGTGCCTCGTCACCGTCGCCCACTTCGATCGTGACGCGCATCGGGTCGTCGGCGCATCATGGGACGGCACCGCCCGCGTGTGGGACGCCGGCTCGCCCTATCAGCGCTGGGGGTCTCCGACGATCGGCCCCGAGTGCGACACCGTGGATACCCTCGTTCCCGATCAGCGCTTCATCGCGCTCAGCTGTCGGAATCATGGCACGCGAGTCTGGGACACCGCGCGCGGCGAGCTGTTTGCCGACCTGCCGAGCGTGACCACTGCGGGCGACGACTACTACTCTGCGTTCCCCGCGTCGACTACCAGCGGCGACCGCGCCGCGATCGCCCGCGGCAACACGGTCGAGGTCTATGCGCTGCCGAGCGGCCAGCTGCTTCGCACGATCGCCCACGCGGCGGCAGTGAACACCGTCGCGTTCGCCCCGGGGGGCCACGACCTTGTGAGTGGCGCCATCGACGGTGCGCTGCTGATCACCCGCGATGATCGCGATGGCCTCGCGTTGCCGGCGTCTACGGCCGGGATCGATGCTGTGCTCATCCTTCCGGACGGTCGGGTTGTGGCGGCCGATGCGAACAGCCGACTGCGCGTGATCGATCCGGAGCGAAGCACGGTGCTGGCCGACGTCCCGGCACCCTCTCGCGTGAGACTGTTCAGACCATCTCCCGATGGCTCGCGGTTGGTGACTATCTCGACCCGAGGCAAGCAGACCCCACCCGCGTTGTGGGCTCTCGATCAGTTCCGACTCATCGGCCAGCTCGAAGGCCACTCCGGACGAGTGTTCACAGCGCGCTTTGTGGCAGGTGGGCGGCAGATCCTTACAGCCGGCGCCGACGGCACTGCCCGCCTCTGGGACGCCGCGACCGGCAGCCCCGGCCAGGTCTTTCGCGGCGATTCACACTTCCTGGCTGATGCGACGCTTGCTCCCGACGGATTGCTGGTAGTCGCCGGAGGCAGTGACGGACTCCTGCGGTTCTGGGACGTATCGAACGGGCGCCTGTCGTGGATGCTTCCAGCGCACAAATCCTACGTTGTCGGATTGCACTACGAAGGCAGCGACCTCGTCACACGCGGCTTCGCGGGAGATGTCTCGCGCTGGACGCTGCCGCTAGCGGCCAAGGTAATCGAGACGTGCCACGCAAATGCGTGCGCCTCAGCGACACCAGGCGAGCAATAGCTACCGCGCAAACGCGTGCGGTACGATAGCATGGTGAAGAAATCAACGCTGAAGCTAACGATCCGCCGTGAAACCCTCCGAAAGCTCGGCGGTATGGACCTGGCGCGCGTTGTAGCTGGAGGACCAGGCGCTGCCGCGTACGACACGGTGGATCCCGCGGGATGCGCAAAGGCCAACGACTCAGAGGGGCTCGGCACCGGATGTCCGTCACCGGCCAAACCCTAGCCGCCGCTTTGCCTTCTTCGCCGCGGGCGTCGGGCGGAGCTCCAGCCCGCGTCGTCTCAGCTTGCCGCGACTCGCGGTGGCGTCGCTGGACGATCTTCATCGGCACGAGCCATCGATGCGACCGGCGCGCCCCGCGGCATAGACCATCTCCGGATGCGAGATCTCCGAGCGGTGGCCGACACCCAGATGAGATCACGGTCCGCCATCCCGGCGGCGGTGCTCGGCGCTACGCCACGATCGCTCGAGCCAGCCTGCCGCGTCGGCGAGCGCCGGGGCGAACGCCCCCGTATTGTAGTGGGTGAGGTCGGCCAACTCTCGCCACTCGATGCG
>VBLP01000279.1:11721-15691 GCA_005887925.1 Deltaproteobacteria bacterium | reverse complement strand
GGCGATGGGGATCGCCGCGGCGAACAGGTCCTGGTGCTTGTTCCCAATGTGCCAGGTGCCGACCCCACCCATGCTGTAGCCGCTGAGTACGACCTTCGCGGGATCGACGGCGTAATGACTCATGATCGCCCGGGTGAGCGAGACCACCGCCGCATCGTTCTCCGCCGTGGTCCAGTCCCCGACAATGGAATCGGGCGCGATGATGATTGCGCGCAGCGAGCGGAACGCGGGTTGCGCCAGTCCCTCGATCATTCCTCGCCCGTAGAACGGGGGCACGTCGCCGTTGTAGCCGCCGTAGTGGAGCATCACGATCAGCGGTGCCGGTGCTGTCCGGGAGTAACCCTCCGGGACCAGGATCGTGTAGCGCACTGTGGTGTCACCCACGAGGAACGTCTGGGTATGAATGCCAGAGGGTAGCTCGGACATGCTGTCGCCTGCACCGGAGTGTGGCGCGGCGCGCGAGGATGCCACCGGGACATCCGGCGTTGGCGCGACCGCAGGGTGGGGATCCTCATGCACGGCCGGCTTGCAGGCCACGAGCATGAGGCAGAGCAGCCCGCGGTCCATCGCGGCGCGGCGCGACGTGACCGAGCCGGGTTGGGTTGACATGGCGGCGCAAACCTACCACGCCGTCGCCCAGGTCGAGCTCCAGCAGGCGTGCTCTCAGGTGACCGCGACTCGGGATGGCATCACTGGACGATCTCCATGGGCATGTCGCGGCGGCCGATCCAGCGTGACAGCGACACCGGCGCCATTCCGAGCCGCGCGGCCGCGTTGCTCAGACTCGGCGATGCGCGGAGCGCAACCAGCCGGAGCGTCGCCTTCTCGATCTCGGGCAGCGACGAGCTCGCGTGCTCGCGTACCCAGGCGACATCGGCCGGCGGAAATCCCGCGCCGGACACCGCGAGATCGATCATCGCGTCCTTGGCGTACTCGTTGATGATCCGATCGAGCTCCGCTGCGCGATCGGCGAGTGGCGGGAGCACGATCGGCGTCAGGCTGTACCTCTTGCAGTCCTCCAGCGCCGCCGCACACAAGATGAGCTGGACCTGCATGTTCGGCGCGCGCAGAACCTCGACAAGCTGGTCGAAATCGGCCGGCGGCCGGCGGGTTCGCACGCACACGGAGCCACCCGCTGCCACCGACAGCGCCTCCATCCCCGTGGCATAGCTTTCTGCGGATCGAACCGTCGCCTTGCGTCGTGGTCGTCGTGGGTCGCAAAGAACGAACCTTCGATCGGCGCCGCGGGCGTGGCGATGGATCGACTGGGCCATGGAAACAAGATCTCCGTCGCCGCACAAGACCAACGCAGCTCGGCGGGCGGCGGCCATGCGGACGGAACGCAACGCGTGATCAACACTCTCGGCTCGATCGCTGCCCCAGCCGAGCAGTCGCGCGAGGAACCCGCGCAGGGCAATGGACAGCGGACTCTCCGCGATCAACGTGATGCCGCCGATGCCGATCTCCAGGCCGGGCTCGAGAACGATCTCGCTGCGCCGTGCACCATCAACGCGCAAGCCGTTCTTGCTATCTCCGTCGCGGAGGATCCACTTGTGCCCCTCTCGGACCAGGCGCGCATGCAATCGCGATACCTGATGCAACGGATCATCGAGTCGGATCTCGCAACCCGGCGCGGAGCCGACCGCGATCGGGCGAGCGATCGTACGGCGTGAGCGATCGCCCGACCGGACCAGCGCTCAGGGCAGGAGCGTGGACACCCAGATGTTGTTCTGCTGCAGGCCGCGCCACGCCATGTACAGCGTGTCATTCGGGGTCAAGCCGATCGGGCCACCCTGCGTCGCCCGATCCTTGAGCTCGACCTGCGGACTCCACTGCAGGCCGTCTTCGGAGTGCGCCACCCAGATGTTGTCCTGCTGCAGGCCCTGCCAGGCCATGTAGAACACGTTCAGCTTGTCCGAGTGGGTGATCCCCGGGGCGGACTTCGTCGCGCGATCGTGGAGCTCTTTCTGCGGCGACCAGTTGATGCCGTCGGTGGAGGTCGACACCCAGAGGTTGTCCTGATCGCGGCCGCGCCACGCCATCGCATAGAGCCGACCGCCGTGCGGTCCGCGGATGGTGCCGGTGACCGCCGGGCCGTTGCGGGTCGAGCGGTCCTTGAGCTCGTGCTGCGGCGACCAGTTGATGCCGTCGCTGGAGGTCGAGACCCAGATGTTGTCCTGGTCCCGGCCGCGCCACGCCATCACGGCGAGATCGCCGGCCGCGGCCAGCGACGGGTTGTTGCGGGTCGAGCGGTCCTTGAGCTCGTGCTGCGGTGACCAGTCCAGGCCGTCGGTGGACGTCGAGACCCAGATGTTGTCCTGGCCCAGGCCGCGCCACGCCATGATGAATCGACCGTGGATCGTCGCCATGGCCGGCGCATCGCGGGTCGCGCGATCCTTGAGCTCGTGCTGCGGCGACCAGGTCTTGCCGTTGTCCTTGGAGATCGAGACCCAGAGGTTGTCCTGATCCAGTCCACGCCATGCCATGCACATCGCGCCGTTGGTCGCCAGTGCCGGGCCGCTGCGCGTCGCGCGATCGCGGAGCTCGACCTGCGGAGACCACTTCGTGAGGTTGCTCATCTACTTGCTCTCCTGTGTTCGTGTTTGCGGTGCGATTCCCGAGATAACGCACGCCGGTCGTGGCGTCGAACACGGGCGATTACCTGCGATACCGCCCGACCACCGCAGATGACGGTGTCCGCTGGAGCGGTATTCTCACGCCGGCGCTGCATCCGCGGGTGTTCGACAACCCACCGCTACCCGACTTTTCGTGGGGTACGGCCGAGCTTGCTCCGTGACATGATCAAGTGCGCGACGCTCGTGGTGCTGCTCGGACTCGTCGGTTGTGGGGACAATCATCACCCGGATCTGGCTCCGGAATTCTCGTCGCCTCGCATCGAGATGACGATGGCCGAGGACGGCACGCTCGCGATCGACGCGACCGACGGCGCCGCAGCACGGGACGCTATCCGGAACCGCGCCGCTCTACACGTACACGCCCGACGCCCACTTCGTCGGCATCGACGCGTTCACGATCACGGTCTCGGACGGCGTGAGCTCGATCGACATTCCGGTCACGATCACGGTCAGGCTGGTCGACGTCGCGCCGGTCGCCGATGGCCAGGAGCTGGCGACGCCGATGAACCTCCCGCTCGGCATCACGCTCCAGGCGACCGACGCCGACAGCGCGACGCTGACCTACGCGATCGTCGACTGGCCGGCGCACGGCGTGCTCGGCGGTACAGCCCCGGACCTGACGTACACGCCCGACGCCGACTTCCAGGGCAGCGACGAATTCTCGTTCAGCGCCTCCGACGGCTTCGTCACCTCCGACATCGCGACCATCGCCATCACGGTCACCCAGTGCGGCAACGGCATCACCGAGGCCGGCGAGGACTGCGACGATGGCAACACCGAAGACGGCGACGGCTGCGGGCACACTTGCAAGATCGAGGGCTGCGGCGACGGCATTGTCCAGCCCGCGCTCGGCGAGACCTGCGACGACGGCAACCGCAACAGCGGCGACGGCTGCGACGCGAGCTGCCACACCGAGGTGGTCTGCGCGATCGGTCGCTGCTCGTAGCTCAATTCACAGCCGCTGTCGCAGCTCGGAGAGGACCCTTGCAAAGTCCTCGGTGTCGCCTGCGTCGGCCTCGTCCATGGAAGTTTCGAGCTCCGCGTGTAGCTGTGCCCGGCCTTCCTCATCCAGATCGCCGCCGTCGACGCGGACGATACTGTCCACGAGCTGCAACTGCATGACATTGCGGTCGGGCAGGTCGAGCGGTTCGTCGAGAAGCACGCGCCCGTTGCGGACCTGGGCTTTGGGCGGCTGCATCGGCTGTCAGCGCCGCTTGTCATAGACGGTGGTCTCGAGCCGGTTCACGCGGCCGGGGAGATCCTTGTACTTGTCGTCGAGCCCCGCGATCATCGTCGCAGCAGACTCTTGGACCGCCTTCACATGGCTCGCGAGC